>PMOY01000420.1 GCA_003165655.1 Solirubrobacterales bacterium
GCGTCGGTGATGATCGCCGACGAATTGGCGAACAGCATCGCGCCGCCGACGCCCTGGAGGGCGCGCATCGCGATCAGCCAGAGCGCGCCGGAGCTGCCCTTCATCCACGTCACCGACAGCAGCACGCTGAACACCGTGAACACGGCGAAACCAAGGTTGTAGGTCCTTGCTCGCCCGTAGATGTCACCAAGCCTCCCGAGACTAACCACGAGCACGGCCGTAACCACGAGGAAGCCCAGAATGAGCCAGAGCAAGTAATTGGTGTTGCTCGGCAGCAGCGGGTTGATATGAATGCCCTTGAAGATGTCAGGCAGGGAGATGAGCAGGATCGAGGCGTTGATAGTCACGATCAGGACGCCGAGCGTCGTATTCGATAGAGCGATCCACTTGTAGTGATCAGGCACGTGCGCGCCGCTGTGATCGACGCGGCCTGTGGGCGGAACGGCCGAACCGTTTGAAGCGCCACTCCGGTCGCATGCGCCGCCGCTACTCATCATCCAAGTCGAGATACTACCAAAATACTAGTTTACGTAAAGGTCAGCTTGATCACACACGAAAGCTTAGGCGGATCCTGACTCGAGCGGTCGCGGGGCGCCGATACCGTGCACTGCGAGCCGCACGAGCCGATGCGCACAGTAATGACAACCCTTTCGGCGGTAGCACTGTTATTCCCACGATAACCGGGGTCAGATAGCGGTCGAGGTCACGTAGTAAGTGGGCAGTTCGCTAACTTGCAGGTCACGACAAAGCTCGGCTTGCGACTTGAGTGGGGGCCGAGAATGGCGCGACGTCCACTGATCAGCCCGAGGCGCCGAGATCAGGATCGAGACACGAGCACTACCCCCGAACAGGCCGCCGACGTCTTGCGAGCCGAGCCTTTGGATTTGGCGATGAGGATCGCAAGGCAAGCCCGATTACGTCTCCTCAGGGCCGTTTCTCGGCCTCAGGGCTCAGAAGGCCATGAACAGAATCTGTTCGCGCGTGTAATCGTGCCCCGGATGGCTCTCGCTGAGGTGCGCGCGAACCTTCCGGACCAGGTCATCCTCGTCCTCGCCTTCGATGGTCTTTCCACAGGGACAGGTCAGCATCGTCTTCATTGCCGCCTCGCTCATGTTGCTTGCGAATGAGTAAGATAGCGGGTCTCCGTCGATCGGATTTGGAGGAAGGTCGCGAGCAGGGCGGATCCGGAGGAAGGGCCGTCTAACGCTCAGCTTCGAGCCAATGTCGGCGGAGCTCGCCGAGGAGCCTTGCCGCGGGCGATGAACCAGGGATTCTCGAAGCCGGGCTTGCCGTAGAGGAGGTCGCGACCGGCGATATCCGTCACCGCGCCACCCGCGGCGTCCAACACGGCGTGCGCGGCCGCGGTGTCCCATTCCATCGTGCGTCCGAACCGGGGATACAGGTCAGCCTTCCCGGCGGCCACAAAGCAGAATTTGAGCGACGACCCCGCGCTTCGATTGGCGACAACCGGCAGATCGGCGAGGTACCGCCTCAGCGCCGCCGGATCACCATGGGATCGGCTGCACAGGATCGTCAGGCCCTGCGCGGGCTCCGGCCGCGCGGACATCGGCAGCCAGGTGCCGTTACGGTGGATCCACGCTCCTCTGCCGGGGAGTCCAACGTACAGCTCTCCGAGCGCCGGTGCGAGCACCAGGCCGAGCACGGGCCGTGCCCGCTCAACCAACGCGATGTTAACAGTGAACTCGCCAGTGTGATTCAGGAACTCCTTGGTGCCATCAAGCGGGTCGACGAGCCAGAAGCGATCCCCGCCGGAGCACCGCTCACCACGCGCCGACGCCTCTTCGGAGACGGCCGCGATATCCGGAGCGAGCCGCGCCAAGCCAGACAGAATCACTGCCTCGGCGTGCTCGTCGGCGATCGTTACGGGCGAACCGTCGTGCTTGACGCGGGGGCGGAGACCGCTGGTGTACAGCTCGAGGATCACCGCACCGGCGTCGCGCGCGATGGGCACCACGGCCCTCGCAATCTGGCTCAGTTCGCTGAGCGGGGTCTGCGCCGGCTGCATCACCGTTTCTGAACGGTGCCTAGCCGCATCAGCGGAACGAGCGTGACCTGCTCGAGCGAGGCGGGGCGCACGATGCCGGCGTTGTTGACCTCGATGTCCAGGCCGCCGAAAACCGCCGCGCCGGCCGCCGACACATGTAGTGCGATTGCGGAGCCGATACCCGCCCCAGCGCCAGTCACCGCCGCACGCCGGCCCTTCGGGTCTGGCTCGATCCTCTTCTGTGCCGCTTTCATATTGGGTCTCTCCAAGAAAGGAGCTGACTTGCGAGCAAGTCGAAGGATAGCGATCTGACCAGGCTTTGAGAACCCAGCAGTATCATCTGCGTATCCGGATACACGAACAGTCGATGAGCACATGAGCGCCAGAGCGGCGGTCAGGCGCACGGACGTTCTCAGCCACGCGGCTCGTCTGTTCGCGCGGGACGGTTATCGCGCCACCAGCCTTGCACTCGTCGGGGCGAATCTCGATGTCACACGTCAGGCCCTCTACTACCACTTCAAGAGTAAGGACGAGATCCTCGGCGCTCTCTTCGAACAGCTGATGACAAGGCTCGAGCTGAGCATGCTCGAGGTGCTCTCAGATCAAGAGATCGAATCAGAGTCTCGATTCGAGTACCTCGTCCGCGCACACGTGGAGGTAACCCTCGACAATGCCGACCTCGTGGTTGTGCTGATGCGGGAGCGGCCGGAGCTCGAGCGGCTGGAGTGGCTACATGCCGAGGAACGGCGCCGCGACTACGCGCGCCTGTTCATTGATGCATTCGAATCGGGCGTCGCAAGCGGCGCCCTGCGGCCGGCGAACGCTTGGATCTCGGTCAATGCCCTGATTGCGGTAGTCAACGGAGTATGTCTCCTAGCGCATGGAGAGGGGGACCGGCTCCCGGCTTCTACGAACGTCGTGGAGCTGCTGCAGGATCTTCTCGGCGCGGGCATCCTCGATGACCCGGCACTCCGACCGGCGACGGCAGGATCGGCGCGGGCGGGCGTCGTCGCGGCGGTTGGGCTTTAGCCAGCGCGCCTGCGGTTGACGGCCCGAACATGCCGTGATCATTCGACCGCAGTCGGGGCGCCTGGGTCCGCAGCTACTCAGAGGGTGCACCATCGAGGTGGATCGGCGCCTCCATGTAATGGAAGAGCCGCCACCCCCGGCCGCTGCGGCGGCGCAGGAGCGCCGTCGCCCAGCACGTCCCGACGTGCTCCACGTCGGAGTCCACGCCCACCAGGCGCCACTCGATGAGCAGCACCGCGAGGGCGAGGTCGCCGGACAACGATCTGATGATCGTCGGTTCGGTGCTGACGTCCGCCGCTTGCAGCCGTGCGCCGAGCCTGGCCCAGTGTGCGATCAGCTGATGCCATCCCGCCTGGGGGCGCGGGTATTCCTCCCCGTGGTAGACGACATCGTCGTCCTCGTCATCCCACAGGGCGGAGACGGCGTCGAAGTCGAGGGCCGAGAACGCGCGGTCGTGCTCTCGCAGCACCGCCGCGATCGCCGCCCGGGCGTCGTCGTCGCCCATGAGTCGGCGGCTTATGCGCCCGGAAGCGCTGGCACCGTCTGCGGCAGTCCGTAGAGCTCTGTCGCATTCTCGTGCTGGATCCGCGGGTGCAGTTCCTTGGGCAGGCGTCGCAGTGCCCACTTCGGGTCGTCGTAGGTCCAGTGCGGGTAGTCGGTGGCGAAGATGAGGTTGGCGGCCATGTCCAGCCACCTCGTGAACGCGATCTCCTCGCGCGTGTCGACGTCGTCGAGCGGCTGGGTCGTGAAGTAGACCTGGTCGCGGACGTACTCCGAAGGCCGGCGCTTCACCCACGGAAGCTCGGAGCGTCGCGCCTCCCAGATCGCGTCCATCCGCCACATCAGCGGCAGCACCCACAGGAAGCCGCCCTCGACGAACACGACCTTCAGCGTCGGATGCCGGTCGAACGCGCCGTCGAACACCAGGCTCATCAAGTGCGAGGCGAGGATCAGACCCCAGGCTGAGATGTAGTCGGAGAAGTGACCGCCGACGCCGACGGGCTTAATCGAGTTCTCGTAGGGCAGGTTCGCCATCAGGTGTGTCGCCACCGGAAGGCGGTGCCGGGCTGCGGCCTCGTAGATGGGGTCGAGCTTCGGGTCGCCGAATGCGTAGGCCGGGCGCTGCGGCGACATCAGCACCTGCACCATCATCGGATGGCCGGCCCAGCGCTCGATCTCGCGGGCGGCCAGCTCAGGCTCGCGATTAGTCACGGAAATCGAGCCGCGCCAGCGCCGATGCTGGTTGTGCTGGTCGAGCCAGATGTCGGCGAGCCAGTTGTTCACCGTTGTCTTGAGCGCGTGCTCGTAGTCCGGGTTGCGGTGATCCCGTCCCATCGGCAGGAGGATCCCGATGTCCATGCCGGTCTCCACGAGCAGCTGCTGCGCGGCGAACTGGGGGTCCGAGCAGGCCGGGCCGCCGCGTGGCGAGTAGGAGTCGACCTTGCCGGTTGGTGCCTTGTTGGCCTCCGGCTGGTCGAGGATGCGGGCGCTCACACCGGAGATCTCGTGCCCGCGGGGAGCGAGCCTGTCGCGCCAGCCGTCGGGCGCGTAGCCGAGGAAGCCGTCACCCGGGTGCGGCAGCGGATGGACGTCTGCGTCGACCCAGCGAACATCGACCTCCTTCGTCCGTGTGCGGTCGCTTC
Organism: Solirubrobacterales bacterium; assembly: GCA_003165655.1. Taxonomy (GTDB): domain Bacteria; phylum Actinomycetota; class Thermoleophilia; order Solirubrobacterales; family Solirubrobacteraceae; genus Palsa-465. The sequence continues at coordinate 4,678 of PMOY01000420.1, forward strand.
CGGAAACCTCAATGGTCGACATGCATCAGCTCCTTTTCGCCTATGCCGCCTCGGCCGTCACACCGCGGTAGACCTCGCCGGCGTTCCGCCATCTGACCTTCTCGGTCTGCTCTTTGGTCGTGCCCTCGTAGAGGTCGTCGGGGTGATTGCGCCACCAGAACGGGTAGTTGGAGGCGTACATCACGACATCTTCCTTACCGGTCTGAGCAAGCCAGTCGACGATCGGAACGCTGTCGCCCGGCGGCTTGTCGAGGCGACTGAAGCCGAGCCGAACGTGGTCTTTGAGATATTCGCTCGGTGGACGGTCGACCCATGGCGTCTGGTCGCGCACGCCAAGCCACAGGGTGTCCAGCTTCCAGATGAACGGTGTGAGCTGCTCCGCCCCTCCGTCTGAGAACACGAAGACCGCGCCGGGGACCTCCTTGAAGAGAGGCTCGGTGAGAATGTTCAGCAGGTGGTAAACGTAGTTGTAGGCCATGAAGGCGATGTACTGCGAGTACGTCCGCGCGTGGCCCGTCGGCGTCGGCGGATACTCCAGGCCGGCCCCTCCGTTCGTGCTGATGCAGATCGGCAGTCCGGCCTCGGCCGCGGCGGCCCAGATCGGATAGAACCGCGGCCGGCCGTACAGGTCGCGCGACTGCAGCGGCACGCCGACCTGCACCATCAGCGGATGGTCGCCCCAGCGCTCGATCTCGGCGACGGAGCCCGGCACGTCCTCCGGGTTGACGCGGATCGTGCCGCGGAACCGTCCGTGCGGGTTGCCCTCGTCCAGCCAGCGATGGGCGAGCCATCGGTTGGACGCTGAGCAAACCGCAGTGTTCAGCTGGAAGTCCGGCAGGTTGCCGCGAGTCCGCGGGTTGAGGATGGCTACGTCGACGCCGTCATCCTCGAACAGGTGCCGAGACGCGATCTCGGGATCGGAGCCAGGGTACCCCTTGCCGTACAGACTCTCGTCGTAGTCACCGCCTGGCGCCTGGTACCACTGCGACTCGACGTCCGGAAAGCCGCGGTCTCGGTTGACCTCGTCCATGTAATCGTAGATCTCCCGTCCGTCGCGACAGAACGGCTGGACGGCTGCATCGATCAGAAGCCCGCTCAACGCGTCAACACCACCTCTCCATTCTCGACGCGCACGTCATAGGTTCGAGTCCGCTTGCGGGCGTCGGCGACCGAGACGCCTGTGGCGACGTCGATCTCCCAGGCGTGCCAGGGGCAGCGGGCAATGCGTCCGTCGAGAACGTGTTCGGCACGCCCCCGCACGTCGTCCCATAGGTTCGTCCCGTAGACGTTACCCGAGCAGAGCGGCCCGCCCATGTGCGGGCAATAGTTGTTGATTGCGTAGAGGATTCCGTGCACGTTGTATACACCGACGCCGAACTTGCCAACCGGCGCGATCACCATCCGACCGGGCGGCAGGTCCTCCTGGCGGCAGACCACGTACTCGCGGGCTGATCGCCTGGCGCCCTTATTGATCGGCTGCCGGACCTGCATGTCGTGTGGAGTTATACTTGCCGACGCGCAAACGCGCTAGCGCGCCGTGTAGCCCCCGTCAGCCGCGTATACCCCGCCGGTGCAGAAGCTCGCGGCGTCTGACGCGAGGAACAGCGCGAGCTCGGCCACCTCGGACGGCTCCCCGGCACGGCGAATCGGGAGGTTCGACAGGAACGTCTCGCTCTGGCGGAAGGCCTCGTTGATGGGGGTCGCGATCGAGCCGGGCATCACCGCGTTCACTCGAACACCTTGCTCCGAGTACTCGAGCGCCGCCGCGCGCGTCAGACCGATCACGCCGTGCTTGGAGGCCACGTAGTGGGACACCTGGGGGTGGGCGATAACGCCGGCCGTCGAGGCGAAGTTGACGACCGAACCGCCGCCCGAAGCGAGGATCGCCGGAATCTCGGCACGCATGCAGTAGAACGCTCCGTCGAGGTTGATCGTGATCACGCGCCGCCACTCCGCGACTCCGGCCTCACCGACTGGAGCATGCGCACCGGTGACACCGTGAACGTTGAGTGCAGCGTGCAGCCCGCCGAACGCTGCCACCGCCGCACCCACCATCGCCGTGCACGCCTCGGGGTCGGTGACGTCGACGACGTGTGCGACGGCAGTGTCTCCAATCGAACGTGCCAGCCGCTTCACCCTATCCGGATTCACGTCCGCGAGCAGGACGCGGCCGCCGCGTGCGGCGGCAAGGCGGGCGATCGCCGAGCCGATCCCGCCGGCCGCGCCGGTGACGACGAGCGCCTTGCCCTCGAAGCTCGCTGACACTCCTCCTCCTCGATCGTCGGCGGACGCCGAGTTTATAGTAAGCCGATGAGCCGATTGAACGGCACGCTCCCCGAACTCAAAATCGACCGGTCGAAGGCGCAGCCCGGCCCCGAGAGCTACTTCGTCGGCAACGTCCACGTGCAGGTGGTCCACCGTCCCGCGCCAGGTGAGGGCGGCTTCGAAGTGGTCGCTGTGTTCTTCGATGCCGGCGCTCGTAATCGCCCGCACACGCACACGACCGACCAGCTCCTCTACTTCGTCGAGGGCAGCGGGTTCGTGCACGTCGCGGGGGCCGAGGAGCAGCACGCCGGCCCGGGCACGATGATGGTCGTCCCCGCAGGCGTCGTGCACATGCACGGCGCTACCGCGAAAGAGCCGATCGTGCACATCGCAATGCGACCTGCCGGCGCCGGAAGCCGATGGGACTTCGACGATCTTCCCGACGGGTGGGAGCGCTGGGTGGCGAAGTGAGCGACCGACACGGCGAAGCGCCTGAGCTCGGCCGGCTCGTCAACCACGTCGGCATCACCGTCAGCGATCTCGAAGCCTCGGCAGCGTTCTATCGCGACGTCGTCGGCATGGAGATCGTCCGGTGCGGAACGAAGCCGACCGGCGGCGAGTGGTTCGACACCCTGACCGACAGCCGAGGGGCGGTCATCAACGGGATCGTGCTGGCGGCCGAGGGCTTCGCGCTTCAGCTCGTCCAGTACTTCGAGGGCGGCGAACAGAGGCCGATGACAGGTCACAGCCGCGTCGGGAACGTCCACCTATGCATCAACGTCGATGGTCTGGACCAGAAGCACGCGGAGATCGTCGCCAGCGGCAAGTGGAACCCGACACCGATCGTCGATCTGCCGATCCCCGGACAGCGCAGCTTCTATGTGCGTGACCCCGATGGGGTGCCGATCGAGTTCTCCTGCGGCCCGTACGTCGCCGAGCGAACCGGCGTCCCACCGGATGCCTGACGCGGCCACGCCCCGCGCGGGGCCAAGGCACCGGAGCATCGACGGACACCGATGCTCGCGGGACAGGATCGACTAAGTCGCCTGCTCGCAGCAGAACCGCTCCAGGCTCGACCAAGGACGCCGGTTGCGCGTCAAAGCATAACTTGCGCGCGCGCAAAGATCGACTATGATCGGCATGTGTGCCCCGCGGTTGCGATCACGATCGAGGAGTAATGGCACCGAAGCAGGTCGTCGTGGTCGGCGCCGGGCCCGCTGGGCTCACGACAGTCGAGGGACTGCGCCGCCGTGGCTACGACGGCGAGGTGACGATCATCGGGGACGAGCCGCACGCTCCGTACGACCGGCCGCCCCTGTCCAAGCGCGTGCTGGACGGCAGCTGGGAGCCCGATCGAACGCAGCTGCGAGCCGAGGATCAGCTCGACGCTCTCGGCGCAGAGTGGCGACTGGGTACGCCTGTCGAGGGCCTCGATCTCGAGCGCCGCCGGATTCGCATGTCGGGCGGCGACGAGTTGCCCTTCGATCGCCTGGTGGTCGCCACCGGCGTGGTCCCGTGCAGGCTCCCGTTCGGTCACGAGCTGGCCGGGGTGCACGCGCTGCGCACGCTGGAGGACGCCGCAGCCCTGCGTGCGGACTTGTTACGGGGCGGGCCGCTCGTGGTCGTTGGCGCCGGACCGCTCGGCTGTGAGGTCGCTGCGACGGCACGGAAGATGGGCTTGGAGGTGGCGCTCCTTGACCTGCTCGAGCTTCCGATGCTCCCCCATGTCGGACGCGAGGTTGCCCAGCGGATCGCGGCGTTGCACGAGCGTCGCGGTATTCGGCTGCACCTCGGTGTGAAGGTCGTCGCACTGCATGGCGAGGCCGGGAGGGTCGCTGCCGTCGAGCTCGCCGACGGCCGCCGGCTCGACGCGTCCACTGCCCTGATCGCCATCGGCTGCGTCCCCGCGACTGCCTGGCTGCGCGGCAGCGGAGTCCCTCTGGGCAATGGCGTCCGATGCGACGAGACGTGTCGGGCGGCTGAGCATGTCTACGCGGCGGGTGATGTGGCCGAGTGGTTCAACCCGCGGTTCAGTAGGCGCATGCGCGTCGAACACCGGATGAACGCCAACGAGCAGGGAACCGTGGTGGCAGCAAACCTCTTGGGCGCCGCCGTGGTTTTCGAGCCCGTGCCTCACTTCTGGTCCGACCAGTACGACGTTAAGCTCCAAGCGCACGGATTCCTTGCGCCCGACGCGACGGTGACCGTAGAGCCCCATGGCGCGGACGAGGCCAAGTTCGCCGCCGTCTATCACCGCAACGGCGTCGTTGAAGGTGTGCTGGGCTGGAACATTCCGCGGGAGCTGCGCTCGTACCGCACGGCGATCGGTTCCGCGATGCAACCGGTGCCGGCGTGAATCTTTCCGATACAACGGGGGAGACGTACTCGCATATCGGCATCATCGTCCATGATCTCGAAGCGGCCGTTGAGCGCTTCTCGACGGCACTCAGCCTCCGCTTCACGGCCCCGATCACGCGCGAATCCAAGATGACCGACGGGTCGGGACGCGATGTCTCGATGCCCTTCCGTCTCGCTTACGGGCTCGACGGTCCCCCGCACTACGAGCTGATCCAAGTGCAGCCCGACGGCGGCTACTACGGCTCTCAGCACGGCGAGGGGTTCCATCATGTCGGGATGTGGGCGACCGATATCGAGACCGCGGTGGGCGAGTTCAGGCGGGCCGGGGTCGAGCCGGAGCTGACGCTCTCCCGCGTCGAGTCGGGGGGTGTCACGGCCGTCTACTTTGCGCCCGGCACCGTTCATGGGGTGCGACTGGAGCTTGTCGACGGTTCGCTGCGCGAAGGGTTCCTCGAGCTGCTGAGCCGGCCGGGAGCGATCCGCTAGGCGATGACGATGGAGGAAGCCGTGAATCAGTTCGCAGTCACCCGGACGCTGCCGGTTCGCTGGTAGGCGGGCGAGACCGGAGCGCATGACCGTGGACTTGTCTCTGGTCGGTGCGGCCGTCGTATCCGGTGACGGAACCGGCATATGCTGATCGCGGAGCTCATGCTTCTGCAACCGGTCGGTCTGCCCGAGTAGGTGCGTGCATGCAAGAGACTGTCCACGAGGGTCTGACACCGGGCACGCCAGGTAACTGGGGCCGCTGGGGGCCGGATGACGAGCAGGGCGTGATGAACATCGTGACGCCTGAGCTCGTGCGCTCAGCGCTGACCCTTCCGAGGGGCGGGTTCGTGTACCCGCTCGGCCAGCGCATCCAGACCGCCGGCGTGCCGATGGGCTCGCTGAGACGGCCTCGTCCTCTGCACTTGTGCTTTCAGGACGGGGGTGATTTCGCCGCCGGCGAGCCGCTCCAGGGTGGAGCCGGCGCGGCGGACGACTACCTCGGGCTCCCGGTGCATGCTGCCGCGACGCACGTCGATGCCCTCGGGCACGTGTGGACGGGCGAGCGGCTCTTCAACGGGCACAGCAGCACGACCGTGCGCAGTGACGGCCTCCGCCGGTGCGGGATCGACAAGATGCCGCCGCTGGTGACCCGCGGGGTCCTGCTTGATGTCGCTCGGGTTCGAGAGGTCGCGCACCTCGCCGACGGCCAGGCCATCACGGTCACGGATCTCGAGGCGACCATCGCCGGCGAACAGATCGAGCTGCGTGCCGGCGACGCGGTCCTCGTGCGCACGGGTTGGAGCACGGTGTGGAGCGGTGACCCGGGCAGGTACGAGCGCTCGAGCCCGGGGTTGGACGTCGACGCTGCCCAATTCCTCGCCGAGCGTGATGTGGTACTCGTCGGCGCGGACAACATCGCCGTCGAGGCGATCCCGTTCGCGGCCGGCCAGCATGCGCCCGTGCACCAGCTGCTGATCGGCGCTTACGGCATCCACCTGCTGGAGCTTCTCGACCTCGAGGCGCTCGCGGGCGACCGGATCTATGAGTTCCTGTTCGTGCTCGTGCCCCTGCGCATCACCGGAGGCACTGGCAGCCCGGTCAACCCGATCGCGGTCGCATGACCGCACACCATCACACGAGGAGGCCTGTGCGTGTCAATGTCGTGACCGGGGCGGGCGGCGCGATGGGCCGATGTTGCGCGCTGCGGCTGGCGCGCCGCGGTGGTGTCATGCTGATCGCCGATCGCCGGCCGGAGCCGCTCCGGGCCGTGGCGGCGGAGCTTGCGGATGTCGGCGCGGAGGTTGTCGTCGAGATCAACGATGTGACCGACGGCGAGTCGATGGCGCGGCTGGCGGCCGTCGCCGGAGATGCGGGCGAGATTGGCGCGGTCGTCCTCGCCGCCGGCATCTCTCCGGCGATGGGAGACTGGCGCGCGCTGGTCGAGGTCAACTTTCTTGGGACCTGGCGCGGCTTACGCGCGTTCGCCCCTCTCGCCCGGCCCGGTGCGGTGGCGGTGGGTTTCAGCTCGATGGCCGGCATGTTCCTCGCGGCAGGTGGTCACGACGTCGACGCGGCGATCCGGGAGAATCCTGAGGTCCCCGACCTGGTCGATCGTCTGGCGGCGATCGACGACGGTTTCTTCACCGCTCCCGAGGCGGCGTACCGCTGGTCCAAGCTGGGCGTGGCGCGCCTCTGCGAGCAGGAGGCAGCCACCTGGGGCGCCCGCGGCGGTCGCGTCGTCTCGGTGTCCCCGGGGCTGATCGAGGGACCCATGAACGCGCTCGAAATGCAGGATCGGGGCCATCTGATCCGGTCGCTGTTCGACCGGACTCCGCTCGGACGGATGGGGCAACCCGATGAAGTTGCCGCCGTGGTCGAGTTCCTGACCTCCGAGGCTGCCTCGTTTGTCAGCGGCTGCGACATCCGGATCGACGGAGGGCTCGGCGCACAGCGCGTGTTCGACCAGCAGGCTGAGCGCCACAGGGCCGGTACCCACGAGTGACAGGCTTGGCTCCATGAATCTTGAGGAGTTTGAGCAGACCGTGCGGGTGTTCGCGACGATGCGGGCGAGGTCGCTCGCTCGATCGTTGTCTGCGACCAGATTAACGATTCGGAGGGAACATGATGAGCACGATGAACGATCTGCACCTCTCGACCGAGCGGCGCGAGGTGTTCGTCGGCGGGCAGTGGGTACCGACCCGGTCCACGCGTACCCTGACCGTCACCGACCCGTCTCGCGAGACCCGCGCTGGCTCGGCGCTCGAAGCGACGCCGGAGGATATGGACAGTGCCGTGGCCGCCGCCCGCAAGGCGTTCGATCGCGGCCCCTGGCCACGGCTCTCGCCCGAGGAGCGGGTCGAGTATCTGGACCGGATGGCCGATGAGATCGATCGCCGGTCCCCCGAGCTGACCGAGCTGACCATCATGGAGCGGGGCGTCCCGCGCACCCAGGCGCCGGGATACGCGACCATGGCCGCCACGACGCTGCGCGAGGTGGCCAAGCTGGCGCGGAGCTTCCCGTTCCTCGAGTCACGTCATCGCCTCGACGGCGGAGTGTCCCGGGTCGCTCGGGAGCCGGCGGGGGTGGCCGTCGGCGTGGCGCCGTGGAACGGCCCGCTCCCGACCGCGGCGATGAAGCTCGGCCCGGCGCTGGCGGCCGGATGCACCTTCGTGTTGAAGCCGTCGCCGACGACACCGCTCGCGACCTACGTGCTGGGTGACATCGCCCAGGAGATCGGCCTGCCCGAGGGCGTGCTGAACATCGTCGTCGCCGACCGCGAGGTGAGTGAGCATTTGGTGGCCAACCGCGACGTGGACAAGATCACCTTCACCGGCAGCTCCGCCACCGGCAAGCGCATCCTCGCCGTGTGCGCGGACCGTGTCGGGCGGGTCACCCTCGAGCTCGGCGGCAAGTCGGCGGTGATCGTTCTCGACGACGCCGACCTGGACGCGACGCTGCCCGCGCTCGTGCAGGGAGGGGTCCGCAGTACGGGCCAGGCCTGCTGGGCCAACACGCGGATGCTCGTTCCCGCTGCCCGTCAGTCCGAGATCGTCGAGGCGGTGGCGGAGCACTACCGGGCGATCAAGGTCGGCGATGCGCACGACGAGGCCACCGAGATGGGGCCGATCGCCTTCGAGGCGCAGCTGCGCAAGGTCGAGCGTTACATCGAGATCGGCAAGTCCGAGGGCGCCCGGCTGGTGACCGGCGGCCGCCGGCCCGAGGGCCTGGACCGCGGCTGGTTCATCGAGCCCACCCTGTTCGATCAGGTCGACAACGGCATGCGAATCGCTCGCGAGGAGATCTTCGGTCCGGTGGTCAGCGTGATCGCGTACGCGAGCATCGAGGACGCGGTGGAGATCGCCAACGACTCGTCCTACGGCCTCGGCGGCGGGATCATCACCTCCGATCCGGAAAGGGGGTACGCCGTCGCCCGGAAGCTCCGCACCGGCATGGTCGGCATCAACGGGATGTACCTCGACCCGGGGGTCCCGTTCGGCGGATTCAAGGAATCGGGTCTCGGACGCGAGAACGGCACCGAGGGCCTCCTCAGCTTCACGGAGACGAAGGCGATCAGCTTCCCCGCCGGCGCGGGCGGATGAAATCCGATGCTCCGGGACACCCAATCGACCGCGAACCTAAGCGAGGCGGCGGAGCTCCTGTGGATAAATCCCCAGTGGTCAGGGGCCCTTGCGCGCCGCCGGAAGGCCGAGAGTATGGCCCATGCGGCGCTGCTTGGCCGACAGGTAGGCGACATTCTCGGGGGTGGGCTTGGCGACGAGGGGAACGTCCTCGACGATCGAGACGCCGTAGGTCTCGAGTCCGGCGCGCTTGCTCGGGTTGTTCGTGAGCAGCCTGACCCTCTGGACACCGAGATCGGCGAGGATCTGCATTCCGATGGCGTAATCCCGCGCGTCGCCGGGATGGCCCAGCGCGAGGTTGGCCTCGACTGTGTCTAGCTGCTGGTAATCCTGCAGCGCGTAGGCGTGCAGCTTCTCGATCAGCCCGATGCCACGTCCTTCGTGACCGCGGAGGTACACGACGACTCCCGAGCCGTGGCCGGTAATCGTCTTCAGCGCGAGCTCGAGCTGAGTACCGCAGTCGCAGCGCTGGGACCCGAAGACGTCGCCGGTCAGGCACTCGGAGTGGACGCGCACGAGCACGTCCTCGTCGGGCTTCGGGTCGCCGTAGACCAACGCGACGTGCTCTCGTTCGTCGACCAGCCCCCGGTAGGCAACCGCGGTGAACTCGCCCTGCTCGAGTGGGATGCGCGCCTGGCTAGCGCGCTCGACCAGCGGTTCGCGCCGGCGCCGGTAGGCGACGAGATCCTCGATCGTGATGATCTTCTGACGATGCTCCCAAGCGAAACGCAGCAGCTGAGGCACCCTCGCCATCTCGCCGTCGTCCCCTGCGATCTCGCAGATGACCGCGGTCGGAGTGAATCCGGCCAGCAGCATGAGGTCGACGGCCGCCTCGGTATGACCTTGGCGCTTGAGGACCCCGCCCTTACGATAGGCCAGCGGGAAGACGTGGCCGGGCTGGGTGAAATCCTCCCGTCGGCTCAAGGGCTCGGCAAGGGCGGCGATGGTCAGCGCCCGGTCGCGTGCGCTGATCCCGGTCGAGGTCTCGCGGTGATCGACGGACACGTGGAACGCGGTGCCCTTGGGATCGGAGTTGCGCACGGTCATTGCCGGGATTCCCAGCCCCTCGAGCCGCTCCTCGAGCATCGGAACGCAGATCAGCCCGCGGCCGTACTTGGCCATGAAGTTGATGGCGGCCGGCGTGACCCGGTCGGCGGCCATGACGAGATCGCCCTCGTTCTCGCGGCGGGGAGAGTCCACGACGACGACCATGTGACCCCGCGCGAGCGCCGTGACGGCGTCCTCGATCGTCGAGAACTCAGGTTTCTCGGTCGTCGTCGTCACCACCTTTTCCCCTCATTGCGTCAGTCTAACGCCCAACTTGCTTGCGCGCAAAGCAGCCGCTTGCAACCACGACATCCGCGATGGCGAAACCGCTGCCGCTGGCCGCGCCGGTGACGGCCACCTGGCCGGTTCCGAAGTCAAGACCGTCCAGCGCCGACCAGTGCCAGCGGTCGGGCGATCTGTCTCGTAGGCTGGTCTTACGCATCAGTCAACTCGATGCGATAGTGCCCCGCATATTGAGGTGCCAAAGCATGGGGTCGTGGGCATGACCCGGGAACCGATCATCGTGGATGGCGGCCTGCTCGCCCGCTGATATGGAGATCGTGATCGACGTCGCCGCGGCCGGGTCACCGGTCACCCTTCACCGGGCGGAGGACTTCGGCGCCTTCAAGGTGGTCGTCCGCGGCGAGCCCGGCCCCGATGCGGTGGCGACGGCCCTGGCCCCCTACGGCCGGTTGGCGCCCGACGGTCACGCGTTCATCGACCCCGCCGGGCTCGAGGAGCTGGCCGGTCCGGCCGCCGCGGATTCATCGTGGCGCGAATCTCTCGCTGCGATGCTCAGCCACGCCGCCTCAAAGGGCTGGATCGAGCCGTTGACCGGCGCCGTCCAGGCTCACGTCGAGCAGGAGGACGTATGAGTGAATCACCGCTTGCCGCCGTGAATGGCTTCTTCTCGGCGATGGGCTCCTCCAAGGACGAGATGCGCGGGGCCTACGAGCGCTATCAGGCCGAGGGAATGGAACGGCACACGGGAACGGAGCTCTGCCAGTCGCGCGAGGCCTCCGCGGGAGCGGTCAGGAGGCCGGCAGCGCTCGCTCGCGATCGCGCAGCTGGCGGCGGAGGATCTTGCCCGAGGCCGACCTCGGGATCGCGTCGACCACCTCGACCCGCCGCAGGCGCTTCTGCGGTGACACGCGCTCGGCAACATAGCCGAGCAGCTCCTCGTCGCTGACTGGAGCCCGGAGTACCACCAGACCCTTGGCCAGCTCTCCCGCCTCGGCGTCCGGCACGCCGATCACCGCCGCGTCGGCCACTGCCTCGTGCGAGAGCAGCACGGCCTCGAGCTCGGCCGGGGGGATCTGGAACCCCTTGTACTTGATGAGCTCCTTGAGCCGGTCGACGACGAAGCAATACCCAAGCTCGTCGATCATGGCGATGTCCCCGGTGTGCAGGAAAGCGTCGCCATCGATCGCGTTCGCTGTGGCCTGTGGATTGCCGAGGTACCCCGCCATCACCTGCGGCCCACGGATCCAGAGCTCGCCGCGCTCGCCTGGGCCAAGTTCTTCCCCGGTGTCGGGCGAGACGACCTTGCACTCGGTGCTCGGCAGCGCCGGTCCGACCGAGGCCAGTGGCGCCTCGTCATCGCCGAGGGGCGTGAGGTGGGTGCACGGGCTCGTCTCGGTCAGCCCGTAGCCCTGGGTGACTCGGCATCCGAGCCGGTCGGAGGCGGTCGAGGCGAGCGCGGCGTCCAGGGGCGCCGCGCCGCTGAGGACCCGCCGCAGCCGCGAGAGGTCGTAGCGGTGCAGGTCCGCCCGCTTGGCCAGGTCGAGGATGATCGGTGGCACCGCGTAGAGCCGGGTCACCCCGTGCCGTTCGAGTTCGGCCGGGAAGCTGTCCCGCTCGTAGCGGTCAAAGCACACGACGGTGGCACCGAGCCACAGGCAGTAGTTCATCGTCACGGTCATGCCGTAGATGTGGAAGAACGGGAGCACGGCGGCGACGACGTCGTCGGGCTCGACGCCCTGGCTGGCGGCGGTCTGCAGGATGTTGGCGACCAGGTTGCGGTGGGTCAGCATGACGCCCTTGGACAGCCCGGTCGTCCCGCTCGAGTACGGCAGCGCGGCGAGGTCCCGGGTCGGGTCGCCGGCCACGCCGAGGGGCGCTCGGGGCGCGCTCAGCCGATCGAGATCGCTCTCGATCCGCCACACCCGAACATTCCGCCCCTCGATGCTCTGGGCCGCGTCGCCGACCTTGTCGGCATGCGCGTCGGCCGCGAAGGCGAACTGGGCCCCCGAGTCGCGCAGCTGATGAGCGATCTCCGACGGCGTGTAGAGCGGGTTCAGCGTGGTGACGATCCCGCCCGCAGCGAGAACCGCGTGAAAGATCACGGCGAAATTGGGCTGGTTGGTCGACACCAGCGCAACGACATCGCCCTTGCGGAGCCCCTCGACGGTGAGGGCGCCGGCTAGGGACCGGACCTTGTCGACCAGCCCGGCGTAGCTGTAGCCCTCACCTGTCGTGGCGCTGATGATCGCCGGCTTCTCCCCCCGCTCCGCCGCACCCTCCAGGACGAACGCGTCCAGAGGCTGGTCCGGGATCTCGAGGTCGGCGAACCGACTCTGAAAGATCATCGCCCGCTGCGCTCGACTCAGGCCGCCCGCTGTGGCAGTCGGGCAGTCGCCCGGCCTGTGGCGGTCGTAACTTCGTCCTGGTTGATCGCAGTCAGCTTCAGCTCGACGATGCCCGGCTCGGGTTTGCCGCTGACCGCGGCATGGCACCAGACGAGATCGCCGAACACGTCCGGCCGGACCAGCCGCGTCTCGAGCTCGGTCATGAAGCCGTCGTCCCCCATCCAGTTCAGCACCGTGTGAGCCATCCACGCCGACTTCTGCGAACCGTTGCCATACGCGCCCGGCATCCCCACCTCGGACGCGGTCTGCGGATCGATGTGTCCCAGGCCGGGGTTGGTGATCTCAGAATAGAAGGTTGGGTCGTAGTTGTTGGGCAGGCGCTCGGGGTCATGCAGCCCCCAGTGGCGGTACTTCCACTTCATCTCGACGCTCTTCATGCTGGGCGCGCCGACGAGGCCGGTGTAGTAGGCCGTCATCGTCTGCAGGTCGATCGGGCCCTTGACCAGCTTAGGCAGCTCCTCGCCGACCTCTACGTCCTCCCACGGCCGGGCTTGAGCTCCGCGCACGGGCTCGTTCACAGCATGTTCCATGACCGCGTCCAGCTCATCGATGGTCCACGTCCGCGGGGGGCGCGGCTCGTATGACAGCCCGCCATCGGCCTGCGCGCGCGGGATCCGGAAGGTGCGCCCCTCGGAGCGACCGACCAGCGCGCCGTCGGCAACGCGTACGTAGTCGACCAGGCAAGTCTGCATCACGAACCGCCGCGCGGTGCGTCCGCTAAGGATCTTGATCGGCCCGACGCGGGCGTCGCATCGGAGCCGGTCCCCGCGTCGGATCACCTCGTAGAACTCCCACTCGGTGCCTCCGTAGATGGGCTGGATGCCGGTCATGCCGAGCCCCATCGCGGCCGAGAAGATGCTGTACAGGAAGGTCGGGGGAGCGATGATGTCGCCGTACTTGGTCGCGGCGGCGTACTCCTCGTCGCAGTACAGGGGATTGTTATCGCCCACTCCCCATGTGTAGTGGCGGATAGTGTCGAACGTTGCCTCGTGGTTCCACTGCTCGATCCGCAGAGGCTGGCCGACGAGCGACTCGGCCTCCTCGATCATCTGGTCGGTGAGGTCGGTCTGATACTGAAGTTTCGGCACGTCTGGCTGTCTCCTCGAATCGGGCTGACGCGGGCAGGGGCCGAACACGTCGGCCAGATTGGAGTATACGTCTCTCCTTGCGCCCGCGCAAGCTTACTGGATACTGTGGTTGTTCCGCCAACGAACGGTGGCCTTCGTCGGCGCCTGCGACGACCCCGAAACTGCCCAGAGGCGCGGGAGCTCGCGGCCTCGCTCGATGGCCCGCTAGTGCTCAAGATCTGCTCGCCCGACGTTTCCCACAAGGATGACTTGCGGCTGGTCGAGCTCAACATCGCCTCGGCGAGCGAAGCCGCGGAGGCTTACGAGCGCTTCGTCGGTCGCGTGGAGGCCCGAGCTCACGTCAACCCGCTGATCGTCACCGGCGATGGGGCTGCGCCGTCGATAGCTGGCCGTGACCTTCTCTGGATAGCGCACGCGACGGTCTCGATCACGTCTCGGTTCGCCGGCTCGCTCCCGCAACTCACGACCCGCCTACGTTCTTTCGGTCCGACTCGCGTTGCGCATCTATACTGGCGATTGAATCCGCAGTCAGTAGCTCGTGGTATCTTCATTGCTTACTTGCCGGAAAGACGACCGCGAGCAGAGCTGTCCGGTCAGTCGACGGGACATCGACTAGGAGGATTTGAATGCCGAAGGGGGGCGTAACGCGGAGGCAAGTGCTCGATTTATCGGCCGACCTATTCGCCAAGCACGGCTACCGCTCGACCAGCTTGGAGGTCGTGGCAGACAAGCTCGGGGTCACACGCCAGGCTCTCTACTATCACTTCCGCAACAAGGGCGAAATCCTCGCCGCGCTGTTCGAGCAGATGATGACGCGTCTCGAGACCGCGGTGGCCGTGGCCGCCGAGCAGAATGCGGAGGACGCTTTCCTCTCGATGTTGCGCGCCCATATCGAGACGGCGGGGCAGAACACCGACCTGGTCGCGCTCCTCCTTCACGAGCGCCCGGAGATCGCCAAGCTGGGCAGCGTGCGCGCGGCCAAACGGCGGCGTGAGTACGCGGCCTTGTTCGTATCGGCGTACGAAGAGGGCGCGCGATCCGGTCGATTTCGTGATATCGACGCGACGGTCGCCGTGAACACACTGATCAGTGCCGCGAACGGCATCTCGTGGTGGTACCACGGAGAGCGCGGGCTCGACGAGGAGACGATCGTTGACTCTGTCTTCCAGATGCTGACCACGGGATTCTTAACTCGCGATGCGCCCGTCAAGACCAAGCGGCTCGCCCCAGCGCCCGTGGCGCTTCCAGCTTCGTCGCCTAACTCGTAGCACTTCTAACGCGTCGCGCCCGATCTCGGCTACGGCCGCCGGCCCGACAGATGTCCGTGAGCGATGTCATGACCAGGAGGGGTTGCGCGCCCAACCTCGGCGATGTCGATCCCCAGTTGATCTGCACAGCGCTGCCGGCCGCGGTCAGCTCTCCGACCTGTTCGACTCGGCGGATAGATCGAGACCGCCCGACTGGGCGAGCTCGTCCGGCCATGGTTTGACTTGCGCGACAGTCAGTCGTATCCTGCCTGGCGGGCCACGCGTGCCACCGGCGTTGCAAGCCCGGGCCGCTAATCCTGAGACGCAGATGGCGGAGACAGCTCGACAGTTTGAAGACGCGACCGAGTTTCCTGACGTGGCCGTGGTCCGAGCAGCCTTCTCGAAGGCCGGCTCGTGGTACATGGGCGCGAATATCCCGGGCACGGCCGAAGGTGATCCTTCCCTATCTGAGGGGCCGGAACTACCGCATGCAGCGTGAGGAGAGCGCCGCCGACGGCTACCGCGGCTTCGACCGTCAGACCGTCGGCGCCGCGGTGTGATCGGCATGCTCCGAGCGACGGATGCAGCCGTAATCAACCACTACCTGAAGTTGGAGGCACCTTGTTTCGACCCAAGCGCATGAAGTTCGGGGCTTTCGTGGCGCCCTACCACAGCACCGACGAGAACCCCACGGTGGCGTTCGAGCGCGATCTCGACACCATCGTGTACCTCGACAGGATGGCGTTCGACGAGGTCTGGGTCGGCGAGCACCACAGCGCGGGTTGGGAGACAGTCGCCGCGCCTGATCTTGTGCTGGCTGTGGCGGCCGAGCGGACGCGTTACATCAAGCTGGGGACCGGCGTGGTGTGCATGCCGCTCCACCATCCGCTCGACGTCGCCGCACGAATGTCGCTGCTCGATCATCTGACCCGGGGGCGGATTCAAATGGCAACCGGTCCCGGCCTGCTGTTGCCGGACCTGATCATGCGCGGGCTCGACCCGACGGAGGGCCGGCGCTATTGGATGGAGGGGCTCGAAGCCGTGGTGCGCCTCCTGACCGAGACCGAACCGATCACGATGGAAGGCGGCGCGTTCCAGCTCAAGGACGCGCTCCTGCAGATCCGTCCCTACCAGCGGCCCCACTTCCCGCTGGTCACGACCGGCGGGGCGTCGCCCACCGGAGCCACGCTCGCCGGGCGCTTCGGCGAGGGTCTCCTTACTTTCGGGGTCAATCTCGTCAACCCGGACAGCGACCAATACAAGCGTCGTCCTCTCGCCGATCTGTGGAACTTCGCCGAGAAGGCGGCCGAGGAGGCCGGAAGGACGATCAGCCGGGATGGCTGGCGGTTCGCCGTGCCGGTTCATCTGGCCGAGAGCCGCGAGCAGGCGCTCGAGGACGTGCGACTCGGAGCCGGCAAATGGGTGCACCAGTACCTGGGCGAAACCCTCGGCCAGCCGGTTCCCGACCTACCCGAAGAGGAGATCATCGACTTCATGGTCGACAAGGGGCAGTGGGTCGTTGGCACGCCCGATGATTGCGCGGACGCGATCGAGATGCTGCATGAGATGAGCGGCGGCTTCGGTGGTCTGATCTGCATCAACCTCGACTGGGCGCCTCACCAGAAGGTGTTGCACAGCTACGAGCTGCTCGCCCGGTACGTGATGCCGCGCTACCAGGGCACGACCGTCGGGGTCAAGGCAGCCGCGACATGGCACGCCGCGTGTAGCCAGGAAATGGTCGGCTTCTTCCAGCAGTCGGTGGCCAAGGCAGAGGCTCGCTTCGCAAACGCTCAGCACCGCGCCACGCCTGAGGGCGCCCCGACGGAGGCCACCGCGACGACCGAGCCTGCTGCGTCCCCGGCCAGCTGATCGATCGTGGCGGATCAACCGCGCCAACACGTAGCGGATCGTCGGCAACCGGGACGGCCGAATACCGTAGGCGGTTCGGGTTCGATTGAGGAGGGGAGGCGCATCATCGTGAGTGAACAACGACAGGCACCTGAGGTCATGCTGGGCGAGCTCGCCACCGGAATGGCCGACGGCGACACGTGGGGGACGGGCAGACTCGCTCGAGGCAGGCCCACATCCACCGCGGCATCGTGAGTCGTTCAGAACTCGTCTTCGCTCGGATCGTCGCCGACCTGGCCGAGCGCGAGCCCGACCGGCTGGTGCACGTGTTCGAGCGTGG
>PMOY01000207.1 GCA_003165655.1 Solirubrobacterales bacterium
AGGAAGACGCCGTAGTCGGTCGAGAGTCCGAACACGATCGCCACAAGCACGAGAAAGTCCGTTTGCTCGATTCCCTCGGGCTTGGTGAAGCCGACCAGCCCGGTGAGGTTCCCGTCCTGAAAGACGAGCACGAGCACCCCCGCAGTGCTTGCGGTGGTCAGGAGGTTCATAAGCAGCGCCTTGACCGGCAGCACCACGGAGCCGGTCATCAGCCACAGAACGCTGAGCGTGAGCACGACGAGCAGCGCGATGGCGACCGGCAGCGTTCTCGAGGTCGCGGCATGCTGGTCGATCAGGTCCGCGGTCGCGCCGCCGACCGCCACCGGATACAGCGCGGGGTGGCTCCTGATCGCCTTCACGAGATCCTGCGACTCCGGCGTAATCGGCGTGCCGCGCCCGTTGACGTCGATCTCCCAGGTGTCGCCGCTGAGCTCGCGCGGGGCGGATACCTGCTGCGCGTTGGGGATGCGCCGCAGCGCGCCGGCGTAGGCGTCCAACGCCGGGCCGGCGCTCCTTGGCGCGCTCACCGCGAGGATCGCGGGAGTGGAGTCCGCGCCGGGGAAGTCCCGCGTGATCACGTCAGACACCGTGCGCGCGCTCTGGCCGGTCGGCAGTACGGACGCGTCGATTCCGCTCCATCGGATCCCGAGCGCGGGCGTGGCCAAGAGCAGGAGCGCGACAGCGGTGCTCGCCGCGACCACGCCGGGCCGTCGCATCACGGCGCGTGCGAGGCGATACCAGCGCCCGCTGCCGTCTGGCCCCGGCGTCACTTTCCCCAGCCTGCGTCCCATCAGCATGAACAGCGCCGGGAGGAAAACCACGGTCGAGGCGGCGGCCACGAGCGCGACGACGAGCCCGCCGAGCCCCATCGAGATTAAGAATCGCTGCGGGAACACCGTCAGGCACGCCATCGCTCCGGCGACCGTGACGGCGCTGAAGAGCACGGTGCGTCCAGCCGTCTGCACAGTTGTCCGGACGGCATCGGGCACGTCGGCGCCGCGACCCAGCTCCTCGCGAAAACGCGAGACGCAGAAAAGGCTGTAATCGACCGATAGTCCGAGGCCGAGGCCGATCACGAGGTTCAAGGCGAAGGGCGACAGCGAGAGTACGGAGTTGATCGCGCGCAGCACCGCGAACGCGCCGAGGACGCTCAGGCCTCCGATCGCGATCGGCAACAGCGCCGCCACGCCACGGAACACGAGCAGCGAAAGCAGTGCGAGCAGAGGAAACGCGATCAGCTCGGCGATCGCCAGGTCCTTCGTCGCGAGGTCACCCACCTGCTGGCTTGCGACCGCCGATCCACCGAGCACGACGGCATGGTCTCCGGCAAGAGCGCTCTGAAGGTGGTTGACGACGCCTGTTTCACTCGCGCCCGCGCGCAGCGTCGCCGCCACCAGGACCTGCCGCCCGTCAGCTGAGACCAATGCGGACATGCCCGAGGGCGGGGGAACGGCGACGCTCGCGATCTCCGGATCGGCGCTGAACGTGCGCGCGACCCTCGTCACCTCGCTGCTGGAACGCGGCGCGCGGACCAGCGCGATCACCCCGGGGTTCGTCGCCTCCCCGGTCGCGCGCTGGATCCGTTGCTCTGCGCGCGTTGCCTCCGAGCCGGGATCGTTGAACGCGTTCGGTGCGTTGAAGGCGCCCGGTGCCGGCCCGCCGAGCACACCGACGATGACGTACAAGAGCAGGCCGATGAGCGCCACCCGGCGCGGATGCGAGCACGCGAGGTTGGCCAGGCGCCCGAGCACCGTCACCACCGGCCCACGGTCGGGTATCGCCGCTTACTCAACGCCACACACCGACATATCTCGGAGGACCAGTCGGACATCGCTCACCCAGTCGAGTGTGGCCTGCGCGTGGCGCACCCCGAACATCGCCGTCGCTCGACGAAACGCCGACCCCGGACGATCGGCGAGCTTCTCGACGACCGCGGCGAGCATGTCGCGACGGGCGCGAGCGTTCGCCTCGTACCCGTCGAGCAGCGCGGCCAGTCGCTGCCCCGAGATCCGATCCGCGAAGAACACGCGGACGAGAAAGAGGTTGCGATTGCGTTCCGCGGGCACCTCCCCGTCTTCGAGCCAGAGGCGCAGGTCTGCCTCGCCGGCCTCGGTCACCTCGTACACGCGCTTGGTCGGCCGACGCTCCTGGGCAACCTCCGTCACCGAGAGCAACCCGAGCCGGCACAGGCGCTCGAGCTCGGAATAGATCTGGCTCCGAGCGATGGGAAAGAAGTTGCCGATCGACCGCTCGCTGAAGCCCGCCAGATCGTGACCGGCCGTTGGACGAATCGAGACCAGGCCGAGAACGACGTGAGCGGTGGCGGGAAGATTGCGCGCAGAAGCCAAGTCCAAAACAGACTAGTCCAAATAGGATTGACAGGCAAGCGGCGGGCCGATTCGTCGGATTGGGGTCGGGTACGCGCGCTAGGACGCCGGGAAAACGCTGAACGCGTAGGCGCCCGTCCGACCCTGGGCGTGCAGCGCCGAGGCGGCTGCCTCGGCCCGCGTGCGGGTCGCGTAGGTGCCCGAGAACACAATGAAGTCGCCCGGGCGCATGCTCGAGTAGTCGCTCGAGGAGATGATGGCGGCGGCGGGTGCTGAAGTGACGGCGGGCGTGTCGCTGCGGTTGGCGCTGTTCGACAGCGAGATCAGTGCGAGCACCAGCGCCGCGGCGGCGAGTGCGATGACCGCACCGACGATCGCGAGCGGGACGCGCCAGTCGGGCGCCGGCAGGATCCGGGTCCTCACTGCGGCGCCGCATTCGAGGCACCAGTCTTGGTCGGCCGCGAGCCGGGCGCCGCAACGGGTGCAGGTGGTCTCGCGAGCGAGACGCTCCGTCGGCGCGCTCACCGGGCCGGGTGCCGCTGGTCTGGCGGTGAGCTGCCGACGCTGCCACTGCTCGCGGAGACGTGGGTGGCGAGCCGCGTGCCGCACGCGGCGCAGAAGCGGTCGACGCTGCCATGGACCGCGCCGCACTGTCCGCACATACCGCCGATCCCAGCCTCTCGTATCTCTCGCAACGGCCGTTCTTCGGACAGCACGCTCTCGAGTGCACGGAGCTCGTCGTCTGTCGCGGCCGCCTCGGCGACCTTCACGGCCACCAGGTCAGCCCGGGAGATCCCGAATCGATGGAGCTCGAGCACGAAGCCTCCGAGGTCGCGAAGCTGGACCACCCGCAGGCGGCGAAGGTACAGCACCCGTCGCCGCAGCCGGCCTCGCTCGCGGAATCCCAGCGTCTGCGCTCGTGCGTCCGGCTCGACGCGCGAGGTTGGCCCGGTCGCCGGCGGCGGGGCGGCGGCATGCGCCGGCGCCGGCGGCGGGGCGGCGGCGTGGGCCGGAGGCGGTGGGGGGGCGTCGGCGTGGGCC
>PMOY01000142.1 GCA_003165655.1 Solirubrobacterales bacterium
CTTCGTGGCGCCGGCGCGAGGGCCCCGCTTCGCGCCGTCCGCCCCGTCCTTGGCGGCCGCACGCTGAGCGGCGGGCTTCGACGCCGGGGCGGGCCGATCGCTCTTCACCGCTGCGAGGCTCGCCTCCAATGCCGCCATCAGATCCGGCGCCGGCTGGGGATCCTCGGCGGGCTGTACGGTGATCTCCTCGCCGCCCGCCTTACGTTCGATCAGGGCGAGCACGCGGTCGCGATACTCGTCGCGGTACTTCGACGGCTCGAAGTCGCTCGAGAGCGAATCGATCAGTTGCCGCGCCATCGCCAGCTCGCGCTCGCTGGCTTCCGCCTCGGACACCGAATCGAGCTCATCGAGGCGATCGGGCGCGAGTACCTCATCTCCGAACAGCATCGTCGACAGGGTCAGCACATCGCCGGTGGGACGCAGCGCGCACAGCTGCTGCTTGGAGCGGATCACGATCCGGGCGAGCGCCACCTTGCCCGCCTCGCGCATGGCGTCGAGTAGGAGCCGGTAGGCCTTCGCACCGCCCGGCGCCGGCGCCACGTAGTAGGAGTGGTCGAAGTAAATTGGGTCGATCTCGACCAGATCGACGAAATCCTCGACGTCGATCGTCTTCGTGGCCTTCGGGTCGAGCGTGTCGAGCTCTTCTGGCGTGATCACCACGTAGCGATCCGGCGTGATCTCGTAGCCCTTGACGATGTCGTCGAACGGCACCTCGTCGCCGGTGGTCGAGTCAACTCGCTTCTGACGGATCCGCCCCCCCGTCTTGCTCGAGAGCTGGTGGAAACGCACGCCCTTGGGGGACGTGGCGGCGTACAGCTTGACGGGAACGTTGACCAGCCCAAAGCTGATCGCACCGGTCCAGATCGCGCGAGCCATGACCAATTTCTATACCCGGAGGACGGAGCGTTCAACCCGTGAGCGGAGTATTGCCTCCCCCGGGCCGGCCGGCGGGTGCACGACACCGTTTGCCCGACGGCCGGCCCGGCCGGGTCAGGCCACCGGCATGCTCGGGTCTCGACCCCCGGCGTCAGGCCGCCAGCTCACCCTGCATCCGGGCGATCGCCCGCCGCAGGAGACGGGAGACGTGCATCTGCGAGACGCCGACGCGGTCCGCGATCTCGCGTTGCGAGAGGCCGTCGAAGAAGCGGAGCATGACGATCCGACGCTCGCGCGCGGGCAGCACCTCGAGACCGCGCGCGAGCGCGAGACGCTCTTCGGCCTGCTGGTAACCGGGATCCTCGGCTCCGAGCCACTCCATCAGCTCGCCATCCTCGCCGGGCGAGGACTCGAGCGGCACCGTCGCGTAGGCCTGCGCGCCCTGCAGCGCCTCGAGCACCTGGTCGACCGTCGACTCAGTGGCCAGCGCGAGCTCCTCGATCGTGGGCGAGCGGCCCAGACGGGCCGACAGGCGGTCGACCTCGCGTCCAATCCGGGCATTGCGTTCTTGGATTCCTCGCGAGACCCGCACCGACCATGCTCGGTCGCGAAAGTGACGCTTGATCTCCCCCAGGATCGTGGGCACGGCGAAGGTCGAGAAGCGGAGCTCGCGTGAGACATCGAACCGATCCACGGCCTTCATCAGCCCCACGCAGCCGACCTGGACGAGGTCGTCGAGCGGCTCACCCCGGTTGACGTAGCGACGAGCTAGCGCCCGCACGAGGGGCAACATGCGCTCGACCAACGCTCCGCGAGCGTCCATGTCGCCGTCCCGGTGATAGCGGAGCAGGAGCTCTCGTTCGGGCGGAACGCGGTCCCGGCGTCTGTATCCCGGCGCCGATCGGCGGCGGAACAGCTGCTCGGATCGCGCCGGCCCTGCAGAAATCACGGCGGTACTCACGAAAACCTCCACATTTCGGAGTCGGTCACCATCGTCCCTGCGCCGCAGCCGAATACAAGGTGGACAGTCGCGGGCACGCCAACAAGAATGCGCTTGCGCTAGAACTCTAGGGGTGGACAAGGGTGGTCAGCTTACTGGCGAAGGGAGCCGCGTAAGCGAAGCAGGGGCCGGCGCCGTGCAGGAATCGTCCGGCACGCAGGTGAGCGCGTCGCGGTTCGCGACGCTGACGGGCGTCTCGCGCGAGCGGCTCCGGACCTGGGAGCGACGCTACGGCTTTCCCCGCCCGCTGCGCGTGAGCGGCGGGCCCCGGCGTTACGCGCTCGTCGACGCGGCCCGAGTCGTGGCGGTGCGGCACGCCGCCGAGGAGGGGGTGCCGCTGAGCGACGCGATCGCCGCAACCAACACAACAAGGCCCACGGGCATCTCCGCGAAGACGCTGGAGGTGATCCCTGAGCGACTTCCGGTGCCGTTGCTCTTGGTCAGTGGGCCGGCCCCGATGCGCATCGAGTACGTGAATCCGGCTTTGGCCGAGCGCACCGGATCCCCAACCGCGGGGGCCGATCTGGTCGATGCGCTGCCGTGGTTCCCCGGCAGCGAGTGCGAGTCGGCGCTGCTCGCGCTGTTCGCGGGCTTCGCGCGGGCTCGTGAATGCGTACACCCCATGTGGTCCGGACACTCGGCGGCAACGGCGCGCTCGCTCCTATACCGGCTTCCCGTCGAGCCCGGGCGCTCGCCGCTGGTGGCAATGGTGGACCTTGGTGCGACAGATGAACGCGACCTCGAGAACGAGCTCGCCGAGCTACGGAGCGAGAACGGGCGCCTGACAGAGCTCGTCGAGCGGCGCGACCGCTGGCTCGTCGCGGTCTCCGAGCTCGCGGCGCTGTTTCAGCGCGAGAGCGGGTCGGCGCTGCTGCTCGCGACCGCCGAGACGATCATCCACCGCCTCCCCCCGATCGACGCCGGCGTTGCCATCTACATGGGCGGCGAGCTCGCCCTCGGCACTACGACGCGTGGCCTTCTCGGGCCGTGCATGGTGACCGTGACAGCACACGCCGACATCGCCGCGGTGCTGCGCAACGGAGCACCGGCCTGGCTCGAGCCCTCGACTGCGGCCGCCTTCGGAGCACCCGCCGACGTGCTCGTGCTCGCGGTGCCGGTCGCCGTCGTCGGCGAGACCCTCGGCGCCATCCTCCTCGTGATGGAGGGTCCGCGCCCGATCGACGGCGAGGTCGGCCAGCTGCTGACCGTGCTGTCGGCGTCGATCGGCTTCGCGCTGCTGCGCGATCGCCTCGTGGAGGGAGCGCGGCGCGAACCGGGCCGCCCCGGCGGGCCGGGCGGCGACTGACCGCGGCCTCGAGGGCGTGGGCCCTAGCCTCGAAGGGCCACCCAGACGTCCCGGCCCGGCCCGACCAGCCCGCTAGGTCTCCGTGCTCGCCTCCATGATCGGACTTCGCGTGGGGACGAGGCTGCCGCCGAGGGGCTCCGCCGTGACGAGAACCTCGCGCACGCCGTGCAGCGAGCCGGGGACGGCGACGGTGCCGCTGCCCTTCGAGTTGACGCTGAACAGCGCGTCGGTCGGACGCGGCATGCGGCCCGCCCCCTGCAGCCAGACCTCGTAGACGCGGCCGGCAGGAGGACTCGGGAAGTTACTCACGCTGATCGTTCCGCTTTGACCCGTGATGTGCAGCGTCGCGCTCGCATCCTGGGCTACCCCCGGTTGGAGGATGTCGGCGCTGATCGTCCGAGTACGAGGTGTCGAGCCACCGAGCAGCGTCGCGCCGACCACGAGGCCGCACAGAGCCCCGACCGCGAGTGTCGTCGCCACCGCGATGCGCGGACGCAGCGAGAGCTCAGGGACCCGAATTCGCATTGCCAGGCCACGGAATCGCCGGCGCGGCGCCGGGACGGGTCGGTCGGCGTCGGGACCGGCTGCGCGCAGCAGCTCGGCCTCGGCCCGCACGATGCCCCTGATCCGCTCTCCGAGCTCAGGCGGAGCAGCCATCGCCGGGACGGCGCCGCCCAGGAGGTCAACGGCGGAGGTGAGCTCATGGATGTCGCTCTGGCACTGCGCGCAGTCCGCAAGATGCCGCTCGAACGAGAACACCTCGTGCTCCGGCAGCGCGCCGAGTAGATACGCGCTGGCCGTATCGCGCCTCTCGCAATCGGACGGCTCCATGGGACTCACGTCAGTACCCCTGACATATCCATACGCGAGCGTAGCTTCTCGAGCCCGAGGCGCATCCTCCCCTTCACTGTCCCGACGGGAATCGTGAGCATGTCGGCGATCTGGGTGTGCGTGAAGCCGGCAAAGTAGGCGAGCTCGATCACTCGGCGCTGGTCCGTGGGCAGCTCCGCGAGCAGACCGCGGACCTCGCTCGCCTGCTCCCTGCGACCGACCTCGACCTCCGTGCGCTCGGGCGCCATCAGGCGCTCGGCGAGCCCTTCATCTCCGGCGCGGCGGGAGTCGTGCCGAACCGCGCGACGAAGCGAATCGATCGCGCGGTTGTGGACGATCCCGAGGATCCAATTGCGGACGCTGCCGCGACTCGGCTCGTAACGGGACCCATTGCGCCAGACGGACAGGAAGGCATCCTGCGCGACCTCTTCGGCCGCGACCCGCGACCCGCTGATCCGGTACGCCAGCGAGAACGCGGCATCGGCATGACGCTCATAGATGAGATCGAACGCGTTCGCGTCGCCACGCGCGAGATGAACCATCAGCTCCTCGTCGGCGAGCACCTGTAAATGATTATCGCCGATCGAGTTCCCGCGTCCGATCTTTGTCATCCGTGACGTCATGGTGTCAGTCTTCGCCCCCTTCGGCACCTCGCTACGCAGTCTCGACTGGCGCCAATGGCGCGATGTCATGCGCAACAGCGGGAGCGACGGACGCGCTGTCATGCGACACAGCGGTTGCCACGGGAGCACTGTCATGCGACACGCCGGGGGTTTCACGCGCCGGCATCTGCATCATCGACACATCCGAGCCTCCGAGCAGGCTGGCAGCAGAGGGCAGTTGACCCTGATGGGAGTCAAGGGCAACACCGCTAATCGAGTCCTTGAACTCACGCAGACCCTGGCCAAGTGCGCGTCCGGCGCCAGGAAGCCGCTTGGGGCCGAGCACGATCAGGGCGACAACGAGCACCACCAGCAGGTGCGTGGGACTGAGAATTCCTGAGGCCATCGTATTTTCTCCGTTCAGAAGCTGTGCAGAAACTGTGATCTACGTTACGCGCCCCCTCCCGATTTGGATCACACCCGCAGCCCCTGACCCGCGCGTCACGAAAGGGCCCGACGGCGCCGCCTCTGAGCCCGAAGGTCGCGCCGCCGCCGAGGTCCCGATCGCGCCGCCTGTGAGCGCCTCGGCGCCCGCGGTCGGCCATCTCATCCCAACACGAATTCAACACAATAGCTGCCGGTTTCTACGCCGCCCGATGATCCGTCGATCGGACCGACCCGTAATGCCGGTTATCAGTTCCGGTGCCAAGACGGCGACCGGATCCATCGAGAGACGCCCATACCGGAAGCGTCCAAGCGCCTGACCGGAGGTCACGCTAATGCCGACAAGCCTTAGAGAAGACGAAGACGAGCTGGCCCCGCAGCCACGGGGGATCGTGGAGCAGCTCGTCCGCGATGATGTTGGACGGAAGAAGTTCCTCAAGGCCGTCGGCGGAGCCGGCGCGGCGAGCTTCGGCGCGTTCGTGCTCGCCGCCTGCGGCTCGAGCTCGAAGAAGACCACCACGACCTCGGCTCCGGCTGCTGCTCCGGCTGCGCCCGCCGCGCCGCCGTCGGTTCCCGTGGCGTTCGGAAAGGGCGACATCGGAATCCTCAACTATGCGCTGACGCTCGAGTACCTCGAAGATCAGTTCTACGCGAAGGTCGTCGCCGCCAAGCTGTTCAAGGGCGCCGTCGGATCGCTCGTGGCGGACTTCGGTACCCAGGAGGCGGCTCACGTGGCCGCGCTCCACGCGACGGTCCTGAAGCTCGGCGGCACCCCCGCCGCGAAGCCCACCGGCAAGTTCCCGATCACCTCCGCCGCGGCGGTCGCGAAGCTCGCGTACACGGTCGAGAACCTCGGCGCGTCGGCCTACCTCGGCCAAGCGGCAAGCATCGTCAGTCCCGTCGTGCTCGCAGCCGCACTGGCGATCCACACGGTCGAGGCGCGGCACGCGGCGACGCTCGCGACGCTGGTTCCGGGCGGAATGATCACCCCGACTGGGGCATTTGCCGTGCCAGCCAACTCGGCGACCGTATTGGCCGCTGTCAAGCCGTTCATCGCCTAACCGGACGAGAGAGGAATTTCTTCACATGATCACTGACAGACTGGCAAA
Source organism: Solirubrobacterales bacterium (assembly GCA_003165655.1). Classification (GTDB taxonomy): domain Bacteria; phylum Actinomycetota; class Thermoleophilia; order Solirubrobacterales; family Solirubrobacteraceae; genus Palsa-465. The sequence goes on from PMOY01000142.1 coordinate 6,169, forward strand.
CCCAGAGCTCGCCGAGGTCGAGGTGGGTGGCGTGACACGCGCCAGCTTCCTCGTCCGTGGCGCGCTCGCCGCCGGCGCCGTGTACGGCACCGCCGCGGTGGCGCCGTTCGTCTCAAACGCGCTCGGCGCCACCACCGATCTCGACATCCTCAACTTCGCGCTCACGCTCGAGTACCTGGAGACAAACTTCTACCAGGTCAAGGCCAAGACCGTAGGGCTCACCGGCATGGGCGCCAAGTACGCGGCCAGCTTCGGCAAGGAAGAGGCAGCGCACGTCGCTGCCCTGACCGCGGCGATCAAGTCCGGCGGCGGTACCCCGGTCGCGATGCCGACCTTCACGTTCCCGGTCACGAGTGCCAGTACCTTCCTCGGTCTGGCGTCTGTGGTCGAGAACCTCGGGGTGAGCGCCTACAACGGTGCGGGACC
>PMOY01000087.1:0-13552 GCA_003165655.1 Solirubrobacterales bacterium
GGCACCTGCTGGGTGATGCAGTGCGGGCCGCCCCCGCCATAGGCGAGCACCGCGCCGGGCACCGCGACCACCTCGCGCTCCGGGTAGGCGCGGGCGATGATCGCGAGCGCGTCGGCATCGGTCGGGGTACCAGTGACCGGCACGATCACGGCGTCGTTGCAGATGTAGAAATTGAGATAGCTCGCCGCGACCGTCTCTCCGGCGACGCTCACGTAGGGTAGGAACGGAAGCTCGTGCACGTTGATCCCCGCCGCGTGCAGCCGCTCGCGGTTCGCCTCGCAGTGGGCGAAGTTCGGGTTCTCGGGATCGACCGTCTGGAGCACCAGCTCATTCGGGCGGCAGAAGGCGGCGATCAGGTCGACGTGCCCGTCGGTGTCGCGGTCTTCGACCAGGCCCTGGCCGAGCCACACGACGCGCTGCGCGCCGAGGAGCTCTCGGAGCGCGGCCTCGATCTGCTCACGGGAGACATCCGGATTGCGATTCGGGTTGAGCAGGCACTGCTCGGTGGTGATCAGCGTTCCGGCGCCGTCGACGCAGATCGAACCGCCCTCGAGCACGAGCGGCGCGTCGAGGACCTCGTCGCCGAGCCGCTCGGCGATCAGGCGGCCGACCGCCGCGTCGCGCTGCCACGGCGCGAATTTCTCGCCCCAGGCGTTGAAGCCGAAGTGCACGGCGACGCGCCGGCCGTCGCCGCGCCGAACGTAGATCGGACCGCAGTCGCGCATCCACGAGTCGTCGAGCGGCAGCTCGACGACCTCGACCCCGGTCGCGCACGCGGCCCGCGCCTGGGCCGCATCGGCGCCGGCGTTGGCGATCATCGTGACCGGCTCGAACGCGGCGATCGCGTTGGCGACCGCCGCGTAGTCCTGGCGCGCGAGCGCGATCGTGTCCCCCCACAGCGCGATGCGGCACGGCCACGCGATCAGCGTCCGCTCGTGCTCGCTCCACTCGGCCGGCATGCGCACGACGGCCAGATTACGCTGGTTGGCGTTCGTTCAGCCGGCGAGCGTGTTGTTGAACCGCCGGAGGGCCAGCGGGACGCAGATGGCGATGATCAGCAGGCACCACAGTGCCATCGCGACCTCGGGGTGATCGAGCTGCCAGGAGCCGCTCGAGTGAACGCCCTGCGTGAGGCCGCGCACGCTCGCGACGAGCGCCGCGATCGGATCCCATTGAGCGATCGTCCTCGGCACGGCCGCCATGCCGGAGATCGGCACGAACGTTCCCGCCATGAAGCTGAGCGGGAAGACAACGATGAAGCCGATGCCCTGCATTGCGTCCGGCGAGCGGACGAGCATCCCGAACAGCACTCCCGCCCAGACGAAGGCGAGCATCGCCAGCAGCATGAGGCCGCCGAGCTCGAACGCGTGCACGAGCGTGAGGTGAGGGGTCCAGCCGAGCAGAAGGCCGAACACGACCACGATCACCATCCCGAGCAGCGCTTCGCAGAACTGCCCCATCACCTGCGCGCTGATAATCGACAGGCGGTTGATCGGCAGCGAGCGGAAGCGGTCGACCACTCCCTCGGTGATGTCGTTGGCGGTGGCGACGCCGGCGCCGATCGCGTTAAAGGCGAGCGACTGTCCGATGATTCCGGGGAACAGGTAGTCCTTGTAGCTGATGCCCGGGATGTGGATCGCCGAGCCGAACACGTAGAGGAAGAGCAGGATGAAGACGATCGGCTGGATCGTCACGTCGAGCAGACGCTCGGGGACCCGGGGGATCGCACGCAGGCTGCGCTCCGTGAGCAGCGCGGTGTTGCGCAGGTAGCTGACCGGGCCGACGAAGCCGCGGCCAGGGGCGGTTGTGCTCGTGCCGGCGCTCATGCTGCGACCTCCTCGGGCTCGCGGTCGGGAACGCCCTCAGGTGGCTCTCCGGTCAGGGCGATGAAGGCGTCGTCGAGCGTCGGGCGGCGCAGCGCGATCTCGTCGACTTCGATCCCGCTGTCCTGCACCGCGGCAGCGACGCGGCGCAGGTCGGCGACGTCGTCGGGGGCCGCGATCGAGACTGTTCGCTGCTCGGGCAGCGCGGTGATGGCAAAGCGCTCGGCGAGACGTGCAGTGAGACGCTCGAACCCGGCGCCGTCGGCGGCGACGACGTCCACGCGCTGCTGACCGACCTGAGCCTTGAGCTGCGCGGGTGTCCCGGCGGCGATCTCGCGGCCGTGGTCGATGAGCACGATTCGGTCGGCGAGCGCGTCGGCCTCCTCGAGGTATTGGGTGGTCAGCAGTAGGGTGACGCCGTCGGCCACGAGCGAGCGGATGGTCGACCAGACGACCTGGCGGCTGCGCGGGTCGAGCCCCGTGGTCGGCTCGTCGAGCACGAGCAGGTGGGGTCTGTCGATCAAGCCGGCCGCGAGGTCGACGCGGCGACGCTCGCCGCCGGAGAGGTTCTTGACCAGCCGGTCGCGGAACTCGCCGACGTTGAAGCGCTCGATCAGCTCGTCGGCGACCTCGCGCGCGGCACGCGCGCTCCGCCCGCGCAGGCGCGCCATCAGGACGATGTTCTCGCGCGCCGTCAGGTTCTTGTCCAGTGCGGCGAACTGCCCGGTCAGGGAGATCAGTCGTCGCACCTCGTCGGGCTCGTCGACCACGTCGTGTCCAGCGATGCTGGCGCGACCGGCGTCTGGGCGCAGGAGCGTCGCGAGCATCCGCACCATCGTCGTCTTGCCCGCGCCGTTGGGACCGAGGAGGGAGACGACTGTCCCTGTCTCGACGCGGAGGTCGAGCGAGTCGACCGCGGTGAAGTCACCGAAGCGCTTCGTCAGTCCGTGCGCCTCGATTGCGGGTAGGGGAGAATTGAACATGATGGGCAATATACAGTGACTGAAATAATTCTGCAACTAGACAATTCGCTAGAGTGTGGTCGTGGCTGACGAAGGCACGACGCCCGACCCCTCCGACGACGAGGCTCTCGGCGACCCCGACGGCGACGATCGAGTCCGTCGCATCCTCGCCCAGCAGCTCGGCGAGGACGTCGCCGATCGCTTCGCGCGCACGCGCCGGGCGCAGGAGATGTGGGAGCGCGACCGGCGGGTCGGCGAGGGTCTGCGCGAGCGCAAGAAGCGTCTCACGCGGCAGCGAATCTCCGACGTCGCGACGGCGCTGTTCGTCCTGCGCGGGTTCGACAACGTCAAGGTGTCCGAGGTCGCCGACATCGTCGGCGTCTCGGAAAAGACCGTATACAACTACTTCCCGACCAAGGAGTCGCTCGTCTTCGACGAGGTCGATGAGAGCGTGGAGCGTCTCGTCACGGCGCTCCGTGAGCTCGAGCCCGGCGAGTCGCCGACGCGGGCCGTGCTCAAGACGCTGAAGGACGATCTCGCAGGGTTCGAGATGATCCCCGACGGGACCGACGTGTTCATGCCGATGTTCGCCGAGATGGTCCGCTCGACTCCGTCGTTACGGGCGGCATGGCTCGAGATCCACCGCCGCGTCGTCGACGTCGCGACCGAGGAGCTCGCGGCACGCGTAGAGGTGGACCCGCACGATCCCGAGCCGATGATCACTGCGCGCGCGCTCGTCGGATTGCAGGACATCTTCTTCGAGTCGACGGTGCACCACGTCGGCGAGGGCCTGCGTGGACAGCAGCTGCGAGACGCCGTGGAGGGCGACCTCGACCGTGCCGCGCGGCTGCTCGAGACGGGTCTGTGGTCGTTCAATCTGCTGCTTCAGGGTCGCCGGACGCGGCAGCAGCTGAAAGATGCGGCGAACGTCGCCGAGCGGGCGCGCGGTCAGGTTCTCGACGCCCTGGGGAGCGCCCGGGCGGCCTGGCACGAGCGAACTCACGACCAGCGCGAGGCGCAGCGGGCGGCGCAGCGGGCGGCGCGTGACGCGGCGCAGGCCGCTCAGGCGGAGCAGCGTGAGGCGCAGCGGGCCAGGCGTGAGCGCGGCCGTTCGAGGCGCTCGCGTTAGGCCGCCGCGCTCTCCGTGCCGCGGATCCAGGTTGCGTACATCTCCGCGTAGCGTCCGCCGCGCGCGAGCAGCTGATCGTGGGAGCCGATCTCGACGACTCGCCCGTCGGCGACGACGACGATGCGGTCGGCCTTCATCGCGGTCGTGAGGCGATGCGCGATCAGCACCGCGGTGCGGGCCTCGAGCAAAATGTCCAGTGCGGCCTCGATCTTCGTCTCGGAGAGCAGATCGAGATTCGAGGTCGCCTCGTCGAGCACGAGCACGCGCGGATGGGCGAGAAACGCTCGGGCGAGCGCGATCAGCTGGCGCTCGCCGGATGAGAGCGACTGCCCCCGTTCGTGGACGACCGTGTCGAGCCCGTCCGGCATCCGCTGCACGACGTCGGCGAGGCCGACAGCGCGAACCGCCTCCCGGACCTCCTCGTCGGTGGCATCGGGGCAGGCGAAGGCGATGTTGTAGCGCAGGCTGCCGGCGAACAGGAACGGCTCCTGGGGCACGACGCCGAGCTGGCGGCGCAGCGAGTGCAGCGTGACCTCGCGGAGATCGTGCCCGTCGATCAGGATCCGCCCTTCGGTGGGGTCGTAGAAGCGGGTGATGAGCTTCGCCATCGTGGACTTGCCCGCTCCCGTCTGTCCCACGAACGCGACGGTCTCGCCGGTCCGGATCCGCAGGTCGACGTCGCGGATCACCGGGACCGCGGGGTCGTAGCCGAAGGTCACGTGATCGAAGACGATCTCCCCTTGGATCGGCGGCAGCTCACTCGCCGCAGTGGCCTCGGGCGTGCTCGGCCGCGTCGCGAACAAAGTGCGCAGCTTCACGAGCGACGCCTGCCCCTGCTGAAAGGTGTTGTACTGGGCGACGAGCAGCTGGATCGGTGCGAAGAACCGGTTCAGATAGAGGAAGAAGGCAATCAGGGCGCCGACGCTGAGCTCGTGATGGAGCACCATGTTGCCGCCGATCGCGAGCAGCGCACCCTGGCCGAGGTACCCGAGCAGCTGGGTCCCCGGGCCGTAGATGGCGTTGATCTGGGCGGTGTAATTGTTTGCGGCCCGGTAGTCGCCGACGACGTTGCGGTGCTGGATGATGTTGTATCGCTGGCGGTTGTTGGCGGCGACGGTCCGCACGCCGTGCAAGCTCTCGGACAAGTCCCCGAGGACGTTCGCGATTCCGTCGCGGACCCGGTCGTAGCCGCGCTCGGACGCCGCGCGGAACCACAGTGACGCGAGCGTCAGCGCCGGGACGACGAGCGCGAGAGTGATCAGGGTGAGCTTGACGTCGGTCGTGAACAGCACCACGGTGATCACCACCATCGTCAGTGCCTGGACGGCCAACTGGGCAAGGCCATCCTGGAGCAGCGTCTGCAAGTTCTCGATGTCGCTCGTCATCCGGGTCATGATCACTCCCGACTTCTCGTCCGTGTAGAAGTCGAGCCCGAGGCGCTGGAGATGCGTGAAGACGCTCACCCGGAGGTCGTTCATCACGCGGGCGGCGAGCCGTCCGGTCACCTTCGCCTGGGCACGCTGGGCGAGTGCCGTGACCGCGATCGCAGCGAGGAACACTCCCGCCAGCAGCAGGATCACGCCGAGGCCCTGGTTGCGCGACATCCCGTGGTCGATCCCGATCTTAATCAGCTCCGGCCCGGCCTGGCTGGTGATGCTCCCGATCGTCACGAGCAGCGCTGCGGCGGCCCCGAGGCGCCAGTGGCGGAAGATCAATCCCCTCAGCGTGAGCCGGGCCGTGGCATCGTCATCCCCGCGGTGGTTGAAGCGCGCCGTCGGCTCGCCGTGATCGGGCTCCTCCGCGAGCAGCTGATCGACGCCGGCCTGGAGCTCGGAGGGGATGCCCGCGAACGGGAGGCCGCCGCCGGGAGCGGCCGCCGCGCGCGACCCGCCGGTGCGCCCGAACGCGCCGCCGCTGACGGTGCCACCGCCAAAGCTCATCGTCTCGTCGGCTCCTCGCGTGCCTGGTGCTCGGCTTCCTCCACCTGCGCGAGCACCTCGACGTAGAGTGGCGTCGTTGCGAGCAGCTCGGCGTGCGTGCCGTCGGCGACGATGCGCCCGCCGTCGAGCAGCACCACGCGATCGGCGAGGCCGATGGTCGAGAGGCGGTGGGCCACGATCAGCGTCGTGCGTCCCTCCATCAGCACCCGCAGCCCCTCGTGGATCCCCTGCTCGACCTGGACGTCGACGGCGCTGGTCGCGTCGTCGAGGATCAGAATCGGTGGATTGACGAGCAGCGTCCGGGCGATCGCGACCCGCTGGCGCTGGCCGCCCGAGAGCGTGTAGCCGCGCTCGCCGACCACTGTGTCAAAGCCGTGGGGCAGCTCGAGGATGAACTCCTCGGCGCCGGCGGCGCGCGCGGCGGCCTGCACCTCGGCGATGTCGGCGCCGGGACGGCCGTAGGCGATGTTGTCGCGGATCGAAGCGGTGAACAGGAACGGCTCGTCGAGGACGACGCCGATCTGCTCCCGGAGGCTCGCGAGCGTGAGATCCCGAACATCGCGGCCGTCGACCTTCACCGCCCCGCCGGTGACGTCGTAGAAGCGCGGCAGGAGGCGTGAGACGGTCGTCTTGCCGCTCGCGGTCCGGCCGACCATCGCGACCGTCTCGCCCGGGGTGAGATGGAGTGAGAAGTCGGACAGGATCGCCGGACCGTCGGCGTAGTCGAAGTCGACCGACTCGAAGCTCACGTCGCCCTCGCAGCTCGCAAGGTCGATCGCTCCCGGCCGGTCGAGCACCGTCGGGGCCTCATCGAGGATCTCGTAGATCCGCCCCGCCGAGGCCTTCGCCCGCTGGCCGAGCATGATCAGCATCCCGAGCAGCTGGAACGGCGGCTGGAGCATCGTGATGTAGGCGCTGAAGGCGAGGATCGCTCCCACCTGCAGGTGGCCGTGGATCACGAGGTAGCCGCCGAACAGGAGGATCAGCGCGAGGCCGAGCTGAGGCAGGTTCTGCACCGTCGGGGTGAAGCGAGCGCGGATGTCGGCGTCCTGGACGTAGGCCCACTTGAGGCGGTCGGCGGCTCGCGCGAGGGTTCGGACCTCGCGGGGCTCGGCAACGAACGATTTGACCACGCGCACGCCATTGATGTTCTCGTCGACGATCGTGGCCACGTCGGCGAGGCGGGACTGGATCAGCCAGGACACCGGGAAGATCGACTTGCGCATGCGCACGCTGGAGAAGTAGACGAGCGGCGTGGTCGACATCGCCACAAATGCGAGCGGCACGTTGATCGAGAGCATGTAGCCGAACGCCACCAGGGCGACGGCGCACTGGACGAGGATCGCCGGCGCGAAGGTGAGGTACATCTGGACCGAGCGAATATCGGAGTTCGCCCGCGAGATCAGCTGCCCCGACTGGACCCGGTCGTAGAAGCCGAAGGACATTCGCGTCAGGTGCTCGTAGATGATGTTGCGCAGGTCGAACTCCATCGCGTAGGCAGTGCGCAGCAGGAACAGGCGGGCCACGTAGGCCGCGATCCCGGCCGCCACAGCAAGCACGAGCACCAACCACACGTAGTGGGAGAGGGGCACCGTCGCTCGCTGCAGCGAGTTCGTGACCGCATCGTTGAGAAGCTTCGGGATCTGCACCTGGAGCACGAGACCGGTAAAGGAGAGGATCAGGGCGGTGAGAAGCGTGCGCTTGTGTGCGAGCACGACTGGGCGCGCTCGTCGCAGCCACGACAGGCTCCTGTCGGGGTCGATGGTCGCCCGTGGCGGTCGGTAGCGCGACTCGATCCCGGCCGGCGCATAGCGGTCGCCGGCCTGGTCGGACGGCACTCGGCTCTCGGCGGCGGTCGCGCTCACCGCGGGGCCTTTGGGCGCATGGTCTCTCCGGGGGCGGTTCCGGCTCGGGGGACGGTTCCGGCTCGGGGGACGGTTCCGGCTCGGGCGGCGGCCCCGGCTCGGGGGGCGGTTCCGGCTCGGCGTGCGGCACGGTAGGCGTCGAGCGCCTCCCGCCAGGGCTCGAGGCCTGCGAACGCTGCCGCTTCGCCGTCCGGGCGGTGTGCGGCGATATCGCTGAGGCGACGCTCGACTTCGACATCTGCGGTGTCGAGCACCCTCCGGCCCTCGGGTGTCAAGGCGTGTCCGACGCGGCGCCGATCCTCGACGTCGTGATCGCGTGCGACGAGCCCCCGAGCGACGAGGCCGTCGACCACTCCGGTGACGCTCGGCCGGCTCACGGCCAGCTTCTCGGCGAGGGCCGACGCGGCCTCGTTACCCTCGCCGAGCAGGATCAGGAGGCGGTACTGGGCCAGGCTGAGCTCGACGGTCGCGACCGCCAGCTCGACCTGGCGGGCGAGGCGAGCGACGACTCTGCCCGGGTGGTCAGGTGGTTCGGCAACCATATCATTAGGATACCGAAGTAAGTCCCGACGGCACGAGGACGGTCTCAGGCGACTCCGGCCGCAGGCAGCATCCACACCACGAGCGCGATGTATTGCGCGGCCGCCGCCATGATCACGAGCGCGTGGAAGATCTCGTGGAAGCCGAACCAGCGGGGCCACGGATCTGGTCGCTGACGCGCGTAGATGATCGCGCCGGCCGAGTAGAGCAGGCCGCCGGATGCGAGCAGGACGAGCGGCCCAGGGGAGAGGTCGCTCAGCAGCTGGGGGAACGCGATGACCGCTACCCACCCGAGCGCCAGGTAGCTGGCGACGATGAGGCCGCGGGGCGCTTCGATCCAGCCCAGCGAGAATGTGACGCCGGCCGCGGCGCCGGTCCAGGCGATGCCGAGGATCAGCCAAGCGAGCGCTCCGTGGAGCACGATCAGCGCGATCGGGGTGTAACTCGCGGCGATGAAGACGAAGATCGTGCTGTGGTCGATTCGCTGAAGTACCGGCTTGAGGCGTGCCGAACCGGGCCAGCGGTGGTAGAGCGCACTCCCGCCGAACAGGGCGATCAGGCCGGAGCCGTAGATCGCGACAGCCACCGTTGCGCGGGCGGTCGGCGCGAGCACGATGCCGAGCATCGCGGCCGCGAGGGCAAGAAAGAACGCCACGGCGTGCGAGACGCCGCGCAGCCGTGGGACCAGCATCCGCTCCTGCGCATCAGCAGTCGTGATGTCCGCGCTCTTCATCGAGCTTCAATTGGTAGCGCGTTCACGTGAGCGGCGACTGAGTCGGCAAGGCGCGGCGTGAAGTGTGCATCGGGACTCCACAGCTGGAGGGTAAGCTGCTCGGTCGAGCGAGCTGCGGGAGCACCTGGGCAGGCAGCTCCCCCGGCTCGAGGTCGCCGATCTCGACTTCATCGGAGCGCCCGGTCAGCGTGAACATGCGATCGACGTTCGGGGGGCCGCGCAGCAGGACCATCCGGCGTCCGGCCTGCCGCTCGCGGATGCTGGCGTTGACGATCGCGTGCACGCCGAAACTGTCGATCCGTGCGAGATCGCGCAGGTCGAGTACCACCAGCCTGGCCTGAAACGCGGGCTGGCGCAACGTCCGTAAGAGCTGCAGCACCGTCTCGACTCCGAGCGCACCGGCGAGGTGCACCCACGAAGCCCCGTCGCCGCCGTCCGTCCGCGAGCACGCAAAGGCGGGCAACCCGCCATCCACGAGACCGGCTTGAGAATCGGGAAGAACCTGCGTTCGCGACATGTCGACCTCCGGGTTAGTTAGACCTAGAAGTCAGGACGTGCTGCCGGTCCGCTATGGGCCGACCTCACGGTGGTGCCCTCTGAGATTCACGTTACCGGCGCTGTCAAGCGAAACCGCTACCGCGTCAGCCCTGATCTCGTCGCGACCGTCAGCCGGTGTTCCGCAGGCCGCTGGCGATGCCGTTGATCGTCAGCAGGCTCACGCGGCCGAGCTGGTCCTCGATCCCGCCGGCGGTGCGAAGCCGGCGCAGTAACTCGAGCTGGATGAACGAGAGCGGAGCGACGAACGGGTTGCGACGGTCGATCGAGGCTTGGAGCACAGGCTCGCGATCGAGCAGGCGTTCAGTGCGCAGGACCGGCCCGAGCTCGTTCCGAGTTCGCTCGAGCTCGGCAGCGAGCGCGCCCCAGATTCGGTCGCGCTGCAGGCCATCCTCCCAGAGCCTCGTGTAGCGCTCGGCGATCCGCGGGTCGGCCTTCGCGCAGGCCATCTCGGCGTTCGAGAGCAGGGTCGCAAAGAACGGCCACTCGGCCACCATCTCACGCAGCAGCTCGAGGCCGTGGCGCTCTCGCGCGGCGGCGAGCGCGGTCCCGAGCCCCAGCCATGCAGGGAGGACGATCCGCGACTGGGTCCACGCAAACACCCACGGAATCGCGCGCAGGTCGTCGATGCCGCCGTCCGGTCGCCGCTTCGCCGGGCGCGACCCGAGCCGCAACCGAGAGATCTCGTCGACCGGCGTGACGGTACTGAAGAACCTGACGAAGTGGGGGTCATCGTGCACGAGCGCGCGATAGGCCCGCTCCGAGCTCTCCGCCATCTCCCCCATCACCTGCTCGAACACGGCGTGGCGCTCGGAACTCGCCCGCATGTCGGCGGTCAGGGTCGCGCTTGCCGCCAGCTCGAGCTCGCGATGCGCGATCTCGGGGACGCCGTACTTCGCGGCCAGGACCTCGCCCTGCTCGGTCATCTTCAGCCGTCCCTGGACGGTTCCCGGCGGCAGCGCGTAGATTGCCGCGTTCGTCGGTCCGCCGCCGCGGCCCACCGCGCCGCCGCGACCGTGGAAGAACACCCATGTGGCGCCGTGGCGGGCGATCACCTCGGCGGTGCGCACCTGCGCCCGGTACGCGGCCCAGCTGGACGCCACGTAGCCGACGTCCTTGTTCGAGTCCGAGTAGCCGATCATCACCTCCTGCTCGTCTGCCATCGATCGCAGCGCCGCGCGGTAGACCGGCTGTGAGAGCAAGGCGTCCATCGTCGCCGGCGCCGCCTCCAGCGTCGCTCCAGCCTCGAACAGGGGCACGATCCGGAGCATCGCGCCGCCGCCGCCGGCTCGGGTCAGGCTCGCCTCCTTCATCAGCAGCATCACCTCGAGCAGGTCGGACGGGCCCTCGGTCCCGGAGACGATGTACGTCTCGATCGCTCCGCGATGATCTCCCGCCAGCGCGCCGCGGAGCATGCGGAAGGTCTCGACGGTCTCGCGCGCGGAGGCCGAGAAGCCCGCGATGTCGGTGGGGATCAGCGGACGCCGGTCGGCGATGTCACTGGCCAGGAGCGCGACCCGCTCGGACTCGGGGAGGCTCGCGTAGTCCTCACAGATTCCGAGCGAGGCGTAGATCTCATGCAGCGAGCGCCGGTGGATCCGCGCATGCTCGCGAATATCGAGACGCGCGAAATGGAAGCCGAACACCTCGACCTGTCGGATCACGTCCTGCAGGTCGCCCGTCGCCGTGAGCGATCCGCCGCCGTCACACAGCGACCGCTCAACGCGCCGGAGGTCGGCGAGGAGCTCGGCCGGCTCGGCGTAGAGGCCGGGCTCGTGGCGCCGCGTCGCGCGCACACGCTCGCGCAAGAATGTGAGCGCACGCCGGTAGGGCTCCTCGGGATTGAGCGCCGCCAGCTGCGTGGCGAGGTCGGGGAACAGTTCCTCTCCTCCTTCGAGGATCGGCTCGAGACCGCGGGCCGGACCGCTGATGCGGTCAGACAGCGACAGGCGGCCGGCGAGGAGCTCGACACGTTCTTGGAGGAACCGGAGGCACATGACCCGCATCAGGTCGAGCGCCGCGATCGTCGTCTCGGGCGTGACGTTGGGGTTCCCGTCTCGGTCGCCGCCGATCCACGAGCCGAAGTTGAGCAGCGGCGGAACCTCGATCAGATCGTCCGGGTAGTACTCGGCGAGCGCCCGCTCGAGATCGCGATAGACGCGCGGGACGGTGTCCGCGATCGTCGTAATGAAGTGCACCAGGCCGCCCCGGACCTCGTCGAGGACGGTCAGGGAGATCGCTCTCAGTTCGTCCGATCCCCACAGCTCCTGGACCGTGGCGAGCATCTGGCGGCGTGCGTCGGCGAGATCGGCGTCCCGGCGCTCGTCCAGCTCGCGCAGGAGGCGGAAGATCCGCTCGAGCTTCTCCAGCGTCGTGCGTCGCCGTGCCTCGGTCGGATGGGCGGTCATCACCAGGCGGAGCTCGGCACGCTGCAGCAGCAGCTGGAGCTCGGCGGCACTCGTCCCGCCCCGCGCGAGGGTTTCGACCGCCTCGCGCAGCGACCCCCGTCGCGGCGCCGGGGCATCGTCGATATCCCATCGGCGCAGCCGGCGGACGCGGTCGTTGTCTTCTGCGAGGTTGACCAGCTGGAACCATCGCGTGAGCGAGCGCACGAGGATCTCGCTGCGATCGAGGTCGAGATCAGCGACGAGCGCGGCGAGCTCCTCGGCGGCGTCATCATCGTCGTGCGCCGCGCGACTGAGAGCGACGACGCGATTGTGGAGCTCGAGCGCTGCGTCGCCTTCGGTGCGGAGGATCACCTCGTTGAGGACGTCAGTCAGCAGCGACTCGTCGGCACTGAAGTCGCGTACTGAACCTGGATCGGCACCGTCCACGCGCGGAATGGTCACAGCCACGCCGCCGGCGCGTCGTGCGGTGGACGTGGCAGCGCTTCTCTCGGTCGCGGCGCCGGCATCGGGTCGGGGCGCTTCTCTGGGCGGTGCGGCTCCTCAGCGCCGCTGCGCCACGCCGAACGGAGTCCCCTCCGAGTCCTTACAGATCGCCCACTGCTCCCCCGGATGAACGACGCTGCCGCCGAGCGCCCGTACCTGGTCGAGTGTGGCGGCGACATCACTCACTGTGAAGTAGGGCAACGAGAAGGTGTCGCCGGGTCCAGTGCCGCGCTCATGGATGCCGACCTCGGGCCCCGCGGAGTGCGTCTGCCAACCCCGCCCCTCTTCGTCTCGGCGAGCATCGAGCTCGACACCGAGGAGCCCGACCCAGAAGCGTCGGGCGCGCTCGGGGTCGTCAGCCGGGAATTCGAGCAAGGACAGCGGCGGGGTGGTCATAGGATGGACGATAACGCCGTGGTGCCGGGGACCTGTGCGGGGCGGCGGGCGGACGGGATCAGCTCAGGGCGTCGAGCACGATCAGCGTGTCCCCGGCGGAGAGCACCGGGTCGTCGCCGACTCCGAGGTCGACGTGGCCGTCGCGCGCGATGCCGAGCACGAGCGAGCCCGCGGTTGCCCTCGCCTCGCTCAGCGGACGGGACACCAGGGCTTCATCCACGGGTCGCTCGCCAAGCCGATACGTCTCGGTGTCGACGAGCTGGAGCAGCAGATCGCCCGCCTCCGGAGTCTCGAGGCTCTTGGCGAGGGTGTGGCCGACGAGCTCGTCGCTCGCGAGCGTGTGGGTGACGCCGAGTTCCTGCAACGCCCGCGCGACGCGAGGCGACTGCGTCAGCGCGTAGATCTCGAGCTTCGGCGCCAGGCTGTGGATCGCCACCGCGACGACGAGCGTGTCCGCATCCTCGGTGCAGGCGATCAGCGCACGATTGGCGCGCGTCGGTTCGCTGCGCTGCACGATGCCGTCCTCGCACGGGTCACCCACCAGGAGCTCCAAGTCCTCGCGATGGACGCCGGCGGGCGTGGCAGGGGCGACGAGCACGACGGGATCTCCGACACGTTGGAGCTCCTCCAACACCCGCGGCACGACGGGATGTGTGCCGTATACCAGCGTGTAGGGCTGCCGGGGCAGTTCAGTATCCATTCCGAGAAGCCTCCTGAT
>PMOY01000087.1:13638-14019 GCA_003165655.1 Solirubrobacterales bacterium
ACGACGAGGAAGATCGGCATGCGAGGGGGACGACTTCCGGAGACCTGTCATCGGTTGAGCCGCCAAGCGCCAACCCTAACTGACACAGTCGGCATTCAGGGGGCGAGGGGAGCGCGACCGGCTTCCGGCTGATGACTTGCTGCTCGAACGCGCTCGTGGACGAAAGCGAGCTTCTCGATCACGGTCGGGGCCAGCGTGAATGGGTAGAGGTCCTCATAGCCCATGCTCCGGTTGACGGCGTTGAGCGCGTAGGTGAGTGGCAGCCAGTCGTCGATGATTGCTTCGGAAGGGCGCTCGGCGGCGTCGAGCGCAGGTGCGGCAGAGAGCGAGGCACTCCGCGCCGCGTCGGGGCCGGTGACGACCAAGCCGAAGGCCGCGGCG
>PMOY01000275.1 GCA_003165655.1 Solirubrobacterales bacterium
GATCCGAGCGGCGAAGCGGGAGGGCATCGGCCAGGACGCTATCGTTCGCCGCCCGATGGCTGTCACGACGAACGTCACAGAGCTACCCGAGTCGCGCGTGCGCGTCGAGGCGGAGGTCGCCTCGGAGGAGGTCGAGCGTCGTCTGCAACAGGCTGCACGGGAGCTCGGGCGGCAGATGAAGATCCCGGGGTTCCGGAAGGGCAAGGTGCCCCCGCCCGTCGTGATCAGTCGCCTCGGCCGCGCCACGGTCCTTGACGAGGCGCTGCGCCACTCGCTCGCATCCTGGTATAGCGACGCGATCGACGATGCCGGCATCGCACCGGTCGGAGATCCCCAACTCGACGTCGGCGACCTTCCCGGAGAGGGTGAGCCGCTTGCGTTCTCGATCGAGATCGGCGTGCTGCCCGTCGCGAAGCTTGGGCAGTACAAGGGAATCGAGGTTGGTCGCCGCGAACCCGAGGTGGACCCCGCGAAGATCGACGAAGAGCTCGAACGCATGCGCGAAAGCGTTGCGACGCTCGACACCGTCGAGCGATCGGCCGCCGCCGGCGACCACGTGGTGATGGATTACCTGGGAACGGTCGACGGTGAGCCGTTCGACGGTGGCGAGGGTCGGGACCAACTGCTCGAGCTCGGCTCTGGGAAGCTGATCGACGGGTTCGAGGAACAGCTCGTCGGCGCTCAGGCCGGCGATGAGCGCACCGTCGAAGTCACCTTCCCGGCCACCCACAGCTCGCTCGGTGGGAAGGATGCAACCTTCGACGTCACGATCAAGGAGGTCAAGCAGAAGCGCCTGCCTGAGCTCGACGATGACTTCGCGACCGAGACGGCGGGCTTCGACAGCCTGCAGGAGCTCCGCGACGATATCTCCGAGCGCCTCGCCGAGGTTGACCGGCGCGCGATCGACGGTGAGTTCGAAGAGGCTGTGCTCGACGCCGTCGTCGCCGGCGCCAGCATCGATGTGCCGCACAATCTCATTCACGAGCGCGCGCATCAGCTGTGGCACCAAATGGTCCACGCGTTCGAGCGCCAGGGGCTGTCGAAGGAGGCTTACCTCCAGCTCGCCGGGAAGAAGGACGAGGAGGAGGTCATCCACGAGGCCGAGCCCGAGGCGGCTCAGGCGATTCGCCGCGACGCCGTGCTCGCGGCCCTGATCGCGGCCGAGCAGATCGAGCCGAGCGACGAGGACATCCTCGAGGCGCTTGGGCCGCCGGCCGAGCGCGACGGGATCTCGGTTGAGAAGCTGCTGGAGCGACTGCGCAAGTCGGACAGGCTTGGGCGTGTGCGCGAGGAGCTGGCGATTCGGCAGGCGATCGAGCTGCTCGTGCGCGAGGCCAAGCCGATCGGGATCGAGCAGGCGCACGCGCGCGAGGAGCAGGCGAAGGCGCGCGAGAAGCTGTGGGTCCCGGGGCAGGAAGACCCGCCCGCCGGCACGGCGAAGGACGCGTCAGGAACGCCGGCCGCGGCCGAGTCGCCGGGCCGGCTTTGGACTCCGGGAAGCTGAGGAGACGGGTGCCGCCAGTGTGCCTTGCCGGTGCGGCTGACAGCGCTTGCGTCGGCGCGGCTCTCGACGGTTGCTAGACTCGCCGCGAGTGGCGGTACACGCGCACTTGAATTCCCGCCAGGCCCGGAAGGCCAGACCGATGTGGGCAGGATTCCGGCCCAGGAAGAGAGAAAGAGCGAGACCATGAGCCCACTCGTACCGATGGTCGTCGAGCAGACCTCCCGGGGGGAGCGCGCGTTCGACATCTACAGCCGTCTGCTGAACGAGCGGATCATCTTTCTCGGCACGCCCGTCGACGACCAGATCGCGAACCTGATCGTGGCGCAGCTGCTGCACCTGGAATCCGAGGATCCGGATAAGGACATCTCGATCTACATCAACTCGCCCGGAGGCTCGGTGTACGCCGGGCTGGCGATCTANNATGCAGTTCATCAAGCCCGACGTACAGACGATCTGCGTCGGGATTGCGATGTCGATGGGCGCGCTGCTGCTGTCCGGCGGCGCAACGGGAAAGCGCATGGCCCTGCCGAATGCGAAGATCCTCATTCATCAGGTGTCCTCGAGCTTCCAGGGGCAGGCCACTGACATCGAGATTCACGCGCGGGAGATCATCGACGTGCGGCGTCGCCTCGACGAGATCATCGCCCACCACACCGGCAAGCCCGTCGAAGAGGTTCGCAAGGACACGGAACGCGACTATTTCATGAGCTCTGAGGAGGCAAAGGACTACGGCATCATCGATCGTGTGATCTCGCAGCACTGACGTACTACGCTTCGAGGTCGGCGTCGCGCCGCGGCTCCGGGAGAGGGCAGCACAATGGCACGTCCCACGGACTCCAACGAACAGCTTCTCTGCAGCTTCTGCGGGAAGTCCCAACGGCAGGTCAAGAAGCTGATCGCCGGGCCGGGCGTCTACATCTGCGATGAGTGCATCGATCTCTGCAACGAGATCATCGATGAGGAGCTCACCGCTCCGCCGACGTTCGACATCGGGAACCTCCCGAAACCGCGGGAGATCTATGACGTCCTGAACGAGTACGTGGTTGGTCAGGAGCAAGCCAAGCGCTCGCTGTCTGTGGCCGTATACAACCACTACAAGCGCGTGCAGATGATGCAGTCCGATGAGAACGACATCGAGCTGCAGAAATCGAACATCCTGCTGCTTGGGCCGACCGGGTGCGGCAAGACACTGCTCGCACAGACGCTCGCGAAGATCCTCAACGTCCCCTTCGCAATCGCCGATGCGACCGCTCTCACCGAAGCGGGCTACGTCGGCGAGGACGTCGAAAACATTCTGCTCAAGCTCATCCAGGCCGCCGATTACGACGTCAAGAAGGCCGAGACGGGAATCATCTACATCGACGAGGTCGACAAGATCGCGCGCAAGGCGGACAACCCGTCGATCACTCGCGACGTCTCCGGCGAGGGTGTCCAACAGGCGCTGCTGAAGATCCTCGAGGGCACCACAGCCTCGGTTCCCCCGCAGGGCGGACGCAAGCATCCCCACCAGGAGTTCCTCTCGATCGACACGACCAACGTCCTGTTCATCTGCGGTGGTGCGTTTGCGAACCTCGACCGCGTGATCGAGCGCCGGATCGGCCACCAGGGCGTGGGCTTCGGTGCTGCGATCCAATCGAAGGAGCAGCGCGACGCCGGCGAGATCTTCGAGCACTGCTTGCCCGAGGACCTGATCCAGTATGGCCTGATCCCCGAGTTCATCGGGCGTCTGCCCGTGATGTCCGCGATCCACCAGCTCTCGCGCGATGAGCTGATGCAGATCCTCACCGAGCCGCGCAACGCGCTCGTGAAGCAGTTCCAGCGGTTCTTCCAGTTCGACGGGATCGAGCTCGTATTCGCCGACGAGGCGCTCGTCTCGGTCGCCGACAAGGCGCTCGAGCGCGAGACCGGCGCCCGCGGCCTGCGCTCGATCATCGAGGAAGTCCTGCTCGAGGTCCAGTTCGAGCTGCCCTCGCGCCGTGACGTCAAGAAGTGCGTCGTGACCCGCGAGACGATCGATAAGGGCGTCTCGCCGACGCTGGTGACGGTTGCGGTGACTGAGGAAGAGGGCGAAGCCGCGGCCTGAGCGTTCGCCGTCATGCCGGGCCGGGGCTCATGGTGCGGGGATCGGCGTAGCTCGGGGAGTCTGGACCCGTCTCGTGCGGGGACGGGCGTTGATGGGGCGTTCGAGGTGGGTTGGGCTGGGGTGGCGGGCCTCGCGCTGGGGTGGCTTCACGGGCACTTCCGGGACCTGGTCGAGAAACGCGACTGTGAGTAGCGTTACTCGACCAGGTTCAGCGGATCGACGCATCGGCAGCGTTCTCCGCCCCGCCCGAGCCGGCTGCACGCCCGCCTGCCGGCCGCTCAGCCCTTGCTGGGCCCGATGCCGCGGGCCCGGAGGCGGCGGATGACCTCGATCTCCTCGAGGTCGAGTCGGTCCTTGGGCCGGTTGGCGGCACGCTTCATCGCCTCGAGGTCGTCGAGTGAGGCGACGAGGATGGCCATTCCGTCGGTCTCGATTCGGTCGGCTCGACGGCGCAGCTCTTCATATGCCGGCGCGCCGGCCGGCTCCCGGAGCAGGTCGACAGGTCCCTCTCGTGTCTTGAACGTTGCGATCGAGAGCTGTCGAAGAGCTCGTGCGTCGGGAATGAATGTCGCCTCGTCGTCGACGCCACGCGGCGTGGCGCCGAGTTCAACCATGGCTTGGCCGAGGACATCCAGGTTCGCCTGCGCCGGCGCGACACAGATGTCGAGGCCCTGGGTCAGTCGTGCGGATCCTTGGTAGATCATCGCGATCCCGCCGACGACGACGAAGTCGACGCCGTGCGCCACCAGGCTGCGGAGCAGGCTGATGGACGAGAACTCAGACCAGCTCACCGCGTGCCCGCCGTCCGGCGAGTGCAATCTTGCGTGTCTCGGCATACGCGCGCTCGAAGCTCTTGATCCGATCCCCCGGCGAAAGTCGCAGGCGCGCGGCGACGAGCGTCTCGTCGATGCTCGACCGACGCGGTATCGCTTCGATCGAGAGATCGCGGCCACAGGCGTCGAGCGCACGCATCACGGTGCTGACGCGGGGGTTCGCGCCGACGGCCTCCAGGCGCGCGATCGCGGACTGGGTGGTGCCGAGCCGATTCGCGAGTTCGGCTTGGGTGAAGCCGGCGTCGCGACGAGCGTCGCGAATGAGCTCGTGGATCATCGTGTATAGAGCATACTCATGTGATGAAATCACTCATCCGCGATGAATTGGCGTGAGCGAAAGACAGCCGGTCTCCACCTACACTCAGCCCCAATGTCTGATCTCGACGCCCCCATGTCCGATCTCGAGTCCAAGACCCGCTACGACCCCGGAGAGGTTGAGCCTCGAATCATGCGTCGATGGCTCGAGTCGGGTCTGTTCCATCCCGAGCCGGGGGGCACGCCCGAGGAGAACTACTCGATCGCCATCCCGCCGCCGAACGTGACCGGCGTGCTGCACATGGGGCACGCGCTCAACAACTCGATCCAGGACTGCCTCGTGCGTCACTACCGCATGCAGGGGCGGCGGACGAAGTGGATCCTCGGCACCGACCACGCGGGGATCGCGACGCAGACTCAAGTGGAGCGCGCCCTCGAGCAGGAAGGTTCGAGCCGCGAAGAGATCGGACGCGAGGCGTTCGTGGCGCGGGTGTGGGAGTGGCGCGAGCAATACGGCGACGCGATCATCGAGCAACTCAAGCGCCTCGGTGCCTCGTGCGACTACGAGGACGAGCGCTTCACGCTCGACGAGGGGTATGCCGAGGCGGTAGTCGAGGTATTCGTGGCGCTCTACCACAAAGACCTCATCTACCGCGATCGCTACATGGTCAACTGGGACCCGGGAAGCGGCTCGGCGATCTCCGACCTGGAGGTCGAGGATCGCGAGGTGACGGACACGCTGTATTACATCGATTACCCCCTGGCGTCCGGCTCGGGAGCGATCACGGTCGCGACCGTCCGTCCCGAGACGATGCTGGCCGACACCGCGATCGCGGTGCACCCCGAGGACGACAGGTATCGCCGGCTGATCGGCGAGACGGCCGTGCTCCCGATCGTGGGACGGTCGCTGAAGATCATCGCGGATGAGTACGTCCGCCCCGATTTCGGCACGGGAGCGTTGAAGATCACCCCCGGTCACGACCCGAATGACTTCGAGATCGGGCGCCGACATGGGCTGGCGCAGCTCACCGCGATCGGCGAGGACGGCCGCATGACCGCCGACGCGGGAGAGGACTTCGCGGGTCTGACGGTCGCCGATGCGCGGCGTGCGGTGGTGCAGGAGCTGCGCGATCGGGGGCTGATCGCGCGCGCCGAGGAGTACCGCCACACGGTGCCGTTCTCGCATCGCTCCGGCGAGCGGATCGAGCCGCTCGTGTCGCTGCAGTGGTTCATGCGGATGGACGAGCTCGCCGAGCCGGCGATCGACGTCGTCAAGGATGGGCGCGTGAGCTTTTTCCCCGAGCAGGCGGCGAAGGTCTACCTCGACTGGATGGAGAACATCCGGCCGTGGTGCATCTCGCGCCAGCTCTGGTGGGGACATCGGCTGCCCGTGTGGTATCGAGGGAAGGAAACCTACGTCGGCCGCGAGCCGCCGCGCGGCGAGGGCTGGGAGCGGGACCCCGACGTCCTCGATACGTGGTTCTCGAGCGCGCTGTGGCCGTTCGCGACGCTCGGCTGGCCGAATGACTCGCCGGAGCTGAGGGCTTTCTACCCCACCGACGCGGTCGTCACCGGTCGCGACATCATCTTCCTCTGGGTCGCGCGGATGATCATGATGGGGCTCGAGTTCCGCGAGCAGGTGCCGTTCGACGACGTCCACATCACTTCGATCATCCAGGCGCCGGACGGACGGCGCATGTCCAAGTCGCTGGGCACCGGGATCGATCCGCTCAATCTGATCGACGGCGGTCCCCGCCCGCCGGTGTTCGCGCAAGGCGGCGATTTCCCCGCCTACGGCGCCGACGCGGTCCGGTGGGGGCTGCTGGCGATGTCCTCGGGTCAGGACGTTCGGTTCAGCGAGGAGAAGGTCGCCCAGGGCCAGCAGCTGACGAACAAGCTGTGGAACGCAGCGCGGCTGATCCTCCTGGGAATCGATTCCGCCGCGCGCCCAGGAGCGGTCGATTCCGCCGCGCGCCCAGGAGCGGTCGATTCCGCCGCGCGCCCAGGAGCGGCCGATCCCGCCGCGCGCCCAGGGG
>PMOY01000208.1 GCA_003165655.1 Solirubrobacterales bacterium
GACTCGAACCCTCGACCTTCTGCGTGGGCAATTGTTGGTCCGACCATTGATCCCCGACGAAATCGGAGGAAAGCCTATACCTACGGCTACTTTGGAGGCCGAAAATCGGGCCGGAGTGCGTGCTCGCCGCCGCTGAGCAGGGCGAGTTCGAGCTCGTTGCGTGTGATCGGATTCTCGCGGAGTTCCAGCGGACGCTTCGTGGGCGATATTTCCAGGCGCGCGTTCCGGCCGAGGAGGGGATGAGACTCGAAATGCCCGGCCGGTCCTGTCCAGAGCTAGAAGCGTCACGAGCTCGCCAGAACAGTCCCGAGAGTGCTGCTCGTGCGTGAATCGGGCAGTCTGACTTTGAGGGCGCGGGTCAGCGCGGTGTGAGGCCGACGCGGAGCAGCTGTCCGTTTCGGCTGATCGCCCAGAGCGCGTGAGGGGTGACGGCCGTGAGCTGCGCTGCCTCGGGTCCGTGGAGGATCTGGAGGCGGTGCGGTGGGGTGAGCGCAAGCAGCCGCCCGTCGTTGTCGTCGCCGACGTACGCGCCGCCGTTGCCGAGCACCATGGTGACGGCTTCGGGCGAGACTCGCCACTGATGCATGATCCTGCCGGTGCGAGGGTCGAGTGTTGTGAGGACTCCGACAGTGGGCGGGTCGGTCAAGCTCGTCGAAAAGTTGGTCTCTGTGCCGAGGGCCCAGATCAGTCCTGCCCCGTAGCCGACGGTCCCGACGTCGACTGGTTGGCCGGCCCACGAGACGTAGTGGATCGCGACATGGTCGCTGCCGGCTGCAAACGTCCCGACGCCGTCAAGCTCGTCTGCGACCCACGTCACACCGGCCGCGGTCGTCGAGCTCGCGGCCTCACTGGAGGTGAACACCAATCGTTCCAGTCGGGCGGTGCGCGGGTTGATCTCGGCAACGTAGCCGAATCCGTCAGACGCCCAGACGCGCCCGGCACCGAAGCTGATCGCCGACGGCTCGAAACGCCGCCAACCACGTGTCGCAAACCCTTTGGGGAGCTGTACGTGGGTCGCCGCGGTCGTCATCCCCGTCTGCGGGTTGATCCGTGAGACCTCGCCCGTGTCGAAGTGCGCGACCCAGAGCGCACGATCACCACCCGTGAGCACGGTCGGGTCAGCGACCGGGAACCGCCTGACCGGTCGGCCGTTGGCCGCGAGCTCGATCAGCTGCCCGGCGCTGGCGGCTGAAAACGGTTGTGAGCAGCGCCGCAGACAGGTCAGCACCCACACATTGCCGCCCAGCGTCGTCGTGTCCTGCACGACCCCGCCGAGGTGCAGCTGCTCGACGGTCCCAACCGTGACGGGCGGCTCCGTTGGCGCGTGACGGGACCAGTCGTTGCGGGTGATCACCCAGCCGACAGCCACGACCAGCAGCAGTACGGCCGCGACCGCGAGGATCCGGCGATGGCGTCGTCGCTGGCGACGCCGGGCGTCCTTGATGACCGCCCACCGCGATGGTGCCCAAGACCGTTCGATCGCCTCCAACATGACGCTAGTATCACTAGCACGATGTTGGATGTCAAGATCGACCGGGACCGACCCATCCTGCTACACGACCAGGTCGCGGGCGAGATCCGCCGCGCGATTGCGGAGGGCGAGGCAGCCCCCGGAGAACGACTACCGCCCGCTCGCGACCTCGCTGCCGTGCTCCAGGTCAACACCAACACCGTGCTGCGAGCACTACGACAGCTACGCGACGAGGGACTGCTCGAGTTCCGCCGCGGTCGCGGCGTCCACGTCGCCGGCACCGCCCAGCGCGGTGCCGTGCTCGCCAAAGCCAGAGAGTTCGTGCAGTTCGGACGCCGACACGGCTACGACCGCTCAGCCCCTAGCAACCCCAAGCAGCACCCGCCTCTGTGGACTTGCCCCGGTTTGCGTGACACGGGGTTTGTCTGTTGATTGTTGTTGTTCGATCGGTTGATCTCAACCTGGTAGCGGCGAGAGTCGTAGTTGTTCGTAGGCGACTGGCGAGAGCATCCCGAGGGTGGAGTGGCGGCGGCGGCGGTTGGCCCGATCACTTCTATGCTGGAGATGTACCGCGCCGGCGCGGATATCGCACAGGTCGAGCTGCGCTTCGCCAACGGGGTCACGTTGAGCGACGACGCAGACGCGGACGTAGCCCTATTCATCACTGAGAGCTCGTTGCAGCTGCCGGCGACTGCTGTGCTGCTTGACCCGGCGGGGAACGAGATCCGCAGCGAGACGGCGTTCCGGTAGCGCCTTATCAGCGCATTTCGCAACTCTAGATGTGTCCTCGGGATGTACGGCTGACGTGAAAGCGGGTCACGCCGGTTTCCTGATCGGGGCGACCGCCCGGTGTCGGCATCGGTTGACTGCGGTGAGCAGAAAGGCTCGCTTGGATCGCTAGATGCTGCTGGTGCTGGGGGCGGGTCGCAGGCCGGCCGCGATCGTAAGGACCTGGTCTCGCGTGAGGTTGTCGGACATGAGGTGCACGAACGTGCCGTCAAGTTCGAGTTCTACCTGTGCCTGACCCCATCGTGCGGGTCGGGTGTTCATCTCGATACCGGCGCGTGTGACGGTCTCCCAGCCCTCGCCATCGCCCAGCTCTCTGTACGGATTGGACCCGCCAGCGGGGAACTGGCTGAGCGAGATGCTTTCGTGTCCATCGGTCGAGTGGTAGATCAGTCCGATCTGCATTGGCGAGGGGGGGCGCTCGGAGGGCCGGATGAGCCTGCATTGCACCTGCCAGTTGGAAGGAACCGTGTCGGGCATCAGCACCGTGAAGGGGGCCCGTTGTTGCGCCTCAACGAGCGTGACGTGCTCAACACGCTCCTCACCCCACCTCGATTGGATCTGTTCACCGGCCGGTGGCTCAAACCGAAATGTCTCATTCGGGATCGGCTGGTCGAACGCGGCCGCGAGCGTCGTGATCCTGTGGAACGGCTGCTTATCCCGGATAGCGGTCACAGCGAGCAGAACACCAAGCTGCCGATCGACCTCTAACTCGTAGAAGTCGGCACCGGTGCCGAGCTCGTGGAGCTCGAACGCCCGCCCATGACGGGTGTCTTGCGGGCGCGGGATGCCCTGCGCGCTGATCGTCGGCCTGCCAGCAACCTCGGAGCTCCCCGTCGGCTGAAACCGCAGCGAACTCAGCAGCGCTACCGGGTTCAGCATGATCTGAAGCTCCTCGCCGATTCCACTCCCCACGCTGGGATCGTCCTGGTTGCTGTGGGCACCGCTTCGCTCGTCCCAGATCCACCACAGCGGTCCGTCAGTGACGGCGTAGTAGCCATCCCGCCCGCCGCCGTGATGCTCAACACGAACCCGCTCACCAGCACGCCAGATCCGCACCGTCTCCTCGGACTCGGCCGGCTCAGGCTCCGCCTTCCCCGGCCCGTACGACGTGATCGATGCACCCCGACGCTTCTGCTCCTCAGCATCGGCCAAGAACGCCGCCTGCGCGCGCTCGCGGTGCCGCCAAAGCCGGTAGATCACCTCGACCGTGTCT
>PMOY01000063.1 GCA_003165655.1 Solirubrobacterales bacterium
CCGGGCGGCGCCGCGGAGCCGATCCGCGCCGACATGCTGCCGCCGGAGATCGGGCAGGGCGCGCCCGCCTTGCTGAATTTCGACGAGTTCGCGGACGTGATGGCGCTGCCGTTCGAGATGGCCGTGCTCGAGTCCGGCGCGCGCAGCGTGATGAGCGCCTACACCGACGTTGACGGAATCCCGGCGGCTGCCAACAGGGAGCTGCTCACCGGGCTGCTGCGCGAGACGTGGGGGTTCGAGGGCACGGTCGTGGCGGATTACTTCGGCGTCACCTTCCTGCGCACCCTGCACGGCGTCGCCGGGAGCGCTGGCGAGGCCGCCGTTGCAGCGCTGACGGCGGGAGTCGACGTCGAGCTGCCGACCGTGAGCGCCTACAGCGATGCGCTCGCCGCCGAGATCGACGCGGGGCGGATCGACATCGAGGTGATCGACACCGCGCTGCGGCGCGTGCTGCGCCAGAAGCTCGAGCTCGGGTTGCTCGACCCGGACTGGGAGGCGCTGCCCGAGGGCTTCACCGAGGCTGACCTCGCAGACGCCGAAGCGGCGCGTGGACGGCTGACACTCGACACCGACGAGGACCGTGCTCACGCCAGGCGGGTGGCCGAAGCGGCAGTCGTGCTGCTCGCCAACGACGGAACGCTGCCGGTGGAGGCCGGTGCGGGCAAGCGGATCCTCGTGGTCGGCCCCACCGCCGACGACAACTTCACCCTGCTCGGCTGTTACTCGTTCCCCGGCCACGTTGGCGCTCTGCACCCGGAGGTACCGATTGGGATCGAGATTCCGACGGTGCTCGAGAGCATTCACTCTGCGTTCCCGGACGCGGAGATCACGTACATGCAGGGTGTGACGATCGACTGCGACGACCCCTCCGGGATCGAGCCCGCCGTCGCCGCCGCGGGCGAGCACGATCTCGTGGTAGCGATGCTGGGCGATCGTGCCGGGCTGTTCGGGCGCGGCACCTCGGGTGAGGGCTGCGATGCCCTCGACATGAGCCTACCGGGGCGCCAGCAGGATCTGCTCGAGCGGCTGCTGGATAGCGGCGTGCCGGTGGTCGTCGGCCTGATCGAGGGCCGCCCGTACGCGCTCGGCACGGCTCCGGAGCGCGCTGCCGCGATACTCGTCTCGTTCTTCCCGGGTGAGGAGGGCGCGAGCGCGATCGCGGGCATCCTGAGCGGGCGAGTCGAGCCCTCGGGCCGCCTGCCGGTCAGCGTTCCGGCTACGCCGGACGGCCAGCCGAGCACCTACTTCGGCGCTCCGCTGACCCGCAGGAGCGGAACCTCGAACATCGATCCGACGGCGCGATACCCGTTCGGGCACGGCCTCTCCTACACGAGCTTCGAATGGAATCAGCTCACGGTCGACGGCCGGCTGGTCGAATCGCTCCCGCTCGACACCCCTCTCGAAGAGGTGCGATCGGTGGCGAGCGCCGCCACCGACGGTTCGATGTCGGTCGGCCTCACCGTCCGAAACACAGGGGAGCGAGCGGGTGTTGAGGTGATCCAGCTGTACCTGCACGACCCGGTGGCGTCGGTGGTGCGCCCCGTCAACCGTCTGATCGGCTACGCGCGGGTGGCGCTGGCGGCCGGCGAAGGCGCGACCGTGACGTTCGAGGTTCCCGCCGATCTCAGCGCCTTCACAGGTCGTGACGGCCGCAGGATCGTCGAGCCGGGGATGCTGCAGTTGCGGCTCGGCGCCTCGAGCGCGGACCTGCGCATGAATGCGGCGGTCGAGCTCACCGGCGATGCACGCGTCGTTGACCACACTCGGGAACTGCATTGCGAGGTCCGTGTACGGGCGCTGTTCGGGTAACGACCGCGGTCCCGACGAACGTCAGGCGGGGGTCAGCATCCGCGCGCCCGTGCCCAGGTAGCCGCGCTCGTCGGCGTCGATGTGGGCGGCGAGGCGGCTGGCGAGCGCCATGATCGTCAGCGACGGGTTGACCGACAGGGTGCGCGGGATCACCGACGAGTCGCCGACGAACAGGCGCATGACGTCATGGGACTCCCCGTTGGCGTCGACGACGGAGCGCTCGGGGTCAGAGCCCATCCGGCAGCTGCCCTGAACGTGCGTGCTGACCACGCCGGTCGGCAGCACCCGCTTGGCGCCGGCCGCCTCGAGGATCCGCCGGGCGGTGTCGAGCGAGGCGTCGAGCCGCTGCTGCTCGCGCTCGTTCCAGCCGTAGGAGTAGCGGTCGCGACCGTCCTCGTCGACCCACACGACCCCCGTGTTCTCGTCATTGACCATCGTCAGCAGGCTCGAGATGTGGCGGTAGCGACGGGTCACCTCGACGAGTGCCTGACCCCACATCGGCAGGCCCTGCTCATCGCACAGCCCGGTGGCGAACCCGATCGGATCCTGCACAGTCGCGGCCTCGACCAGGAAGCCGCCGTCGGCGTCGCGCTGCCACTGCTTGCAGTGCGAGCTGATCGGATAGACCATGTGGGCGTCCATGCGCTCGTCGAACAGGCCGGCGATCAGCCGCGCGGCATGGAAGCCGAGGTTGCGTCCGAGCAGGCGGCTGGAGGGCGAGCCGCCGGCGATCTCCCGCACGCCCGAGCGCAGGAGCACCCCCGGCGTCGCGAGCGCGCCCGTCGCCACGACGACCACGTCGGCGAGCGCCTGCTGGAGGTCCCCGCCGGGCCCGAGGTACTCGACGCCGGTCGCCTGCGGGCGACCGGCGCCATCCTCGATCAGCACCCGGCGTACTTCGCATCCGGCCCGCAGCTCGAGGCCACCGAACACGACGGCGGGCTGGATGTAGGTGTTGAGCGTCGACTTGCCCGCGTTGGTCGGGCAGCCCTGCATGCACGAGCCGCAGCGCATGCAGTTCGGATCGGTGTAGGACATCACCGGCGCGAGCTTGGCGCCGATCGCCTCGAAGCCGGGCTCGACCGCGGTCACGCACCGCTGCCAGTCGGTCCGTGGCCGAACCCCCAACCGCTGCTCGACGCGCTCCAGATATGGCAGCAGGTCGTCCTCGGCGAACGGCTCGCCGTCCCGGCCGAGTAGTCCCGCTGCGGCGTACCACTTCGAGTAATCCTCGGCGTCCGGGCGGACCGCCACCTTGGTGTTGACGGTCGTCGTGCCGCCGACGCAACGGCCGCGGAACAGCGGCACCGGCGGCTGGTCCGGGGCGGGGGGCTCGGCGAACGCCACCGGGAACCAGATCTCGTGGTTGGCCCGCGCCTCCCAGCGCATGTGGTCGGCAGCCGAATGATGTGGCCCGGCCTCGAGCAGGAGCACCGAGCGGCCGCGCTCCGCGAGCTCGCCCGCGACGACGCCGCCACCGGCGCCCGAGCCGACGACGATCGCGTCGAACCGCTCGGTCATGCGCCGACTCCGAGGTAGGACCAGTCCTTCTGCAGCCGTGCCGCGAGCGGCGGCGCGAAGTCGATCTCGGCCCAGGCGCCCGGGCCGGGCGCGCCGGGCGCGACGAAGTCGCTGTAGAACGCCTCGCACGCGAGCGCTCGCACGAGCATGAACTCCGGCGTGAGCGCGTGCTCGGCGAGCGCCTCGGTCCCGCCCGCGACGAGCGGCGCGAGCGCGGCGATCGCGGCCAGCGCGACGGCGCGGTCGGCTCCGGGCATGCGTGCCAGCAGCGCGTCGATGTACACCTCGGGCTGGACACGAGCCGAGCCCGGCACGATCAGCTCACACAGCGACCGAACCACGGTCGACCTGTGGTCGTCAAGAACCTTCATCGCTCTCCTCCGGGCCGATGTGATCGGGCGCAAGGACACCCGCGTGGAAGCTTAAAGCGCGCCCACGGGCGCTGGGTCGCTCATCGTCGCCGTCTGCGCTGATCGCCGCCTCGCGCTGCGCTCTCTGGCGAGGCCCGGCGC
Source organism: Solirubrobacterales bacterium (assembly GCA_003165655.1). GTDB lineage: Bacteria > Actinomycetota > Thermoleophilia > Solirubrobacterales > Solirubrobacteraceae > Palsa-465. The sequence continues at coordinate 3,843 of PMOY01000063.1, forward strand.
AGATGTATGATCCGCCCCGAATTATGGTTGACAAGATTGTTGACAATCTTCGGGCTCGTGGTGACCCAGGGCGGAGATCGCCCGTCGGAGATCGCCCGTTCCGACATCGCCCGTTCGGAGATCGCTCGTTCGGCGATCGCCCGTTCGGAGATCGCCCGTGAGTCCCGAGGACGCCCTGCGGGAGGCGATCGTGAGCGGCCGTCTGTTGCCCAACCAGCGTCTCGTGGAGGCCGACCTGACGCGGACGCTCGGAGTGGGTCGCTCGGCGGTGCGCGCCGCGCTCGCCCGGCTCGAGCACGAGGGACTCGTGGAGCACGAGCGCAACCGCGGCGCTCGGGTTCGGCTCGTCGAGGAGCGCGAGGCCGTGGAGATCCTCGAGGCGCGTGCTGCGCTCGAAGCGCTCGCCGCTCGACACGCGGCGACGCGGGCCGGCGAGGCGGACATCGCGGACCTGCGACGCATCCTCAGCGAGATGCGCTGCCTGCTCGATCGCGGGGATCTGCTCAGCGCCTCGGACCAGAACGCCGTGCTGCACGAGCGCTTGCTCGAGATCGCCGGGCACGCCACGGCGGGGCGGCTGATCTCGACCCTGAAGTCGCAGCTCGTGCGCTTCCAGTACCGGACGATCCTCGTGCCGGGTCGCAGCGAGCGCTCGTTCGCCGAGCACGGGAGGATCGTCGATGCCGTGGCGGCCGGCGATCCGGACGCCGCCGAGGCGGCGATGCAGACGCACCTCTCGCACGTGGCGGAGGCGCTGCGGGGAGCCGAAAGCCGATGAGCGCCACGCCTTCGGATCGTGCTCGTGAGCTCCTTCGCGGAGCGTTCGACACGCACGTGCATATCGCGCCCGACGTCGTCGAGCGCAAGATCGATGACATCTCGCTGGCTCGCCGCTTCGGCGGGCTGGGGATGGCGGGCTTCCTCCTGAAGTCGCACTACGGCTCCACCGCGGAGCGAGCGAGCGTCGTGCGAGCGGCGGTCCCCGGAGTGCACGTGCTCGGCGCGCTCGCCCTCAACCGGGCCGTAGGCGGCATGAATCCGCTGGCGGTGGAGATCGCGGCACGCGAGGGCGCCCGTACCGTCTGGCTGCCGACCGTCGACTCGGTGAACGAATCCCATGAGCGTGACGCTCCGCCCGGGGCCAAGGTGCCGGTGTGGGTCAAGCTCCAGCTGGAGCTGCGCGAGCAGGGAATCGAAATCGAGCCGGTGCCCGTCCTCGACGACGGCGGGGCGGTGCTGCCCGCCACGCGCGCGGTGCTGGCGACGATCGCGCGAAACGGGATGCTGCTGGCCACCGGACACCTCGGCCGCGATGAGATCTTCGCGGTGGTGGAGGCGGCGCTCGAGGAGGGGGTCCGTGAGATCGTGATCACGCACCCCGAGTTTCCTTCCCAGAACCTCTCCGTCGAGGACCAGCGCGCGCTGGCCGAGCGCGGTGCGCTGCTCGAGCGGTGCTTCACCACCCCGCACACGGGCAAGATCGAGTGGGAGCAATGGATCGAGAACATCAGGGCCGCCGGGACCGAGCACTCGATCCTCTCGACGGATCTCGGACAGATCTTCAACCCACCGGTCGAGGACGGCATGGCGCTGATGGTGGACCGGTTGCTCGCGGCCGGCGTCGATGACCAGGAGGTGCACGTGATGGCGGTTGTGAACACGCGCCGGGTGGCGGGAGCGGACCCGTGGTGAGCGCGATGACGGTGGCGGGAGCGGACGCGTGGTGAGCGCGATGACGGTGGCGGGAGTGGACGCGTGGTGAGCGCGATGACGATGGCGGGAGCGGACCCGTGGTGAGGTCGCGGAGGATGATGGTGATCGGCGCGCACTCCGCGGACTTCGTCTGGCGCGCGGGCGGCGCGATCGCCGTGACCACCTCGGATGGGGGAGCCGCGAGCGTGATCGCGCTCTCCTACGGCGAGCGCGGCGAATCGGGTGAGCTGTGGAAGCAGGAGGGCCAGACGATCGAGCGCGTCAAGGAGATCCGCGGGGGCGAGGCCGAGCGGGCGGCCGCTGCGCTCGGAGCCGAGTTCGACTGCCTGGACCTCGGCGACTACCCACTCGAGATCGACGGCGACGCGCTGCGGACGATCTCGGACCGAATCCGCGAGTTCGCCCCGGACGTGCTGATCACGCATACCGATACCGATCCCTTCAACCCTGATCACCCGATTGCGTCCGTGGCCGTGGCGCGGGCCCGCTCGCTGGCCGCCGGAGCGGGCGTGCAGAGCGCGTTTGCGACGGTGAACCCGCCGGAGCTGTTTCTGTTCGAGCCCCACCAACCGGAGCTGTGCAACTTCACCCCTACCACCTTCGTCGACATCACGCCCGTGATCGACAAGAAACTCGCAGCGATGGGGGAGATGAAGGCGCAGAATTACCTCGTGACCTACTACGAGCAGCGGGCCGACCATCGTGGCAACCACGCGCGCCGCAGCTCGGGGAACGCGGAGATCAGACAGGCCGAGGCGTTCCAGCGGGTGACGCCCCAGGTGGTGAGCGCGCTGTGACCGAACCGATCGACCACGCAACCAGCGAGCGCTACGAGGAGCTCGCGCGGCTCGGCTCCGCCACGGTGTACGAGGCCGGCGGCCGGCGCGGCTACGTGGACGCCAACCTGGTACAGGTCGTGCCGGGCTCACGCGCCGCCGGACCGGCGCGCACCGTGCGCTGTGGCCAGGACGACAACCTGATGGTGCACGCCGTAATGGCTCAGGTGCAGCCTGGCGAAGTGATCGTGCTGACCATGCCCGAGCCGCGGCCGGTGGCGCTCGTGGGAGAGCTACTGGCGACCCAGGCCAAGGCGCACGGCGCGGCCGCGATCCTGATCGACGCGTCGGTGCGAGACGTGGAGGAGCTGACCGAGCTCGGCCTGCCGATCTGGGCCCGCTGGGTGCGTGTCCACGGCGCGACCAAGGACGTAGCCGGCACGATCGGCGAGCCGGTGCGGGTCGGAGCGGCCACGATCCGCCAGGGCGATGTCGTCGTGCTCGATGCCGACGGAGCCGCCGTGGTGGAGCGGCTGCGGATCGATCAGGTGCTCGAGTCCTCGCGCGAGCGAGCCCGGCGCGAGGCCGTCAAGCGGGGGAAGCTCGAGGCCGGCGCTCTGTCCTATGACCTCGACGGATTGCGCGAACGCGTGGAAGGCGGGTCATGACCGAGCCGATTCACGATCTTGCCCACATCGGGCACGCGGAGCTGCTCACGCCGTTCCCGCAGGACAGCCTGCGCTTCTTCGTCGATTTGTTCGGGATGGAGGTGGAGGCGCGTGAGGGCAACTCGGTCTATCTCCGCGGCTGGGGCGACTATCAGCGCTACAGCCTCAAGCTCACGGAGTCAGACCTGCCCGGGCTCGGCCACATGGCGATCCGCGCCTGGAGCCCGGCAGCGCTCGATCGGCGCGTGGCGGCGATCGATGAGGGCGGCCTGGGCATCGGCTGGATCGACGGCGATCACGGCCACGGCCCCGCCTACCGTTTCACCGACCCCGATGGGCATCCGATGGAGCTCTACTACGAAACCGACAGGTACGACCCACCCGAGGGGCTGCGTCCGGCGCTCAAGAACGTGCCCCAGCGCTACCTGGGCCGCGGCGCGGCGGTCAAGCGGCTCGATCACGTGAACCTGCTGGCCAGGGACGTGGAGGCCAACCGGCGCTTCGCCGAGGAGACGCTCGGCTTCCGGCTCTACGAGCAGATCGTCAACGACGACGGCAGCGAGACCGGGGCGTGGATGAGCCTCACAATCGCCGCGCACGAGCTCATCTACGTGGCCGACCACGCCGGCGCTCGGGGTCGCCTCCACCATTTCGCCTTCTTTGTCGACACGCGCGAGGAGCTGCTGCGCGCCGCGGATCTGTTCCTCGATGCCGACGTGCCGATCGAAGCGGCGCCCTCGAAGCATGCCGTGGCGCAGGGCATGTTCCTCTATGTCTACGAGCCAGGCGGAAACCGGGTTGAGGTGACGACCGGGACGCACTTCATCTACGACCCGGCTTACGAGCCGGTGGTCTGGACCCAGGCCGAGCGAGCGCGCGGCCAGGCCTGGGGCGTCAAGACGATCGAGACGTTCCACACCTATGGCACGCCGGATCTGAGCGGACAGGCGACGGGACCGCCGATCCCGCCGACCAGCCGTGTCCCCGACCTCGGACACATTCCTGATCTCGGACACACATAGCGACGGGGTGGCTGCGCTGCGCCCCCCGCCGGGCTCGTCGATGCCGGCTGCGCCGCCCGGGTCCGTCGATGCCGGCTGAGCCGCAGCAGCGGTCGACTCGCGAGCTGGTCGTGATCCTGGGCGCGCTGTCTGCGTTCGGGCCGCTGTCGATGGACATGTACCTGCCGGGGCTTCCCTCGCTCACGCGCCAGCTCGACGCCTCGGCGTCCACGGGCCAGTTGACGCTCACCGGGTGCATGCTTGGGATTGCCCTGGGGCAGCTGATCGCCGGTCCGGTCAGCGACTCGCTCGGCCGTCGCCGGCCGCTGCTCGCCGGTCTCGTTGGCTACACGGCCGCATCGGCCGCGTGCGCCTTCGCCCCGTCGATCTGGACGCTGATCGTCCTGAGACTGATGCAGGGCCTCGCGGGCGGCGTCGGGGTAGTGATCGCCCGGGCGATCGTGCGCGACCTGTTCGATGGAACCACCGCGGCTAGGATGTTCGCCGCGCTGATGATGGTCACGGGCGTGGCGCCGGTGTTCGCACCGCTCGTGGGCGGGCAGGCGCTCGCGGTCACCTCGTGGCGCGGCATCTTCATCCTCCTGACCGCGATCGGCGTTCCCCTGTTCCTGGTGACACTGCGCCGTGTGCCCGAGACGCTGCCGCCGGAGCGTCGTCACGGCGGCGGTCTTGGCGCCACGCTGCGCACCTTCCGCCGGCTGCTGAGAGATCGCCGCTTCAGTCCCTACGCGGTGTCGTTCTCACTCTCCTTTGCCGCGATGTTCGCCTACATCGCGGGCTCGTCGTTCGTGCTCGAGGATGTCTACGGGGCCTCTCCCCAGGTGTTCAGCATCGTCTTCGCTGTGAACTCGGCGGGTCTGATCGCGATGTCTCAGGTGAGCGCCCACCTGGTGGGGCGTGTGGGCCCGGCCTTCCTGCTGAGGTGCGGGCTGGGCGCCGTCGCGCTGGCCTCAGCCGCCACGCTTCTCGTCACCGTGACCCATGCCGGCCTCGGATTGCTGCTTGTGTGCCTGTTCGTGCTCCTCGCCGGCAACGGCCTGGTCCTCCCCAACGGGACGGCAGCGGCGATGGCGGAGCAGCCCCAAGCCCTTGGAAGTGCGTCTGCCCTGCTCGGCCTGGGACAGTTCGGCTGCGGCGCGGCGGTCGCCCCGCTCGTCGGCCTTGCCGGCTCCCACGACGCGCTGCCGATGGCGATCGTGATTTCGGTCTGCGGCGTGAGCGCATTCGCCTTCAACCAGATATTCGCCCCGCGGGGAATCCGGCCCCGTGCCGCCGCGGACCGTGGCGCTGCGTAAGCTGGGTTCCGGAAGGCAAGCTGTGCGACTGCTGGCTCCCGTGTGAGAGCCGGTGAGTTCAACGGGCTTGACACAGTCGAGCGAGCTAGCCGCCCGACGCTATGGAGAAACAGCGGGGCAGCCGACGTCGCCGGCCTCGGGTCGAAGCCACGAATTGCTCGAAACCCAGGTCAAGCCGCTCGAGGCGATTACCGCTCACAACCTACAAGACGTTCCGAGCGACCTCGAGGTTGCACTGCCTCCACAAAAGAAGGGCACGCCGAGGTCGAGATGCAACCCACTATGAATTATTCACGACCAGTGACCACACGCCCGGGAGCTCGCAGACCACACGCCCGGGAGCTCGCAAGCCGCCGCCCCGGAGCTCGCATCGACCCCGGAGCTCGCACACCACCCGGGATCTCACAACCCGCCGCCCCGAAGCTCGCAAACGGCCCCGGAGCTCGCAAACGGCCCCGGAGCTCGCAAACGGCCCCGGAGCTCGCATCGACCCCACTACCAACGCGACGGCTCACGCGGGACGGTGACGATGCCCTCAGCGGCGGCCCGCACGAACGCCGCGCCCGCCTGCAACGCCTCGTGCTGCTCGCCCGTGAGCTCCCATTCGTGAATCCGCTCGGCGCCGCCGGGCCCGAGCGACACGGGCACGCTCAGGCTCACTCCCTCGATGTCGTACTCACCGGCGAGCATCACCGAGGCGGGCCAGACAGCGTCAGGACCGCTGCGGTCGATCGCACCAACCATCCGGGCGACGCCGAGCCCGGAGGTCCAGGTTGACGATCTGCCCGAGTCGAGCGCGACGTGGCGGGTGTACCAGCCGCCCGTGAAGTCCGCGATCTGAGCTCGCTGCGTGTCGCTGAGCTCGATCCGAGCGCCGTCCAGGCGCACGCGGTCCAGCAGCGGCACAGCCAGGTCGCCGTGCTCACCGATGGCCCAGGCCTCCACCCGTCCCGGATCGACGCCCAAGGCCTTGCCGATCCCGGTACGCAGCCGCAGCGAATCGTTCACGGTGTAGCCGAGCACGCGACGCCGGTCCAGACTCGCGCGCCGCTGCACCCACGTGCAGAGCGGGTCCACCGGGTTGGCGACGACGAGCAGCAGCCCGCCCCACTGGGCGGGCAAGAGATCGGCCACCGAGGCGAGGATGCGCGCGTTCGCGTCGAGGTAAACCATGCGCGATTCGTTCACGGTGAGCGGAGCGGCAGCGGTCAGCACGAGCACATCGGCCTGCGGCACATCCTCCTCGTCGCCTCCGCGAATGCGTCCGGTCGCTCCCTGCTCGAGCACCTGCTCGAGGTCCATCACGTGCGAGAGCACCATCTCGCGTCGGTGGTCCAACAGCACCACTTCGTGATCGCCCGGGCCGATCAGGAGGTTGAAGGCCACCGAGGAGCCCACCCCTCCGCCCCCGCCGGCGATGATCACCTTCATCGCATCTGGCTTGCTACGCCACTCCGGCCGCGGCGTGCGCGCCGCTGGGCTCCCGAATCAGATCCGCCGCGCGCTCGGCGATCATGATCGTGGGAGCGTTCGTGTTGCCCCTCGTGACCTGCGGCATCACCGAGGCATCGACCACGCGCAACCCCTCGAAGCCGTAGACCCGCAGCTGTGGGTCGACGACCGATCCCATCGCGCACGTCGACGTCGGGTGATAGACGGACTGGCCAACGCGTCGGACAAAAGCCATCAAGTCCTCGTCGGAGCCCGAGTCGGGGACGCTGAACGGTGCCCGCTCGACCGCCCGCAGCGGTGCCTGGCGCGCGATCTCGAGTGCCAGTCGCATCCCCTCGAGCATGCTCTCGCGGTCCTCGTCGGTGGTCAGGAAGTTACACAGCACCCGGGGCTTGGAATCGGGTAATGGGCTGCGCAGCATCACCCGCCCGCGGCTGGTGGGGTGGATCACCACGGGGCCGAAGCAGTAGCCGTGATCCGAAGGCGCCGTCAGCCCCTCGTCGAAGAACATCGACGGCGCGAAATGGAACTCGATGTCGGGCGCGTCGACTCCCGGCCGCGCCCGGAAGAAGCCGGCCGCCTCGGGGATGTTCGAGGTCAGCGGGCCGCGACCCTCGGACTCGAGCAGCGCGATGTTCTCCGGTGTCACCGTCATGTACAGCGAGGGCTCGTCCGTGAGGTAGTTGACTTGGGCCATGCAGTGATCCTGTAATCCGTGACCAACCGGCAGCGGTGCTCGCAGGGAGATCCCCAGCGGTGTCAGCTGGTCCTCGGGACCGATGCCTGACAGCATCAGCAGCACGGGCGACTGATACGCGCCCGCCGAGAGGATGACTTCCCGCTCGGCGCGGATCTGCTCCACGCGGTCACCATGGGCGACCTCGACGCCCACAGCCCGGTCTCCCTCGAACAGGATCCGCAGCGCCATCATGCCCGTGATCACCTCGAGGTTGGGACGGCCGGCGGCGGGACGGAGGTAGGCGTCGGCGGTGCTGCAGCGCAGGCCATCGCGCTGTGTGAGCTGGAAGCGGCCGACGCCCTCCTGGCGGGCGCCGTTGAAGTCGGGGTTGTGCTCGTGTCCGGCTTGGCGGGCGGCCTCGAGCATGGTGTCGACGAGCGGGTGCATCGAGCGGCTCTCGGACACTCGCGTCGGTCCGCCGACTCCGTGGTAGGCGTTCTCACCGCGCTCGTTGTCCTCGGCGCGCTTGAAGTAGGGCAGGACCTCGTCGTAGCTCCAGCCCTCGCAGCCGGCCTGCGCCCAGCCGTCGTAGTCGGCACGGTTCCCGCGCACGTAGATCATCGCGTTGATCGAACTGCACCCCCCGAGCATCCGTCCCCGAGGGAGATACAGACGGCGGTTGCCCAGCCCGGGCTCTTGCTCGCCGAGCAGATCCCAGTCGAGGCCCGATTTGAACAGGGCCGGGAACGCGGCCGGAATGTGGATCTCCGGCTGGCGGTCCTCACCTCCGGCTTCGAGTAGGCCAACGCTGACGTCGCCATCCTCGCTCAGGCGGCCGGCGAGAACGCAGCCCGCAGACCCGGCGCCGACGATCACGTAGTCGTACGTTCGTTCCGGGCGCTCACTCACCGCGGATCACCACCTTCATCACTTCGGTCGGGTTGCTCATCGCGAAGCGGAGCGCCTCCGGCGCCTGCTCCAAGGGAAACTCGTGACTGATCATGCGCGCCAGGAGTGCGCCGTTGCGCTCGACCACCCGCACCGCCTCGGCGAACGCGTCGCTGTCACAGCAGCTGACGCCGAGCAGGTCGAGCTCCTTCTCGGTGAGGCTGCCGATCCGCAGCGAGACCTCGTCGGTCGACATCCCGACCTGTACGGCCCGCCCCGCTGAGGCCACCATGTCGACCATCGCTCTCACGGCTCCAGGCGCTCCGGTCGCGTCGACCGCCACCGGCGGCCCTGCCGGTCCCGCCCAGCGCCGTGCGAACGCGACGACATCGTCGCGCTCGGTCCACACGAGGGTGTCTGCTCCCATCTCCCGGCTCAGCTCGAGCCGCCCCTCCTGGAGGTCGACGACGAGCACCTTGGCACCGCGCTCACGCGCGAGGAGGCACACGCACTGGCCGATCGGTCCCGCGCCCAGCACCACTACCCGCTCGTCGGGTTCGATCGCGGCCCGGTCCGCGGCGCGCACGGCAATCGAGACCGGCTCGGCCAGCGCCGCGACGGCGGAGTCTTCGGCGCGGATCGGGAACACCTGCTCCTGGGCGGTCGACAGCAGGCCCTGGAGCCCGCCATCGACGTGGATCCCGATGAGCTCGAAGTTGTCGCACGCGTTCGGGCGCCCGACGCTGCACGGATAGCAATGCCCGCACGCACGGAGCGGCCACAGCGCCACCTGCTGGTCGAGCTCGAGCTCCGCGCGACAGCCCGGCCCGAGCGCGGTGATCGTGCCCGCCACCTCGTGCCCTTGGACGCGCGGGAATTGCGACCCGCCTGCCGCCTCGGACAGCTCTCCGGAGAAGAAGTGGTAGTCGGAGCCGCAGATCCCGACCGCCTCAGGGTGCACGAGCACCTGACCGGGACCGGGGGTGGGGGGGTCGGGGCGCTCGGTCATCGCCATTGCCCCGACCCTCTCGGTCACCGCCGCGCGCATCAGCGCACCCGCCTCTCGGTCACCGCCGCGCGCATCAGCGCACGACCCTCTCGGTCACCGCCGCGCGCATCAGCGCACGACCCTCTCGGTCACCGCGACCCTGCGTCACCCCCACACCTCTGCCGCGGTCTCGACGAGCAATTCGAGCTTGGCGACCTCTTGGTCGTAGCTGAGCGTATTGCCCTCGAAGGTCGAGGAGAAGCCGCACTGCGGCGAGAGGCACAGCTGCTCGATCGGGACGAAGTGCGAGGCCTCCTCGATCCGCCGCTTGAGCAGGTCCTTGCTCTCCAGCTCGCCGCGCTTGGTCGTCATCAGCCCGAGCACCACCATCTTGCCCTTGGGCACGAAGCGCAGCGGCTCGAACCCGCCCGAGCGCGTGTCGTCGTACTCGAGGAAGAAGCCGTCGATGTCCAAATCCCCGAACAGTGCCTCGGCGACGAAGTCGTAGCCGCCCTCGGACGCCCATGACGAGCGGAAATTGCCGCGGCACAGGTGAGTGGTGACGGTCAGGCCCTCCGGCCGGTGTGCGAGCGCCTCGTTGATGTGTCGAATATAGGTCTCATGCAGGTGCTCGGCGTCCTCGCCCTTGCTCTCCATCTGCTGGCGTTGGTGCGGGTCGTTGAGATACGCGAGGGTGGTGTCGTCGAACTGCAGATACCTGCAGCCCAAGTCGGCAACGGCGCGAACCTCGTCAGCGTACGCCGCGCTCAGGTCCGTCCAGAACTCCTCCACATCGGGATACACGCTCGGATCGATCGCGGCGCGGCCGCCGCGGTAGTGGACCATGCTCGGCGAGGGGATCGTCAGCTTCGGCGTGACCCCATCCTCGACGACGCCCGTGAGGAACTCGAAGTCCTCGGCGAAGATCGGATGATCGAGATGGACCTTCTCAGCCACGTGGATGGCCGCCGGCTTGTACTCGATCTCACCGTGCTCGTTGGTGAACTTGACCTTGATGTCGCCCGCGACCTGCTCGATCCCGCCGAGCTGGTAGATGAAGTCCATGTGCCACGACGCCCGGCGAAACTCGCCGTCGGTCGCCGACTGCAGTCCCACATCGCGCTGCATCTTCACGACCGCGCGGATCGCCTCGTCCTCCAGTGAGCGCAACTCCTCGCGCGAGATCCGGCCGGCCGCGAGCTCCTCCCGCGCGCGCAGCAGCTCGGGCGGCCGCAACAGGCTCCCCACGTGATCGGCGCGAAACGGCGGCGACGTGCGTTGGCCACCGCTGGTCGTTGTCCCGCTCGCTGTCTGTGGTTCAGCCATTGCTACCTCGCTTGGGTCAGGGATGTCTCACGTTGATCTCGATCCGAACTCCGTTGGGATCGTCGATGAACAGCTGGCGCGGTCCGCCCGGAACGGTGTTGGCGACCGCTGGCACGCCGTCGCGCTCGAGCCGCACGCTGAGCTCCTCATAGTCGCTGGCGTTGAAGGCGATGTGGTCCACCGGCCCCGCGTCCGGCGCCTCGGCGGGGACGGACAGGCCCAGATGTGCTGCGTGGGCCCCATACGTCCGGCGTTCGGCGATGTGCAGGCACGGGGTGGCGCCCGCGTAGAGCCAGTAGCCGGGGAACTCGAGCGGTGGGCGCTCGCCGACGCGCAGTCCGACGACCCGACAGTAGAAATCGCGCGTCGCCTCGATGTCGTCGCTGAGGACCAGCACGTGCTCCATGGCGGTGACGCTCATTTCGCGCTGCCGGGAGCCGGCCTTGGTGCGGCGCGCGCGTCCGGCGCACCGTTCACGGCCCCGCTCCCGCGCAGCAGGTAGGCCGACTGGAGCAGCTCCGGCTGCTCACGCAGCTCACTGGCGAGCCCGGAGTACTGCAGCCGGCCCCCCTCCATGATGTAGGCCCGGTTGGCGAGGCCGAGCGCGACGATGGCGAACTGCTCGATCAGGAGCACGCCGACCCCGGACTCGGCGATCCCCTGGATGATCGGGATCAGGCGCTGGACGACGACCGGAGCCAACCCGAGTGACAGCTCGTCGATGCACACGTAACGCGGACGAGAGACGAGCGCCTGAGCCAGCACGAGCATCTGCTGCTCGCCGCCCGAGAGCGAGCGGGCGGAGGAGCCGAGGAGCCGCTGGAGCTCCGGGAACAGCTCCAGCGCGCGCGCTCGACCGGCCTCTGCATCCGCGCGGGAGAGGGCGTAGGTCGCGACCCGGAGGTTGTCCTCGACGGTGAGCTCGGCCAGCAACCGCCGGCCCTCGGGGACGACAGCGACTCCTGCCTGGCGGATCTTCTCTGGTCGGCGTCCGACCAGGTCCCCACCGTCGAGGAGCACGGATCCGCTCTCCGGGCGCAGCACCCCCCCCACGGCCAGCACCAGGCTCGACTTGCCTGCCCCGTTCGGGCCCAGCAGCGCCGTGACCTCGCCGGCTGCGATCTCGAGCGATACGTCGCGTACCACCGCGCGCCCGCCTCGCGCCACGGTCAGGTCGCGCACGCTCAGCGCATCGCCTGTGGTCACCGTGTCCGCCGCGACTTCCGGACTACTCACAGCACCGACTCGGTTCCCAGGTAGGCGCGGATCACGCGTTCGTCTCGGAGCACCTCGGCGGTGGGACCCGAGGCGATCAGCTTGCCGAAGTCGAGCACAGCGGTCTTCTCGCAGCACGACGAGACGAGACCCATGTCGTGATCGACGAGGATCGTCAGGGCACCGGTGTGCTCGGGGATCTGGCGAATCACCTCGCCCATGCGCTCCGTCTCTTGGTCAGGCAGGCCGGCGGCCGGCTCGTCCAGTAAGACCACGCGCGGCCGTCCCACGACCGCGCGTGCGACCTCGACCAGGCGGCGCTCACCGGCGCCGAGCGTCCCCACTCTCAGTTGCGGGTCCAGGTCGAGCCCGACGAACGAGATCGCGTCCAGCACGTCCTTGCGGCGTGAGGCGGCGCCCACCTTCGAGTGCTCGTGGACCATCGCCACGTTGTCAAACACCGAAAGCTGCTCGATCGCCTGCTCGGTCTGAAACGTTCGTCGGAGCCCCCACCGCGCGCGCCGGAAGTGGGCCATCCCGAGCAGGTCCTGGTCGAACGCGCGCACGGTGCCCGCGACGGGCCGCACAAAGCCGCTGAGCACGTTGAAGAAGGTCGTCTTACCGGCCCCGTTGGGTCCGATCAGCCCGCACGTTCCCTCCGCGAAGCTCACGTTCATGTCGTCGAGTGGAGTGACTCCTCCGAACCGAACCGATAGCCCGGTGACTTCGATCACGGGGAGCGCCCCCCGGCTGGCGCGACGCGGCGGGCGAGGCCGCGCAGCAATCTGCCGAGCCGTGCCAGATCCTTGGGCACCTGATCGACGAGACCGGCAGGGGCGGTCAGCAGCACCTGGAGAACGCCGATGCCAAAGAGGATCGTGAGCCAGTCAGGCGAGACTCCCCAGCTGTTGAGCAGCTGTGGCAGCAGCTGCAGCAGCAGCCCGGCGATGATCGCGCCCCAGAGGCTGAAGATCCCGCCCATCAGGACGACGGCCAGCAGGGTAATCGACTCCTGGGTCGTGAAGTCGTACGAATACAGGTAGCGGGAGCTGCCGGCGAGCAGGCCGCCGGCCACGCCGGTGACGAACGACGCGAGGGCGAACGCCCACAGCTTGTACAGGGTGGTGTTGATGCCCGCCGCGAGGGCGGCCGACTCGCTCTGGCGGATCGCTGCCCACGCTCTCCCCGGCCGCGTTCGCACGTGCGCGAGCACGAGGAGGAACATGAGCGCTGCCACGATCACCGAGTACCTGAGGAAGGCGGTGTCCGTGTTGGCGATGCTCGGGCGGCGGATCTGCGGAATGTGGACCGCACTGCCGTTGTAGCCGAGGAAGCCGTGGCCGCCGTTGGGGAAGTTGGTCGTGGCCAGCACCACGGTGATCGCCCCCGCGAGCATCAGCGTGATCAGCGCGAGGTAGAGGCCGCTCAGCCTCAGTGCCGGTAGGCCGACGAGCGTTCCCAGCACCATCGTGATCAGCCCCGCGGCGAGCAGCACCAGCGGATAAGGCAGCGAGGTCGCGAAGAGGATCCGCGCCGCGACCCAGGCGCCGAGCGCCAACACCGCGGCTTGCCCCAGCGACACCAGGCCGACCCGCCCCACGAGTAGTCCGAGGCCGAGCGCGACGATCGACCAGATCGCCACCTGGATCATCGCGTCGACGTAATAGGTGCTGAGGATCGACGGCAGCGCGAGCACCACGAACAAGAGCAGCGCTGCGATCACCGCCGGGCGTACGAGCGTTCGAGTGTCGAAGCCACCGGGTGAGGACGGCGGCTGCGTGGTGGTGTCGGCCGTCTCCACGCCCGCCGCGCTCATCGCTAGATCCCCTCCTGGGAGATCGAGATCACGCGATGGCGGTTGATCACCAGCAGTGCCACCGCGGCGAGCACGAACGGCGTCATGTCCCGGTAGTTGCTGAGCGACTGGATCGGCGTGATCAGCGCGTCGACGACACCGATCACGATCGCCGCCACGAAGGTGATCACGATCGAGCTGAGCCGCGCGATCAGCGCCGCCGCCAGGGAGGAGATCACCAGGAAGGTCAGCGTGGTGGCGTCGAGCGCCACGAGATCGGCGAGCAGAATTCCCGCCACGCCTGAGACGATGCCGCAGCCGAACCAGGCCGCGGCTTCGACCCGCCGCACCGGCACGCCGAGGGTGGCGGTGATCTCGCGATCGTTGGCCATCGCCCGCATCGCGGTGCCCAGCTTGCTGTAGCGGAGGAACGCCGTCGTGACGATCGTGAGCGCGACTCCGACCGCCAGTCCGATCACGTCGGTGGTGCTCACCTGGACCTGGCCGATCATGAAGCCGTGGTTGTCGGTCGGCAGCGTGATCGCGCGCGACGCGCCGCCGCTCGACGTCCACAGTAGGTCCATCACCCCGAGCAAGACGAGCGTCAGGCCGAGCGTGGCCGTCGTCTTGACCAGTGGGTCACGACCCGCCAGCGCTCGGCCGAACACCATCCCGTAGGCCAACGTCAGCACGCCGGAGAACAGAATGCACACCAGGTATGCGAGCCACTGGTTCACACCCGAGTGGTTGATCAGCTGCCACGCGATCAGGGCACCGAACGCGCCCACGGCACCGAACGACAGGTTGAGCACCCCCGTCGTCCGGTAGAGCACGATCATCCCCACCCCGGAGAGGGCGTAGACCCCTCCGAGCGCCAGCCCGGTGACGAGAAACGGCCATTCGTCCTGCCAGCTGGGCAGTGATAGCGCCATGAGGATGAACGGATGCATGTTTGCTGTCGTTCAGCGCCCTGATCGTATGGTTTCCTGCGCCCCTAGCTTAGCCCAGAGGCGACCCCGTGGGCTGACGCGACCTTATGGTATTGGGCGATCTGCGGATCCGCCGAGGAGATGCTGGTGCAGCCCTGAACGGTGATCATCTTGCCGCTCTCGGGCGTCACCGTGTAATCGGCGTTGTTGGGGATGTGCAGCGCCAGATTGCCATACGTCCAGGGTTGGCAGAGCATCTCGGACTTGTAGTCCTTGATGCCCTCGATCGCCGTGTTGACGCTCTTGATCGTGTATGCACCATGGACGGTGTCGAGCGCCTGCACGAGGAACTTGGCCAGGAGGAAGCCGAACTGGCTGAACGAGCCGATGCCACCGGCGACGCTGGAGCCGTACTTGGCGAGGATCGCCTTGTAGAGCTGCATCTCGGGTCCGTTGTGGTCATCGGCGTCGGTCGCCTCGGCGTTGACGAACAGCTTGTGGTCCCACTTCGGTCCCAACGCCTTGGCCAGGAAGTCGGTGTCGCACGGCGTCGAGCACCCCCATGACTTGACCCGATCCTCGAGGCCGAGCTTCTGAACGGCCTGCAGGATCACCAGCGCCTCGGGCGGGGTGAAGTTGAGCACCACAGATCCGTTGGAGCCGGCGTCGTCGACGAGGTTGAGCGCGACCGAGCTGGCGTCGGTGATCGGCACGTTCTCGGTCAGCTCGGTGATCGGCACCTTCGAGGCCTTTGCGAGCGCGGCCGGACCGGCGGCGATGTAGCCGGTTCCCGGGACGTTGGACTGGACGAATACGATCTTCGACGCGTGCTCGCTCGCGAGCGCGTACTGCACTGCTCCATCGGAGCTGTAGCGGGGGCCCATGTTGACGGCGGCGCTGTTGGGCGTCGACCAGCATTCGGGCGCGATCCCCGCGTCCATCTCGAAGATGCCCAGCGACTTCCAGTAGGACTGATCGATCGTGCACTCGAGCAGGTCGAACACGCCGTCGATGGCGACGACGTGATCGGACTGGATCAGCTGCTTGGCGGCCGCCGCCACCTGCGCCGGCTGGGTCTGGTCGAGCTCGACGAAGAGCTTGAGCGGGTGCCCGTCGACTCCGCCGTTGGCGTTGACGCAGGCGAAGTAGGCATTGATCATGTTCGGCCCATCGGTGAAGTCGGTGCCCGGCTGATGGGTGTCGATCGTGCCGATGTTGATCGGCGTGCCTGTCGCCGCGACGCCCGGCTTGGAGCCGCACGCCGACGTGCTGCTGCTGGTCGCTGCGGTGGTGCTGGTGGTCGTGCTCGGCGCCGGCGCCGGCGCCGGCGTGGTGGTGCTTGTTGACTTGCTGCTACTCCCGCATCCGGCCAGAATCATCGCGCCGACCGCGGCGGCCAGCGCGAAGCTCAAGCGCACACGCGGCGCATCTTTGTACTTGCTCACCGATCTCTCCTCCTCGGTTTGATCACGGTTGAAGCCACGCCGGGTTCGCGAGGCAACAATCGATAGTAGTTGCCCATACACTTGCATGCAAGAACTCCCTAACAAGACCCCAAAAGAGCCATTGACGGGTCCGGGATGATACTTCTGCATGCAGGATTTTGTGGATGAACCGAATCGACCTATCGCGCAAAGGCACCGCTGGATGCCCGAGGCGGACACGACGCGCTCGAGCCCCTGAGCAACGGTAACGCCGTGGCGACTCCAGCCAACCGAACCCAGATCATGCGGGCGCTGCTGCGTCTGCGTGAGCAGATTCTCAGCGGCGAATTCGCGCCCGGCGAGCGGATGTCGGAGCTGCCGCTGGTGGAGCGACTGGGCGTCTCGCGCACACCGCTGCGGCTCGCGCTCGCCGAGCTCGAGCACGAGGGCCTGCTGCGGGGGCTCGTCGGCGGCGGTTACGCCGTGCGCGAGTTCACCCAAGCCGACATCCGCGACGCGATCGAGCTGCGTGGGGTCCTCGAGGGCACGGCCGCCCGCTTCGCCGTCGAGCGTCGAGTCACGCGCCGTGACCTGCGCGCGCTGGGCACGATCAACGATGGGATCGAAGAGCTCGTGCACCGGGCGGACTACGATTCCTTCGAGCGCTACGTCGACCTCAACGAGCGCTTCCACGCGCGCCTGGTCAAGATCGCGCGCAGCCCCATGCTCGAGCGGGCGCTGGCGGGACTGGTCTCGCTGCCGTTCGCCGGTCCGAGCGCGGCCTTCGTCCTCAGTGAGGCGGAGCTCCCCGAGTCGCGCGAGATTCTCGTGATCGCCCACCGCCATCACGTCGGGCTGATCGAGTCGATCGAGCGCCGCGAGGGCGCCCGGGCCGAGAGCCTCGCTCGCGAGCACGCGCATCTGGCGCTCACGAACCTCGAAATCGCGCTGCGCCACCGCGATGTGCTGAAGCGGATGCCGGGCGCGTCGCTGATCGCGCTCCCGCGCGACGGTGAACCTCAGCATGCCTGAGCCTCGGCCTACGGCGCCGTGACGGCGCCCGGTTCGGGGGACGCGGCGAAGGGCTCGTCCCAGTGGGCGGCGATCCGCGCCGCGCGGTGGATCTCGGCCGCTCCCGGCCGGTAGGCGTCCTCGAGCGGCGGGCTGACCGGGACCGGCGTGAACGGTGCGCCGACCCGCTGGATCGGCGCCTTGAGGAAGTCGAAGGCGGCCGCCTGGAGCTGGGCGGCGATCTCCGCCCCGAAGCCGCCTGTGTAGACCGCCTCGTGCGCGACCACGGCGCGGCCGGTGCGCCGGACCGATTCGGCGATCGTGTCCAGATCGAGCGGCGTCAGCGTGCGCGGGTCGATGACCTCGGCTTCGATCCCGTCGGAGGCGAGCTGCTCGGCGGCGCTCAGCGCCTCGCCGACGAGGCGCGAGAGTGCGACGATCGTGAGATCGCGGCCGGGGCGGAGCGTGCGTGCACGTCCCAGCGGCACCGGTGCGGGGTCCTCGGGCGCGAGCTCCCGGCGGAAGTAGAGCGACTTGTTCTCGACGAACACCACCGGGTTGGGATCGGCGATCGCGCTGGCCAGGAGCCCCGCCGCGTCGGCCGCGCAGCTCGGCATCACGACCTTCAGTCCGGGCACATGCGTGAGCCAGGCCTCGAGGCTCTGAGAGTGCTGTGCTCCGCTCCGGCTCCCAGCCCCGCCCTGGGTGCGGACGACGAGCGGGACGGTCAACTGACCGCCGGACATGAAATGCGCCTTCGCGGCCTGGTTGACCAGCTGGTCGAGCGCAAGCGTGAGAAAGTCGATGAACATGATCTCCACGACCGGACGCAGGCCGGCCTGGGCCGCGCCGATTGCCGCGCCGCACACCGCTGCTTCGCTGATCGGCGTGTTGATCACCCGCTCGATGCCGAACTCCTCGGCGAGCCCGGCAGTGGTCGTGTACGGCCCTCCCTCCGCCACGTCCTCGCCCAGCACGATCACTCGCTCGTCCGCTCGCATCGCGCGTGCGAGCGCGGCATTGATCGCCTTGACGAACGTGGTCTGCACCTCGGCCATCCGCCTTCAGCGCTCGCTCGCGTAGACAAGCTCTCCGGCCAGCTCGAGCGCCGGAAACGGACTCGCACGCGCAAAGCTCACCGCCTGCTCCACTTCGGCTCGCGCCCCCTGCTCGAGTGCGCCGGCCCCCGCTTCGTCGAGCCAGCGCTGAGCGATCGCGTCTGCCTGTAACCGCGCGAGCGGATCACGCCGTTGCCATTCGGCGTCCGCCAGCGCGTCGCGGTACGCCTCCTGGTCACCCTCGTAGTGCCCGCGGCGGCGGTGGGTCATGCACTCCAAGAGCAGCGGCCCGCGGCCACGGCGAGCGAGGTCGAGATCGGCGGCGAATACCGCGAACAGGGCTCCGACATCGGTGCCGTCGACCGACTGGCACGGAAATCGATAGGGCGCCACGGCGTCGCAGACGCGCTCCACGGTGGTGTGTGCGGATCGCGGCGTGAACTCGGCGAAGCCGTTGTTCTCACACACGAGGATCAGTGGCAGCTCCCACAGTGCGGCCAGGTTCACCGACTCGCTGAAATACCCGGTCTGCACCGCGCCGTCGCCGAAGAAGACGACGGTGACCTGGTCCGAGCCGCGCAGTCGCGCCGCCAACGCGTTTCCGACCGCCAGCGGGATGTTGCCGGCCACCACGCCGGTGGCCCCGAGCAGACCGTGAGCACGATCGACGAGATGCATCGACCCGCCCAGGCCACGGCAGAGCCCGTCGGAGCGCCCCATCAGCTCCGCCATCACCCGATCGAGCGGCGCTCCCTTGGCGATCGCGTGTCCGTGGGCGCGGTGCCCGCTGTAGACGGTGTCGTCGTCGCGTAGCTGCCCGCAGATCGCCGCGGCGACGCCTTCACCGCCGATGCTCAGGTGAATCAGTCCGTGCACCTGGAGCGTACGCTTGAGCTGGGCGACGCGTTCCTCGAAGCAGCGAATCCGCCACATCGTGCGCAGCAGCCCGAGCGCCGTCTCGCCGTCCAGCTCCGCGGAGGTCGACGCGGGTGGCGGTGTCGGCGTTCCCACGAGTGCGCGCTCAGGCCGCGACCGGTGCGGTACCGAGGACCTGGTGCACGGCACAGAGGATCTTCGCCTCGTCCGGTAGCACGTAGGCTTCCATCGGCTCGCTGTAGGGCACGGACGCGTCGAGGGCGGTGACCTGCTTGATCGGTGCCTTCAGCGCCGAGAACCCGTGGTCGGCGATCTCCGCCGCGATCAGGGCCGACGCCGACGCGTGGCGGGTGGCCTGGTCGACGAGCACAACGTGGCCGGTCTTCTCCACCGAGGAGAGAATCGTGTCGATGTCGAGGGGAACCAGCGTGCGGGGGTCGATCACCTCGGCCTCGATCCCTTCGGCGGCCAACGACTCGGCGGCGGCCAGCGCCTTACCCACCATCCAACCCGTGGCGACGATCGTCACGTCGCCGCCGGAGCGCCGGACCGAGGCCTGCCCAAACGGGACCAGGTATTCGCCCTCGGGCACTTCGCCGGGCTCGAGCGTGAGCAGATAATGGTGGAAGTAGCAGACGGGATTCTCGTCCCGGATCGCCGTCGCCATCAGCCCCTTGGCGTCGGCTGCGGTCGCCGGCAGCGCCACCTTCAATCCCGGGATGCCCATGAACATCCCATAGATCGAGCCCGTGTGCTGGCCGGCCCAGCCGGCGGTGAAGCCGTAGCCGGCCTTGAGAACGAGCGGCACCTTGACCCTGCCACCGCTCATATAGCGGAAGCGCGGCGCCTCGTTGACCACCTGATCCATGGCCACAAGCATGAACTCGGCCATGTAGAGCTCGACGACCGGTCGCATGCCGGCGATAGCGGCGCCGACGGCCATCCCGATCTCGGCGGTCTCGGAGATCGGGGTCACGCGCACCCGGTCGCTGCCGAAGGCCTTGAGGAACTCGTCGTTCTCGGTGGTGGCGAGGTTCTGTCCGAAGTACAGGACGCTCTCATCGCGCGCCATCTCCTGGTGGATAGCCTCGTTGATCGCCGCGATGTAGGGGATCTCCCGTGCCATCAGCTCGTGCCTCCTCGGGCTCAGGCGTAGACGTTGTGCAGGGCCGCTTCGGGCTCTGGATAGGGACTGTCGATGCCGAACTGCACGGCGACCTGCATCTCCTCGCGCACGTGCGCGGCGATCTGGTCGGCCGCGTCGACCGTCAGCGAGCCGTCACTGATGAGCCTGGCGCGGAAGCGCGGCACCGGGTCGCCGCGGAGGGCCGCCTCGTACTCCTCGCGCGCACCGAACACCTCGATCGCCTCGTGCTCGGGGTAGTGCAGGGGTACGCCCGGCGGCGCGATGATGTTGCCGTGGGCGCTCAGGCGGTAGACCTTCGACTCCACCAGCGTGGGGCCGGCGCCCGAGCGGGCACGATCGACCGCGGCTCCCACCGCCTCGTAGACCGCAATCGGATCGCCGCCGTCGACGGTCACCCCGGGCATGGAGAACGCCTTCGCCTTCATCGCCAGCGGCTCGCCCGCGGCGGCGTTGGCGTCTTCCTGCTCGACGCGCGTCACGACGTTATACGAGTTGTTCTCCATCACGTAGACGATCGGGAGCTTCCACAGCGACGCGACGTTCAGCGACTCCGAGAACGCGCCCTGCTTGGACGCTCCGTCGCCGAAGAAGCACAGAACCACCTGGTCCTGCTTGCGGATCTGGGCGGCGTAGGCGGCGCCGGTGGCCTGCGGGATGCCCTGTCCGACGATTCCCGAGGTCCCGAGGAAGCCGCGCTCGGTGTCGACCAGGTGCATCGATCCCCCGTAGCCTCCGCACAGGCCGGTGCTCCGGCCGTAGATCTCGGCCATCATCGCCTTCGGGTCGGTGCCCAGGGCGAGCGGGTAGCCGTGGCAGCGGTAGGTGGCCATCAGCTGGTCGCTGGGGCGCAGTGTGGCCAGAGACCCGACGATCGAAGCCTCGGCTCCGTCGGCCAGGTGCGTGTGACCGCGGATCACTCCGGGGTACTCCTCGAACGTTCCCTTGACTCGCTCCTCGAACTCGCGGATCCGCAGCATCTGTGTGTAGATCCAGACGAGCCTCTGGTTGTCCAGCTCCTTCATGCTCTCCTCCTCATGCCACACCGGCGGCGAATTGGGCGGCCGTGGTCTCGTAGGCGCGCGTGAACTCCTCCTCGATCGGCAGGCTGCGCAGCTCGGCCGAGAGCACCTCGACTCCCCACGGGCCCGGATAGCCGACCTCCTGGCAGGCCTCGACGTAGGCGACGATGTCGAACTCGCCTTCGCCGGGCAGCCGGCGATGGTTCACGGTCTCGTCGACGAGGTCGTCCATATTCTCGAGCTGCCCGTCGGAGAGCTCGACCCAGGTCAGGTACTCGGCCGGGATTGCGCGCAGCGACGCCGGCGCGATTCCCAGCTTCGCCATGTGCCACGTGTCGATCGCGAGCCCGCCGTTCGGAGCCGCGGCGCTCTGCACGAGCTCGAGTGCGGCGTCCAAGGTATTCACGTTGACATCGAAGGGCATGAACTCGTAGACGACCTTCGCGCTCGTGTGCCGCGCCGCGTCCTCACACAGCTCGGCGAACGCCTCGGTGAGCTCGCCGAGCCCACATGGGGTGCCCGGGATGTTGCCGACCTTGATGTGATGGGCGCCGAACGCCGCCGCCGTCTCGAACAGCAGCGTGCGCCGCGCGTCTGACTCCGCTCGAGCCGGCTCCCCCCGGGCGACGAAGAAGTCCGCGAGGAACTCGACCTGGAGATACGTGAGCCCGGCGTCGTCGAAGATCTGCTTCATCTCGGTCAGCGTCCGTGTCTCGAGCTGGTGCTCGATGTCGGCGTGCCAGAGGCCGAGTCCCTTGAACCCGACGCGCTGGGCTTCGGCGCAGCGCTCGCGCCAGTCGAAGGTGCTCCACTCGCGGCCGACGTGGACATCAGCGGGACCGCTCACCGTCCAGTACAGAGCCAGAAGCTCAACCTCGTCCATCGTCACTCCTCGTCTCTCGCACGCGGACATCAACGTAGCGCCGGCGAGGCGACGCGGCCAGCCAACGCGCGCAAGTGTTCTTGTCGGCCAGCGCTCGACGCCGCGCTCGCCTGCGCCCGCGAGGCGATCCGGGCAGGGCGAGCGCCTCGACCGCGTGGCCGGCGGCGCGCAGGTCGGGCAACACCGGCTCCCAGCACCATGCTCCGGCGAACGCTCCATGGAACAACAGGATCCGCGCCATCTCTCCTCCTCAGTGGGTCGTGAGTACGATCTTGCCGCGCAGCCCGCCGCGCTCGGCGAGCCGGTGTGCCTCGGCGGCGTCTCCCAGGTCGAGCGTCCGCGCGACGCGCGTGCGCAGCGAGCCGCTCGCGACCCGGCGCGCCAGCTCCGCCAGGGCGGTCGGGTCGCAGTGCACGAGCGGCGTCTGCACCCGGAGCGCGCGCTCGGCGCCGACCTCCACGCGCCTGGTGAACACGGCGACGCCGGCGTCGCGCACCGGCGCCGCGGCCGCCGCGCCGATCGGCACGGCATCGATGACGGCATCGACCGGGTCAAGGCCGGCCAGGTCGGTGGACCGCGGCAGCACCTCGTCCGGTCCGAGCCCGGCCACCCATTCCTCGTCCCCCTCGGAGGCGATCGCCAGCACCCGCAGCCCGTCCTGCACGGCCAGCTGGGTGGCGTAGCCGCCGACGGCGCCGCTGGCGCCCGTCACGAGCACGGTCGCGCCCGCCGGCGCCGCGATCAGGTCGAGCGCCTGGCGGGCGGTCAGCGCATTCAGCGAAACCGTCGCTGCGGTCACGTCGTCGAGATTCTCGGGCCGCGGCGCCAGCCACGCGGGCATGACCGCGGCCGCCTCCGCATAGGCGCCCACGCGACCGCCGGTCTGGATCCAGGGGATCATTCCCAGTACGCGATCGCCGACCGCGTATCCGGACGCCCCCGCCCCGACCTCGCTGACGGCGCCGGCGAGATCCCACCCGAGCACGAACGGCGTCAGCAGGTCCGGCATCCGCCGGCGGTGGGCCCCGCTGCGGGCGGCGAGGTCGCTGGGATTGACGTTGGCAGCGGCGATGCTGACCACCACTTCGCCGGCGGCAGGGACCGGCCACGGGTGCTCGCTCGGGCGCAGAACCTCCGGGCCGCCGAACTCGGTGACCTCGCAGACACGCATCGCGCGACTGTCCGCTGCTCTCCTCAAGCGGGCGATCGTAGTCGGCGCCGAGCACAGGCGCGGCCTCGGGCCGGCGCGGTGATCGAATCGAGCGCCTGTGTGCATGAGGCCCTGCGCTGAGGGGCAAGGGTATTGACTTCACGGGCATGCGTCCCTATAAGCCGAGGTGATCTCGCCGCGGCGAGGCGACCCGTAGCGCGAGGGAGGTTCGTATGGACAGCACGGCGCCTGCAGTCGGCGCTTTTCCCAGTCCGTTCTCGATCGAGGCCCCGCCGGGCTGCGAGGGCTGGCAGGAGATGTACCCCTACTACGCGCTGTTCGACGAACGCCGGCGCGAGTCCGACGAGCCCCGCTTCTGGTTCTGGAACTCGATGCACTTCCCCGTACCGATGCCGGCGTTCGACGTGATCTGCATCGACTCCCCCTACCAAGCGGTGGGATCGTGGCAGAACCGCGTCTTCGCGGTGCCCCCGGCGATGGGCATCGACTACCGGATCGTCAATGGCTACGTCTACATCTCGGGCAATCCCGTCACCGATCCCGCCAAGATCGCCGAGCGCGCTGAGTTCTTCCAGAAGCGAGCGGGCTTCTACTACGAGAACTGGACCGAGCTCTACGGCAAGTGGCGGGCGAAGATGGAGTCGCTGATCGCAGAGCTCGGCGATCTGCACGTACCCGAGCTTCCGGAGTACGAGCCGGACGAGGTCGCCTTCGGCGATGACCGCAACACGGCGTTCTACGAGGTCCTCGACGCCTATGGCCGCGCGCTTCGGCTCGATGACCTCATGTGGCAGCACCACTTCGAGTTTCTCTTGCTCGGCTACGGCGCCTACGGCACGTTCGTGGAGTTCTGCAAAGGTCACCTGCCCGACATTCCGGACCAGCACATCGCCCAGATGGTCGCGGGCATCGACGTGCTGCTGTTCAAGCCCGACGCGGAGCTGCGGCGCCTGGCGCGCCTCGCGCTCGACACGGGCGTCGATGGCGCGTTCGCTCAGGGTCGCTCGCCGGAGGAGATCGACGCAGCCCTCGAGCAGTCCGAGGCGGGCCGGAGCTGGCTGGAGGAGCTCGAGAAGGCGAAGGACCCGTGGTTCAACATGGCCACCGGCGACGGCCTATACCACTACTACCGCAGCTGGCTCGACGATCCGAGCATCCCCTATGCGGCGTTGATCGGGTACGTCACCGCGCTCCGCTCGGGCGAGCAGATCGAGCGTCCCGCCGAGGAGATCAAGCGCGAGCGCGACCGACTCGCGTACGAGTACGGGGCGCTGCTCGACGACGACTCGCGCGGCGCCTTCAACAATCTCCTGGCTCTCTCGCGCACCGTGTTCCCCTATGTGGAAGAGCACAAGTTCTTCTGCGACTACTGGTTCCTCACCCGATGGTGGAACAAGATTCGCGAGTTCGGCGCGCTGCTCGCCGAGCGCGGCTTCCTGCAGGACGGCGAGGACATCTTCCAGCTCACGCGCCACGAGGTCGCCTCCGCGCTGGACGAGATGGTGCTCACCTGGGCCACCGGCGGTGAGCCGCTCGGTCCCAAGCACTGGCCGCCGATCGTCGCGCGCCGGAAGGAGATCCTTGAGAGGCTCGCGCAGTGGAACCCCCCGCCCGCTCTCGGCGTGACACCGGAGGCGATCACCGATCCGATGACGATCATGCTGTGGGGCGTGACGACCGAGCGCGTTCGGGAGTGGGCGCGTCAGCAGGACGGCGGCCGGGTGTTGAACGGTGCTGCGGCGTCGCCCGGCCTGATCGAAGGCGTCGCTCGCGTCGTCAAGTCCGTCAACGAGCTCTCGGACCTACAGGACGGCGAGATCCTCGTCTGCGGCAGTACATCGCCCGCGTGGGCACCGATCTTCTCGAAGATCAAGGCGACGGTCACCGACGTCGGCGGCGTCATGTCGCACGCCGCGATCGTCTGCCGCGAGTACGGGCTCCCGGCCGTGGTGGGCACGGGCCGCGCCACCTCGGAGATCCACACCGGACAGACGATTCGCGTCGACGGCACAGAGGGCGTCGTCACCCTGCTCGATGTGGAGGGGTAGCCGCTGATGGCCGGCGCCGATGGTCTGGTGCAGTACAGCCGGCCGCTGAGCGAACTGCGGGCGGCCGACGAGTCCCGGTTCGGCGGCAAGAGCGCCGGCCTCGGCGAGCTGCTGGGCGCCGGAATCCCGGTGCCGGACGGCTTTGCGCTCTCGACCGCCGCCTTCAGCACGTTTCTCGTCCGGGCGGGCTTGGTACCCGAGATCGAACGGCGGCTGGCCTCGCTTCGCCTGGAGGACCTGGATTCCGTCGGCCTGGCCTGTGCTGAGATCGCCGAGGCCATCGGATCGGCCTCGGTCCCTGGCGCCGTCGAGGCGGAGATCGCCGGCGGCTACGCCGAGCTCGCTCGCGCCAGCGGCGAGTCCGCCCCGCCCGTCGCCGTGCGCTCCAGCGCGATCGGCGAGGACAGTGCCACCGACACCTTCGCCGGCCAGCAGCAGACACTCCTGTGGGTACGGGGAGCCGAGGATGTCACCCGCGCCGTGCGCGACTGCTGGGCAAGCCTCTATAGCCTGACCGCCGTCAGCTACCGGGCCAGGGCGGCCCGGGCCGGTGAGGCGCCGGCCATGGGTGTGGCCGTGCAGCTGATGGTCGATGCTTCGGTCTCGGGCGTGATGTTCACCTGTAACCCGGTCAGCGGCGATCCGAGCATCATCGCCGTCAACGCGAGCTGGGGTCTGGGCGAGGCGGTGGTCGGGGGGGAGGTGACGCCGGACGAGTACCTGCTCAGCAAGATCACCCGCGAGGTCGTCCGCACGCGCATCGGAGCCAAGCTGATTGAGTACGTACCCGCACCCGCCGGCGGCGGGACCGTGCGGCGGGAGGTACCCGATGAGCGCCGGGAGGTCCCGTGCTTGCCGGAGGGCGCGCTCGGTGCGCTCGTCGACCTCGCGCGCCGGGTCGAGCGCCATTTCGGATCCCACCAGGACATCGAGTGGGCGATCGCGCGCGCCGGAGCGCTGCCCGACACCCTGTCGGTGTTGCAGTCGCGCCCCGTCACGGCGATACCCGAGCGCCAGCGTCGGCCACAGCCGCAATCCGCGATCTCGCTCGTGATGAGCACGTTCGGCGCCGGCCGGCCGCCGTCGATCGACGCCTGATCTGGCATGGCGCTCAGCAACGAAGACGTCCGCGAGATCCTGAGGATCATCGACACCACTCCGCTGGCTGAGCTGCGCATTGAGACTGAGGGGTTCTCGCTCCAGGTGCTGCGTCAGGGTCCGGCGATGGGCGACGCCGTCTCCCGGACTCCGGAAATGCAAGGAGTCCGGGAGACGGCGTCCCCCACCGCCGGTGGCGAACCTGGGGGTGGCACGGCGGCCGTCTCGATCGCCGCCTCCGCCGACTCCGCAGCCCCGGGCTCCGGCACGCCGGCGTCGCCCGGCGCCGCCGACACGCCCGCCGGCGCAGCCCCCGCCGACGGCCTGCTCACCGTCCAGGCGCCGATGCTTGGCATCTTCTATCGTGCCGAGTCGCCCGGTCAGCCGCCGTTTGTCGAGGTCGGCAGCCGGGTTGAGCCGGACACGACTGTGTGCATCATCGAGGTGATGAAGATGATGAACTCGGTGCCTGCCGGGGTCTCCGGGACGATCGTGGAGGTCTGCGAGGAGAACGCCGGGCTGGTCGAGTACGCGCAGCCGCTGTTCCGGGTGCAACCGGAATGAGCGGCGAGGGGGTGCGGTGACGATCACGCGGGTGTTCGTGCCCAACCGGGGCGAGATCGCCTTGCGGATCGTGCGCGCGTGCCGGAAGCTCGGGGTGGAGAGCGTGGTCGGTACCTCGGATGTCGACCGCGACGGAGTCGCCGCGCTCAGCGCCGACCGGGCGGTCTGTCTCGGTCCGGGACCGGCGGCCGACAGCTACCTGCGCGACGACGTCGTGGTGCAGGCGGCGCTGGGCACCGGCTGCGACGCGATCCACCCGGGATACGGCTTCCTGTCCGAGAGCCCACAGCTGGCGAGGCGGGCGAGGGAGCACGGGCTCGTGTTCGTGGGCCCGTCCCCTGAGGTGATCGAGCTTGCAGGCGACAAGGTGCGGGCTCGTCGCGAGGCGGCTCGCGCCGGGCTGGCGGTCCTGGCGGGGCAGGAGGTGCAGTCCGCGGCGGACGCCCATGAGGTGGCGGAGCGGATCGGTTACCCGATCCTCGTCAAGGCGGCCGGCGGGGGTGGCGGGCGCGGCATCAAGCTTGCGCAGAGCTCCACCCGCCTCGAGGAGCTCCTCGCTCTCGCGGGCCGCGAGGCGAGCGCGGCGTTCGGCGACGACCGCCTCTACCTCGAACGTTTCATCGCGGCCGCGCGTCATGTCGAAGTGCAGGTCGCCGCCGACGAGCACGACGTGATCGAGCTGGGCGAGCGCGACTGCTCGGTTCAGCGGCGGTACCAGAAGGTGATCGAGGAGGCGCCCGCGCCGTCGCTCCCGGAATCCGCACGCGACGCGCTGAGGACCGCCGCCGTGACGTTCGCGCGTGCGATCTCGTACCGCAACCTGGGGACCGTCGAGTTCGTCCTTGACGCCGACAGCGGCCGGTTCTCCTTCCTCGAGATGAACTGCCGGATCCAGGTCGAGCACCCGGTGACCGAGGCGCTCACCGGCTGCGACCTCGTCTGCGAGCAGCTGCGAATCGCCGGCGGCGGTTCGCTGAGCCTCTCTCAATCGCAGGTCGCCTGCGAGGGGCACGCCGTCGAATGCCGGCTGACTGCCGAAGACGCCGAGCGCGGCTTCAGGCCGAGTCCGGGCACGATCTCGCGGTTCTCGATTCCGCTCCTGCCCGGCCTGCGCATCGACACGCACTGCGCAGCGGGGACGCGCGTGCCCCCGTTCTATGACTCCCTGCTGGCCAAGCTGAT
>PMOY01000120.1 GCA_003165655.1 Solirubrobacterales bacterium
GCCGGGCGCGACGGGGTCGCCGGACGCGACGGGGTCGCCGGGCGCGACCTTCCACACGTGCCGGTGAGGAGCATTCCTCAGGGGTGTGGTCGCTGGCAGTGAATATTTCACACTGGCTTGCACCTCGGCTGGAAGTCCGCGCATAGGCCGTACCGCCGCCTTGCGGGCTCGGGTTCCCGGGGGAACGCGACGCGGCCCACATTGGGTGGCAGGAATCGTCCGCTAGCCGTCATTGCAGACAGACCGCGGTCGCGCGATGATCGACTGGTGACCATGGCGATCCGACGACGAGTGGTAGTGCTCGTGTTTCCCGACGTGCAGGTCCTCGATGTCACGGGCCCAAGCGAGGTGTTCTCAATGGCCGACCGGTTCCGCGGACCGGCCTACACGGTCGAGCTCGTCGGCGTGCCGGAGCCCGTCCTCGGCGTGCCGCGATCCTCGGCGCGCCCAGCCGAGCCCTCGGCGCGCCCACCCGAGCCCTCGGCGCGCCCACCCGAGCCCGCCCCGATCGCTACCTCGAGTGGGCTGCGCCTCCTGCCGGATCGCGAGCTTGCGGCCTGCGGCGGGCCGATCGACACCCTGATCGTGCCGGGCGGCTTGGGGGTCGGGGCCCTGCAGCACGACGGGCGGCTGATCGCGTGGACGCGCTCGGCCGCCGAGCGCTCTCGGCGTGTCGCGTCGGTCTGTACGGGCGCGTTCGTGCTTGCCCGCGCTGGGCTGCTCGACGGGAGGCGCGCGACGACGCACTGGGCCGCGTGCGCGCAGCTCGCCCGGCGATACCCGTCGATCGACGTCGCGCCCGACCCGATCTTCGTCCGCGACGGGAACGTCTACACGTCCGCCGGCGTCACGGCGGGCATCGATCTCGCACTCGCGCTCGTGGAAGAGGACCTCGGGCATCGCGCCGCGCTCGAGGTGGCGCGCTCGCTGGTGCTGTTCGTCCGGCGTCCTGGCGGTCAGGCGCAGTTCAGCGCCGGACTCGCCGCCCAGGCGGCCGATCGGGCCTCCGTTCGCGATCTCCAGGCTTGGGTCGCCGACCATCTCGACGAGGATCTGACCGTGGCGGCGCTCGCCGAGCGGTGCTTCATGAGCTCGCGCAATTTGGCGCGTGTGTTCGCCCGTGAGGTTGGCGTGACCCCGGCCGTGTATGTCGAGTCGTTGCGGCTCGAACGTGCTCGGATGCTGCTGGAGAGCACCGAGCTGCAGGTCGAGGAGATCGCCGCCCGCTGCGGATTCGGGACGTTGGAGACGCTGCGACGCGGGTTCGCCCGGCGCCTGCACGTCAGTCCGAGCGAGTACCGGACGAGGTTCTCGGCGCCGCCCGCGAGCGTCATGCCGATCAGGAGGCAGGCACGATGAAGATCGCCATTCCCATCTTCGACCGCTTCACGGCGCTCGACGCCGTTGGCCCCTACGAGGTGCTCTCGAGGCTGCCGGGGGCGACGGTCCATTTCCTCGCCGCCGAGCCGGGACCCAAGCGCACCGAGACGGGGATGCTTGCGCTGACCGCCGACCTCGCGCTCGACGAGCTCACGAGCCCCGAGATCGTCGTCGTGCCGGGCGGCTTCGGTACCCGTGAGCTGATGGGGGACGAGCAGATCCTGGACTGGCTGCGCCGCGCGCACGAGACCTCCGGATGGACGACCTCGGTGTGCACCGGCTCGCTCCTGCTCGCGGCGGCCGGTCTCCTCGACGGGCTTGAGGCGACGACCCACTGGCTGGCCCTTGACGCGCTCCGCGAATACGGCGCGCGCCCGGTTGAGCGTCGGGTCGTCGAGCACCCGGAGGCGCGGATCATCACCTCGGCAGGGGTATCGGCGGGCATCGACATGGCGCTGACACTCGCCGCAAGGATCGCCGGCGACGAGCTCGCCCGGGCGATCCAGCTCGGGATCGAGTATGACCCCGAGCCGCCGTTCGACAGCGGCTCGACCGCCAAGGCGACGCCTGAGATCATCGCGCTCGTTCGCGGGGCGTCCGGCCGCCTGGCCTGACCGCGACACGCTTGCGCATGGGTGGCGACAGCGCTCGAGTGGGCGCTCGGTTGGGTTGAGGCGTAGCCTGAAGTCGACCGCCATGGCAGACGACGCCGAGTCAGTAGACCTCGACCTCCTTTCAGCCTCGCTGCGTGCCGATTCAGGCGACCTCGACGCCTTCGTCGAGGGCCTCGCAACGAAGCTCGAGAACGCGATCCCGCAGCGGGTTCGCGTCGATCGGCGGCGGGCCGGATTTCGCGGACCGAAGGTCGTGCGTCAGATCGCCGTTGATCTCGGCAACGTGCGACTCGAGCTGCGCTACCCGGGCGGCGCGCTCGAGACCCGGTGCGCGAAGCTGTCAGGCGGGATCGTGCTCAAGAGCGAGCAGCTCGACACCGACGCCTGGCTGGCGGCGCTCGGAGAGGCGCTGGCCGCCGAGGCGAGACGCAGCGAAACCACTCGTCAGGCGCTCGAGCGCCTACTGATCTAGGAGATTGCAGATGGGTTTCTTCAACCGACCAGACGATGACCAGCAGAACGAGCCCCAGGAGCCCGCGGCTCCGGCGGCGATGATGGAGAACGCGGCGCCGGAGGAGGCGCCCCATGCCGGTGGCTATGAGGCGGGATCGCTGGCCGGCATCCCGCAGTCCGGGCGCGAGCGGATTGCCCGGATGAAGCAGGACGTGGCACGGGGATTCTTCACCAGCGACCTGTCGGTCAACGAGTTCCTGCTCGTCAAGCAGTCGGGGTTCGAGCCGCTCGGGCTGGTTCTCGGCAGCTCGATCTACCACATCGGCTTCCAGCAGGCGATGTGGAACCAGAGCCAGGAGATGGGCGTCCTCACTCAGGCCATGTACCACGCTCGCGAGCTCGCGATGACGCGCATGGAGGAGGAGGCCGATCAGCTCGGCGCCGACGGGATCGTCGGCGTGCGCCTCGAGATCGGTCGCTACCAATGGGGTGCCGATCTCGCCGAGTTCATCGCCGTCGGCACGGCCGTCAAGCACCGCGCCGGAGAGCTGCACCGGGCTCCGAATGGCCGTCCGTTCACCTCGGATCTGAACGGGCAGGGCTTTTCGACCCTGCTCCGCTCCGGTTACCGACCGGCGGGATTGGTGATGGGCAACTGCGTCTATCACGTCGCCCATCAGAGCCTCCGTCAGTCCTGGAAGCAGATCGGGCGCAACCAGGAGCAACCCAACTTCACCCAGGCGCTGTACGAGGCCCGCGAGCTGGCGATGGAGCGGATGACGAACGAGGCGGACGAGCTGCAGGCCGCCGGAATCGTCGGCGCCCGAATCGCCCAGGGCAGCCACGGCTGGGGCGCTCACGTGATCGAGTTTCTCGCGATCGGGACCGCGGTCGTGCCGGTGGACGTGGACCACGAGATCGAACGGCCGTCGCTGGTGCTTCCGCTCAGCGGCTGAGGGCGCATCAGGATCAGTCAGAGCGCCCATGAACGATGGCTGATGTAGAGCTCAAGCCGCAGGTCTACATGGATCCGCGGCCGAAGGAGTACTTCGACCGCTACCACCGGCGAGCGCGCACGCGAGAGCCGAGCCCGATGTACGAGGTCGTCCGCATCGTGACGATGCTGCACGGTCTGATCACGTTTCGCGCCCGGGGGCTGGGAGCGGAGAACATCCCGATCGGTCCCGTCATCCTTGCGCCCAACCATGCGTCGTTCATGGACCACTTCTTCATCGGCGCGTTCATCCGGCGGCGGGTACGGTTCATGGCCAAGTCACAGCTGTTCAGGCCGCCGCTGGGACAGATTGTGTTCGGCCTCGGCGGCGCCTTCCCGGTCCGCCGCGGGCATCACGATGAGGAGGCGTTCATCACGTCGTTCGAGATCATCCGCCGCGGCGGTGCGATCGTGATGTACTGCGAAGGCAGCCGCTCGCGCACCGGCCGGCTCGCGGACACCGCCAAGCCTGGCATCGGCCGCCTCGCGCTGGAGACTGGCGTACCGGTCCTCCCGGTGGCGATCCTGGGCTCCTATCAGATACGGAACTGGAAACGCTTGCGCTTCCCGAAGGTAACCGTCCAGTACGGCAAGCCATTCAAGTTCGAGCTCGTCGAGCACCCGACACGCGAGCAACAGCAGGAGGTGGCTGACTTCATCTTCGACAAGATCAGGGAGCTCCACGATGAGCTCGCGCGCGTCGGCCACCGGGCGGCGCTGCGAAACGCGCGTCGGCAACGACGAACCGAGCGCGCGGCGGCTGACGGCGTGCCTGCGCTTTGACGGGCGATGATGCCCATCACTGCTCCCCCGATCGCGTCTGACCGAGCCGGAGATGCACTAGCAACGTTTGTGACGTATTGGTAGGATCGCCGACCGACAGAGTCGGGCACGCGTGGTCGGGCACGCGTGGGCAACTTGGGCAACCGGGCTAACCGGAGCCCAGCGTCGGCGGACGGGTGGCGATCGTCGCTTGACGCGGGCAACCACGAGAGAGAGGTACGAAGTGAGGCGATTCAAATGGCCGCTCGTTGCGAGCAGCGTGGTGGCGGTAGCTTCGACATTGGCACTCGCTGCGGGCGGAGCGAGCGCCTCGGGAGCGAGCGGCCTGCCGACGCTGACGATGGCACTGAACGGCAAGACGGTCGTGGTCGGCGGGTCGACGATATCCGGTGCGGTCAACGTGCAGAGCACCGTGACAGGCGAGTCCCAGGGCGGGCCGTTGCTCTTCCGACTGAACCCGGGTGTGTCCCCGTCCGCGTTCCCGCAGGCGGTCAAGATGGTGGGCGAGCACCAGGGGGACCTCAACTATCTCGATCCGTACGGATCGATCGTGTTCGACGCGGTCGCACCTAAGGGAACCAGCAGTGCGCAGACCCAGCTTTCCGCCGGTACCTACTTCGCGATCGACTCCGCGAGCAGCAGCGGGATCCCACCGCACACCTTGATCACCGTGACGCCGGCGGCGACGCCGGCGGCGCTGCCGAAGCCGCAGGGCACGATCAACTCGATCGAGTTCGGCTTCACTGGTCCGACGACGCTCCACGACGGCGAGCTGGTGAGGTTCGTCAACGCGGGCTTCCTCGTGCACATGGACGTCTGGTCGCGGGTCAAGAACATGGCGGGTGCCAAGGAGCTGGTGAAACTGCTGCTGGCGAACGCAAGCCAAAAGAAAGCCAACAAGCTGATTATTGGCAACGGTGGGTTCGCAAATCCGATGTCGAGCGGTGGGATGCTTCAGCTGGTGATCACCGAGAAGCCCGGCATCTACGTGCAGGAGTGCTTCATGGACACGCAGGACGGACGCTCCCACACCGTGCTCGGGATGGAGCGGATCTTCAAGATCGTCAAGTAGTCGGCGCCGTGAGGTCGCGCGGCCCCGTCGGGTCGCGCGGCCCACCCGCCGCGCGGCCCGGTCCGGTCGCGAGCTCTACGCGGTCACCACCGTCGACGCCTGGGTGAGCCCGAGCTCCTCGATCGCGGCCTCGCGCAACTTGAACTTCTGCACCTTGCCGGTGACCGTCATCGGGAAGGAGCTGACAAGCTTGACGTAGCGGGGGATCTTGAAGTGTGCAATCCGGTCGCGACAGAAATCTCGCACGCCGTCCTCGGTCAGGACGCCGCCCTCACGCACGACCACGAGCGCCATCAGCTCCTCGCCGTAGCGCTCGTCGGGGACCCCGATCACCTGCACGTCGGCGATCTCCGGATGCGTGTACAGGAATTCCTCGATCTCCCTCGGGTAGACGTTCTCGCCGCCGCGGATGATCATGTCCTTGATCCGGCCGACGATGCGGACGTGACCGTCATCGTCCATCGTCGCGAGGTCGCCGGTGTGCATCCAGCGTTGCGCGTCGATCGCCTCGGCGGTCCGCTCGGGGTCGTTCCAGTAGCCGCGCATGACCAGGTATCCCCGCGCGAGGAACTCGCCGGGCTCGCCCCGCGGCTGGGTGCGCCCGGCCACCGGGTCGACGATCTTGATCTCCGTGTGCGGCATCGCCTCGCCGACGGTCCCGCAGCGATGCTCGAGCGTGTCGTCGCGTCGTACCTGCGTGCTCGCGGGCGAGGTCTCGGTCATGCCGAAGGCGATTCCCATCTCGTCGATCCCCATGTCCGCCGAGACGCGCTTCATCACCTCGATCGGACACGGCGAGCCGGCCATGATCCCCGTCCGCAGCGCACTCAGGTCGAACTCGCGAAAGCGCGGATGCTCGAGCTCGGCGATAAACATGGTCGGGACGCCATAGAGGCTCGTGGCATGCTCCTGCGCGCACGCGTGAAGAGTCGCCTCGGGATCGAAGGTCTCGGCCGGATAAACCATGCACGCCCCGTGCGCGACGCAGCCCAGGTTGCCGAGGACCATGCCGAAGCAGTGGTAGAGCGGAACGGGGATGCAGACCCGATCGGCCTCGGTGTAGCCCAGCAGGGAGGATGAGAAGTAACCGTTGTTGAGGATGTTGTGGTGGCTGAGCGTGGCGCCCTTGGGGAATCCGGTCGTGCCGCTCGTGTACTGGATGTTGATCGGGTCGTCGAAATCGAGCTCGGCCAACCGGGAGCGCAGCAGAGCCTCGGCGGCTCCACCCTCCAGGAGCTGGGCCCACTCGGCCGTGTCGAAGAAGATCGTCCGCTCGAGCGAGGGCAGCGAGTCGCGGATGGACTGGACCATGGCCACGTAATCCGATCCCCGACATGTCTGTGCCGCGATCAGCCACCGGCAGCCGGACTGCCCGAGCACATACTCGAGCTCGCTGCGCCGGTAGGACGGATTGATGTTGACGAGGATCACGCCCACCTTCGCCGTCGCGAACTGGACCAGTGGCCATTCGGATCGGTTCGGGCTCCATACGCCGACGCGGTCGCCGCGCCGAATGCCCGCGGCGAGCATCCCACGCGCCAAGCGATCGACGGCGTCGTTCAGCTCGGCGTAGGTGTAGCGGACTCCCTGATGGACGGAGACGAGAGCCTCCGCGTCTGGCACCCGAGCAGCTGTCCGCTCGAGGCTCTCGCCGATCGTATCGCCCAGAAGCGGCCGATCGCAGGCTCCGTGAGCGTAGGACAGGGTCACAGGACTGCCTCCTTCCTCGAACAGCGTGATCCTACTTCTCATCCGCCCGCCGGCGGCATTTCCGCTTGCCCACGGTAGCGCGCCCGCGTCGATGGCCGGTCGCGTGCCCGACGAGGGCTCGCGAGCCCACCGACCTACGACAGGTCGAGCACGGTCTGCGGATCTGGGATCACGTGATCCTCCGCGTCTTCGTCGGGGATGATCGCGGTGCCGATGGCGAAGAACTCGATCACGTGGCTCCCCCAGCCGTGGCTCTCTTCGTGGATGTCCACGCCGACGATTCCCTCGGCCTTGGCCTCGAGTGCCTCGGCCTGCATCCGCTCCATCGCGAGCTCACGAGCGTCGTAGAGCGCCTGGGTGAAGTTCGGGAGCTCGACGTTGCGTCCCGTCTGNNAAGTTCGGGAGCTCGACGTTGCGCCCGGTGTTTCCGATCGACTGGCGCCAGCTCTGGTGCGCGACGTGGTACACGCATGAGCCCATCACCATGCCGACCGGCCGGTGGCCGGTCTGGAGGACCGCCCAGAACTCCTGCCCGGACAGGTCACTGGTGAAGGGCCGACCGGACGGCGCTCGGTGCAGCTTGCCCTCGCGGTGCTTGACCGCGGTGCCCATGGCGACAAACTCCGCCATGTTCTGGCCCCAGTCGTAGCGGCCGATGTTCAAGCGCACGCCGACCACCCCGTCGGCACCGAGCTGGTCGGCCTCCTCCTCCATGCGCGTCATCGCGAGCTCGCGCGCCTCGTACATCGCTTGGGAGAGCACCTGCATCTCCTGACTCTGCTTCCACTGCGCCTGCTGGTAGCCGATGTGGTAGATGCTTGAGCCCATCACCAGCCCGAGCGGCTGAAAACCGGCATGGCGGACCAGCAGGAACTCGTTGACTGAGAGGTCGCTCGTGTACAGACCTGTCTTGTTTTGCTCAATGCGCTGGCGGCCGGCCTCGGGCAAGCCCTCGGTACTGGTGGGGTCGTAAGCCATCGGCGGGTTCCTTTCGAGGTGAAGAGAAGTGAAGTGGTTGATCAGCGGCCGCGGCGACTCAGCGGAGGGAGAGGACGGTGATCGGCGTGGTCGCGGCATTGCGGTCGGCGAGCGCAGGCTCCTCGCGGATCGCGGTGCCCATGACGTGGAAGGTCACCTCGAGGTCCTCGCAATCGATCATGCCCCGCTTGACCGCGTGGGTGCGCGCATGCTCATCGATCTGGACTCCGACGAGTCCGTCGGCGCCAAGCTCCCGCGCCTGATACACGACCGAGCCGACCGCCTTTTCCCGCGCGGCGTAGACGCCCTGGGTGAAGTCACGCAGCTCCTGGTTCGCCCAGGAAGTCCCGCTCCAGCCTCCGCCGCTGGTCGCGCGTTGGGTCTGCCACGAGGCCGGGACGTAGTGCACGCTGGTGTGTGCGGCGATCCCGACCGGCCGAACCCCTGCCTTGCAGAGCTGCACGAACTCCTGGCCGCTGAGATCGGTGAGCACCGTACCCCCGTCGGGATGACGCATCTGGGGCGGTAGGCGCACCGCGGTCCCCACCACGACGAACTCGATCGTGCGCGCCGCCCAATCATGGGCGCCTTGGACGACCTTCACCCCGACGACCGCGTCGGCCGCCGCGAGCTGGGCCTCTTGGAGGAGGCGACCGAGGGCGAGCTGGCGACATTCGTTGAATGCGCTCGAGAGCACCCTGACCTCCGTCGGCACGTTGTAGTAGACGGGCTGCCACCCGACGTTGTAGATCGAGGAGCCCATGACCTGCGTCAGCGGCCGAACGCCGAACCCAGCGAGCAGCGCGAACTCCTGCACGGACAGGTCGCTGGTGAAGAGCCCGGGTTTGCCCTCGCTCGAGGCAAGCTGGCGCAGGCGCTCCTCCGCTGCGACCGGAAGTCCTCCGGCTTCGATCCGCCGGCGTGACTCCTCGGCGTCCTCTCCGGCCCGCTCGGCCGCTTCGGCGCGCTTGACCTCGGCGGCCTTCTCCTCATCGCTGCGGTGATGAAACAGGGGCATCAGGCCGGGAGGCTCTCGGCGGCGCCCGAGTCGCGACCATGCGCGTCCAGCCAGGCACACAGATCGTCCATCACCTGCTCCTGCTCGGGCTCGTTGAGGATNNGTCCGGTCGGTCGCGCCGATCCGCCGACCGAGCATCTCGCTGCCCTCCGGCGGGCAGAGACCGTCGGCGGTTCCGTACATGATCAGCGTCGGCACAGTGATCGCGGATACGCCCGCGGGCAATGACGCGACCGCGGCGGCGAGCTCGGCGA
>PMOY01000338.1 GCA_003165655.1 Solirubrobacterales bacterium
GTCGGCGTCGGTGGGGGTGGTGATGGCGTCGGGGGTGGTGGCGGGTAGGTGGCCGTTCGCGTTCGGGTCGCTCTCGGCGTCGACGACCCTGGCGCCGGCGCCCTCGGCGGCGTCGAGCGGCCGGCCGTTCGGGGGCTCGCCGCCCTGCGCGTCCGCCGGATCCGTTAGTCCGTTAGCGCTCGCCGCGACCTGCGTTTCCAGCGCCGTTGTGCTCGAAGCGGCGATCTCGACGAGTGCATCGCGGATCTGGTCGATCGGGAGACCGAGCTCGTCGCTCAGCTGCTCGATGATGCGAACGCGACGGGTGGCGATGGCATCAGTCGTGATACCGGTCATCCGCGCCAAGGCGGGATCGTCGAGGCCGCGGTACAACCAGAGGTCGAGCAGCGCCCGTTCGGACGGCTCAAGTGAAGTTGCCTCGTCGATCAGCCTCCGAGTCGCTAAGATACTCATGACCTGGGAGCTGACCGCTCCGGGTGGGGCGATAGAGCTGGACCACATTCCCACGGCAGCGGGCATATAAATTCGCACGGCAATGAGCAGGGAGGCGTGTCAAGTGAGAAATCGGACATCATTACGTAGGAGTCTGGCACCTTTGGTCGTAGGCGTGTGCCTTTCGCTGCTTTGGCCCGCCCAGTCGCTGGCGCGTGCCTTCGTTCGATTCATCCACGCCGTGCCCGGCGTCGGCACCGCCACGGTCGACGTCAACACCGGCGCCGGCAACGTCGAGCTCGGCTCGATCGGGTTCTCGCAGGTCACGCCCTGGCGCAGCATTGCCTCCGGTAGCTTCCATTGGTCCCTCGTCGGCGCCGGCAAGACGCTCGCTCAGGGACAGGCGACGGTCGGCGACGGCGCCTACGACATCGTCGTGCTCTCCAAGGGGGCCGGAGTTACGCTGGGCATCTACAAGGCCGAGGGTGGCAAGGCCGGGACGAGCCTGGTGCGCGTCATCCACGCAGCTCCAGAGCTCGGCAGCCCGGAACTGATGCTCGACTCGAAGACCGTCGTCAAGAGCCTCGCCTACACCCAAGCGACTCCGTATCTATCGGTGACTCCCGGCATGCATACGTTGGGAGCGATGAAGGCGGGCGACAGTGCACCGTTGGTATCAAACGGGGGCGTGACGATGGAGCCGGGAATGTCCTACTCGGCGATTGTGGTCGGCAGCCGCGGAGAGCGCGTCCGGGTCGTCACCGTGGTCGACCGCGGGGCGGCGCCCACCCAGAGCGCCGCCACCCAGCAGACCCAGGGATCCGCATCCTCAGCCAAGTCCGTCGTGGTCGCTTCTGGGGACTCGCTCTGGAGCATCGCCAAGGGCCTGCTTCCAGCCGGCGCGAGCAACGCGTCGATCTGGCACCTGGTGGTTTCGATCTGGGACCTCAACGTGGGGCGGATCGGCACCGGCAACCCGAACCTGATCTTCCCCGGCGTACACCTTCTGCTGCCCTCGCTGTAGGCGAGGCGCCGGCCGGACCCCTGACGCGATATCGCTCGTCACAGCGGCGAAGCGCTACGACGCCGCTAGCGCGATCCGACCGGGCACACCGGCCGTGGCGAAATCAGGATGGGCGATGTCCAGGTAGTGGCCGAAGGACCAGTCGACGAAGCGCTTGGCGCCCATCGCGCGGAGCGAGGGAGCGAGCAGTCGGGGTGCGATCCGGGGAACGAGGCGCTGCACGCGGAGCATCCAGCGAAACGCCAGCGCATGATCAGCGGAGAATCGGTGGTAGCCGGCGAGGGCGCTTTCACGGCCCTGGTGACCTTCAATCACGCCGCGCAGCTCGCGACCGCACGCAAGCCCGAAATACAGGGCCGTCCGGATCCCCTCCGCCGTCAGCGGGAGGCAGTGGCCGGCCGAATCCCCGACGAAGAAGACCCCGTCCTCGGTCGCGTCCCGGAGCGCATGCGGGATCCAGTTGCCTTGGTAGCGAACCTTGTCGGCGTGCAGGTCGGTGGCGAGGCGCTCGGTCGGCTCG
The DNA here is from genome assembly GCA_003165655.1 of Solirubrobacterales bacterium. Lineage (GTDB taxonomy): Bacteria > Actinomycetota > Thermoleophilia > Solirubrobacterales > Solirubrobacteraceae > Palsa-465. The sequence goes on from PMOY01000338.1 coordinate 1,977, forward strand.
CGGACGTGATGACGCGGGTCGAACGAACCGACCCCGATCCGCAGCTCGCCGTCGGCGGGGAAGCTCCAGCCATAGCCGGCCGGCACGTAGGAGCGATCGATCCACACCTCGAGCTCCTCGCCCGACCCGAACGGATGCACCTCGAGCCCGCGCGAGAGGAGTGCGTCCGGGGGCTGGATGTTCTGTCCCGATCCGAGCACCCGCCGCCAGCCGAGCGCGTCGACGATCAGCGGCGCGCGGATGTCGCCGCGGTCGGTGTGCACGGTGTCGCCGGTGCGTCCGCTGACCGTGGCGGTTTCGAACTCGAAGCGCCCCATCTCGGCGAGCAGGCCACACAGCGTCCGGTAATCGAAGGTCGAGAAGGTCCAGGGCAGGTCGTAGCGGACTTCTGTATGCGGCGTGTGGAGGACCAGCTCTCCGAAGGTCTGCTGCAGTGCGTCCTCGAGCGCCAGCGCGCGCAGCCAGGCGGTCGGGATACCGCAGGCTGATGTCTGGCGCTCGCCGATCTCGTAGCGATCGAGGATCATCACGTCGGCGGTGCTGCCGGCGAGCTCGCGGGCGACGGCGAGACCGCCGAAGCTCGCTCCGCAGATCAGCACGTCGCAGTCGCGGTGCAACGGCGTGCGCTCGCTACCGCGCTTCGTGGCCCGTGTCGGCATCGAGACGATGATAGGGCGGCACGGGTCCTGACCGAGCGATTCACGACCGTCTCCAGCCCGAGGCGGGAATCACCCGTTGACCGAGGCGCTGTAACCTCTGACCTGATGTCACCCACAACCACAATGACGCCTCTCGACGAGCTTCCGAATGCGCGGATCGTCGAAGGCTCGGACGGCCTCCTGCTCGAGATCGACGGCCAGATCGTCCCCAACTACGACGCAACCATTCATCCGTTCGCGGAAGGCGACGTCGTCACCGGCAACGTCGTCCGCATCGACAACGACGAGGTCCTCGTCGACATCGGCTACAAGTCCGAGGGGGTCATCCCTGCGGGCGAGCTGTCGATCCGCAAATCCGTCGACCCGCACGACGAGGTCGAGCTGGGCGAGGAGGTCGACGCGCTGGTCCTCACCAAGGAGGACCAAGACGGCCGACTGATCCTGTCCAAGAAACGTGCACGCTTCGAGCGCGCGTGGCGCAAGATCGAGGCCGCCGCCGAGTCCGGCGAGCCGGTTGACGGTCGCGTGATCGAGGTCGTCAAGGGCGGCCTGATCATCGACCTCGGCGTGCGCGGCTTCCTGCCCGCGTCGCTCGTCGACATCCGCCGGGTCCCGAACCTCGACGAGTACCTCGATCAGACAATCGAGTGCAAGGTGATCGAGCTCAACCGCTCGCGCAACAACGTGGTCCTCTCGCGCCGGGCCGTGCTCGAAGAGCAGCGCAAGGAGGATCGCGAGCGCATCCTCGATCGGCTCCAGCCCGGCCAGGTCGTCGAGGGCACAATCTCGAACATCGTCGACTTCGGCGCGTTCGTCGACCTCGACGGGATCGACGGCCTCATCCACATCTCCGAGCTCTCGTGGTCGCACGTCAACCACCCGTCGGAGATCCTCTCGATCGGCGACACCGTCAGCGTCAAGGTGCTCGACATCGACCGCCAGCGCCAGCGCATCTCGCTTGGCCTCAAGCAGACGCAAGAGGATCCGTGGCAGCGTGTGATCGACACCTACAACATCGGCGACGAGCTCGAGGGAACGGTGACCAAGGTAGTGACCTTCGGCGCGTTCGTCGAGATTCTCGACGGCGTGGAAGGTCTCGTCCACATCTCCGAGCTCTCGCAGCACCACGTCGAGAACCCGCGCGAGATCATCCAGCCGGGCGACGATGTCCGGGTCAAGATCCTCGAGATCGACTCCGAGCGCCGGCGTCTGTCCCTGTCCGTCAAGCGCGTCGAGGATCAGGTGCTGCCGGTACGGCCGATCGAACCGAGCACGGGGGACCTGGACGACATGCCGGAGCTGGGCCTCTCGGAGGACGTATTCGTAGCTCCCGGCGCGCCGGGAGCCGCGCCGACGGATGTGTATCCCGACGTCGAGACGGACGCGGGTGCCTCCGCGGAGCCGGAGATCGCGGACTCGGGCGGCGCGCATCCGCAGACGCCGGGACCCGAGGCCGCGTCGGACTCACCGGACGACGGCGGCGATTCCCGGTCAGAGGACGCCGAGGACGCCGAGGACGCCGACTCGCAGTCGCACGAGGCCGATGCCGGCGGACCCGAGGCTGACCTCGGGGCCGTCGAGGCGCCGGCCGGCGTGAGCACTTCCGGCACCGGCGAGCCGACGGCCTGATCGCGGAGCGGGTTCCCTTCGTCGCGCTGACCGGCGGCCTCGGTGCCGGGAAATCGACGGCGCTCGGCGCTCTGGAGCGCCTCGGGGCCGCCGTACTGTCGACCGACCGGGTGGTGCACGACCTCTACGCGACAGCCGAGGTCAGGGACGCGGTGGTCGAGCGACTCGGCGAGGACATGGCCCCCGACGGGGTCGTCGATCGCGGCGCGGTGGCGAGCCATATGTTCGCCAGCGCCGCGGACCGTCACTGGATCGAGACCCTGCTATGGCCGCGGGTTGGGCAGCGGATGACGGCCTGGCGGGATGAGGTCGACCGCCGCCGGCCGCGCCCGCCGGCCGCGGTGGTCGAGGTGCCGCTGCTGTTCGAGTCGGAGATGGAGGAGGCCTTCGATGCGACGATCGCGGTCATCGCGGACGAAGCGCTGCGCGCCGATCGCGCCGCGGGGCGCGGTCACGCTGCGGTCGCGGAGCGGACGGCTCGCCAGCTCAGCCAGGCGGAGAAGGCCGCGCGGGCTCAGTACGTGGTGGTCAACGACGGGACGCCGGAGGAGCTCGAAACGGCTCTGTCGGCCGTGCTTGACAAGCTGTGCAGATGAGCTCTGGCTCCGCCGGCATCACCGCTCGCAGTTCCGCGGCGCAGAAGCGGCGAAGTACCGATGCGCGCCGTCGCCGTCGCCGCGCTGCGCTCGTGCTCGGCAGCGTTATCGTCGTGCTGGCCGCGATCGTGGTCGCGTTGCCACTGTTCAGGAGCGCGTACGAGCACCTCACGTTGCCGCTCGATCACGAGGACATCATCGTCCAGCAGGCGCATGAGAAGGGGCTCGATCCGGCGCTGATCGCTGCCGTGATCTATGCCGAGTCCAAGTTCGATCCGCGCACATCCTCGGCCGGGGCCGAAGGTCTGATGCAGATCCTGCCCGCGACAGCCGAGTTCCTCGCGCACCGCTCCGGAGCGACCACGTTCACGGTGGCGGACCTCGCCAGTCCGCAGGTCAACATCACCTACGGCAGCTACTACCTGCGCTACCTCCTCGGCACCTACCGTGGCAACGAGATGCTCGCCCTCGCCGCCTACAACGGAGGTCAGGCCAACGTCGACGAATGGGTCGCACGGGCCCGTGCGCACGGGCATGCGCTGACGGTCGCCGAGATTCCGTTCCCGGAAACGCGCGCGTATGTCGAGAAGGTCCTCCACGCGCAGCGCCAATACCGCAGCACGTATCCCAGCCAGCTGGGCTACCACTAGCAGCGCTTCCGCGACGACGCGAGGTCGCGCCCGCGCTGTCTCGCTTGTCCGTAATACGAACCGGGATGACGCCGGCACGCTCAGAAGATCCATCCGCAGCCCGCGCTACGCTAAACGGCCCGCCTATGCCTCAGTTCGAACTTGATTCCGCCTACCGTCCGACAGCAGATCAGCCGGCTGCGATTAGTTCGATAGCCGAAGGGATCGAGGCGGGCGAGCGGTTCGTCACGCTGCTCGGAGCGACGGGCACGGGCAAGACGATGACGATGGCGGGGGTGATCCAGGAGGTCCAGCGCCCGACGTTGGTGATCGCGCACAACAAGACGTTGGCGGCACAGCTGTGCAACGAGTTCCGCACGTTCTTCCCGGAGAACGCGGTCGAGTACTTCGTCNNACGGGCAAGACGATGACGATGGCCGCCACGATCGAGACGCTCCAGAAGCCGGCGCTCGTGATCGCCCACAACAAGACGCTTGCCGCCCAGCTTTGCAACGAGTTCCGCGCGTACTTCCCACGCAACGCGGTCGAGTACTTCGTTTCCTACTACGACTACTACCAGCCCGAGGCATACGTCCCGAGCAAGGATCTCTATATCGAGAAGGATTCAGCGATCAACCAGGAGATCGACCGGCTGCGCCACTCCGCCACGGCGGCGCTGTTCGCCAGGCGCGACGTGGTGATCGTCGCGAGCGTGTCCTGCATCTACGGCCTCGGTTCGCCCGAGGTCTACGAGACCAACCTGCAGACTCTCACCAAGGGCGAGTACATCGACCGGGATGCGTTGCTGCGCAAGCTTGTGTCGATCCAGTACACACGCAACGACACCGCTCTCGCACGAGGCACGTTCCGGGTTCGCGGCGAGACGCTCGAGGTGTTCCCTGCCTACGCGGAGACGGCGTTCCGGGCGCTGCTGTTCGGCGACGAGATCGAGCGTCTGCAGCACTTCGACCCACTGACCGGCGAGCTGATCGAGGACGACCTCGAGCACGTCGGGATCTGGCCGGCGACTCATTACAACGTGCGCGAGGGGATGATCGAGGACGCCGTCCAGCAGATCGGCAGCGAGCTGAATCATCGCTGCGCGGAGCTCGAGGCGGAGGGGAAGCTGCTCGAGTCCCACCGGCTGCGCCAGCGCACGCAGTACGACATGGAGATGCTCCGCGAGCTCGGCTTCTGCAGCGGGATCGAGAACTACTCACGGATCCTCGACGGCCGACAGCCGGGCGACCGCCCCTACTGCCTGCTCGACTACTTCCCCGATGACTTCGTCTGCTTCATTGACGAGTCCCACCAGACGGTGCCGCAGATCGGCGGTATGTCCGAGGGGGACCGCTCCCGCAAGCAGACGCTCGTCGACTACGGATTCCGCCTCCCGTCGGCGCTCGATAACCGCCCCCAGACCTTCCAGGAGTTCCTGTCGATCACGCCGCGGATCGTGTTCGTCTCCGCCACGCCCGGGGATTACGAGCGCACCCGGGGCGAGCGAACGGTGGAGCAGATCGTCAGACCGACCGGGATCGTTGACCCGGAGGTCGAGGTCCGCGAGACCCGCAACCAGATCGACGACCTGATGAACGAGATCCGTGCTCGCGTCGAGCGCAACGAGCGCACGCTGGTCACCACCCTGACCAAGAAGATGTCCGAGGATCTGACCGACTACCTGCTCGAGACGGGATTCCGAGTCCGCTACCTGCACTCCGAGATCGACACGCTCGAGCGGATCCAGATCATCCGCCAGCTCCGGCTCGGGGACTTCGACGTGCTCGTGGGGGTCAACCTGCTGCGCGAAGGGCTCGACCTGCCCGAGGTCTCGCTGGTGGCGAT
>PMOY01000422.1 GCA_003165655.1 Solirubrobacterales bacterium
ATCGGCGACAGCGGCGAGACACCTCCGGACAGCGGGTTGGTCGTCGAGGTCACCGCGGCCACGGTGGCGCACGGAAACATGACGAGCAACAGCGCAACACAGCAGCCGGCCACTCGGCCGACCTGTCGCCGTGGCCACGAGCGGCGGCTCATGGCCACCCGGCCGGCCCGTCGCCGCGGCCACGAGCGGGGGCTCATGGCCACCCGGCCGGCCCGTCGCCGCCGCCACGAGCGGGGGCTCATCACCGCTCGGAGGCGAGTGGCTGCTCCATGGCGGGCGTCGAGGGCGGGTTGCGGTACGGCTCCTCGTTGTCCTGATGCTCCTCGTGGTAGACGCTCTCGGCGTTGACCGCCCAGATGTCGTGGTTGGTCCCGAGGAGGATGTTGTCGACCGCGCGCATCGCGGTCAGCATCGAGTGGTCGGAGTTGTTGTAACGGTGCAGGCCGTTGCGTCCGACCTGGGCGATGTTGGCGATCGTCTCCAGCCACGAACGGATCGTCGCGACGCGCTCGGCGTAGCGCTCGTCGTAGATCGGGTAGGCCTTGTGAACGCGCTCGACGAAGCCGAAGCGGACCTTGGCGGCCTCGGCCAGGTGCAGCTTCTCGATCTCCTGGCCGGCCATCGTGACCAGATCGTCGTCCCGCATGTTCCACAGGTCGTCGCCCTCGAAGCAGAAGTACTCCATCCCGATCGACGACGCGGTCTCGCCCTCAGGCACCATCCACGGGCTCCAGGACTTGAAGTTCTGGATGCGCAGCACCTGCACGCCCGGCTGGTGGATGTAGATCCAGTTGTCGGGGAAGCTGCGCGACTCTGGCACCACGAGCGCCACCGTGAGGTAGTCGCGGTAGCGCAGCCCCCGGGCGGCGTCACGAACCTCGAGCGGGGCCTCGGGCTCGGTGATCCCGACCGTCGTGCGCAGCGGCAGCGAGGAGATCACATGCGACGGCGTGAGCGTCTCGCCGCCGGCCACCAGCTCGACGACGCGCCCGCCGTCGATCCGCAGGCGCGTGACCGGGGCGTTCAGGCGCACCTCGCCGCCGTGGGCGCGGATGTCCTCAGTCATCTGCTCCCACATCTGGCCGGGGCCATAGCGCGGGTAATTGAATTCAGAGATCAGCGACTTGATCTTGTTGCCCTTGTTTCCGAAGAAGGCGGACTTGGCGGCGCTGAAGAACGACAGGCCCTTGATCCTCTGCGCGGCGAACTCCGAGCGGATCTCCGAGGTCGGAACGCCCCACAGCTTCTCGCTGTAGGTCTTGAAGAAGATCGTGAACAGCCGCTTGCCGAAGCGGTTTGACACCCACTGTTCGAAGGTGTCCTCGCGACCCTTCGGCTTGATCGCCGCCCAAAGGTAGGACACGAAGCACCGCACGAGCTCGACCGGGCCGAGCTTGCGGATCACGTCCATGCCGTCGAGCGGATACTCGAAGAACTTGTTGTTGTAGTAGATCCGGGACTTCCGCGGGCGCTTGAGGAACTCCTCCTTCATGATCTCGTGCCAGAGGTCGTCGACCTCCTTGACCTTGGTGAAGAAGCGATGGCCGCCGAGGTCGAAGCGGTAGCCGTCGCGGACCTCGGTGCGCGCGATGCCACCGACCTGATCGGTCGACTCGAGCACGATCACGGGGAGGCCCTGCTTGGCGAGCAGGTACCCCGCGGTCAGGCCGGCGGGGCCGCCCCCGATCACGACGACGGGTCGCTCCGGGGTGATGCCGGCAACCGGCTGGCGATCCCGAGCGACCTCGGTATCGGCTTCGTCGCGGGGGGAGATGGGCTGGTCGTCAGTCATGTTGTGTTCAGGAGACCTTCTTGTAGAGCACGGCGCTGTCGGCGAGGATCGTTGCGCCCGGGAAAGCGTGCGGCGCGGTGGCGACCACCTGGAGCTGCTTGTCGGAGGAGAAGAGATCGCCCCACTGGGCCGAGCGTCGGCGCACCAACTGGGTCCACGGAGCCTCCCAGTTCTCCGCCCCTGCGGTCAGGGGACGGACGAACAGAATCTGCTGGCCGGGCTGCACCGTGGCCATCAACCTCGTGAACGTCGTGGCCGGGTTGGCGTCCTGGAGCCGCTTGAGCGCGTCGACCCAGTTCATGTACCGCGGGTCGCTGACCGGCCCGATCGTGCTCGCCCATCGCAGCCCGCCCGGCATGTAGTACCAAGTGACCGCGATCTGGTCCGGCTGGCCGCTGATCACCAGGTCTCCGGGATGCAGCAGGGGCGCCATCTCGCCCCCGACGTCGCGCATGTCGCTCTTGTACTTGGGCGTGTAGGAAGCCACGTTGATGAGGAAGATGCACGAGAGTGCCAGCGCCACCGGACCCGCGACCCCCGCCCGCGAGAGGCCGAGCGCCGCCAACAGCAGGACCGCGCCGAGGATCGGCGCGAAGTACCTGGACACCCATGCCGGCGTGACCTGCGAAGCGATCCACGCGAGCAGAAGAGTCGCCACCGGGAGCGAGAGCAGCGCGAACATCGCGCTCCCGTCGCGCGTGCGACGGTAAGCGCGCGTGAACAGCGCCGCCAGGCCGATGGCCGCGCCGAGAACGAGCACGCCGGTGACACGGTCGCCGCCGAGCAGATCGCGTGAGAGCTGGACCGGAGCGCCGAAGCGCGGCGCCGAATCCCACGGCGCCCCCGTGTGGGTCGCCTGATAGATGAAGTTCGGCAGCCAGGGCAGGAAGAGGACGCCGGCACCGATGAAGGTCAGCGCCGCATCGCGCGCGAGGCCCCGTCGATCGTCGCTCGCGTACCAGATGGGCACGAGCGCGAGCGCCCCCCCCGCTCCGTAGAAGAGGCCCCAGGCGTGGGTGTAGAGCATGAGCGCCAGCGAGACGGCGAACAGGATCAGGTAGCGCCGGCGGCGGTAGACGAAGCCGTGGACGAACCCCGCGGCGGCGAGGATCCCGAGCAGCCCCATGAGCGAGTACATCCTGGTCTCCTGGCCGTACGAGGTCAGGAACGAGCTGAAGCCGAAGAGGACCGCAGCCATGAGACCGGCGCGTCGGCCGAACAGGCTCCAGCCGGCCCACAATCCGGCGGGGATCGCAAGCATCGAGAAGAGCAGCGAGAGCGAGTGGGTCTCGGCCTCGCTCGATCCGAACAGCGCCATCCACACGTGCAGCATCAGGTAGTAGAGCGGCGGTGACCCGTCATGGCGCAGGACCCCGGGGATCGCCGAGAGCGAGTGCGAGGCGATCCCGACGGTCAGCCCCTCGTCGTCCCAGAGCTGACCGTTGATGTAGCGCGTGCGGAGGATCAGAGAGACGACGGTCAACAGGAGCAGCCCGACGCCGATCGCCACGCGGGAGGGGATCCGCTGAAGCCGGGGGGGTAGCCGGATCTCGGGGATCGGACCGGGCGGCCCGGGCGCGGAGGGGGCTGGGGCAGGAGGAGCGATGACGGTGGACATCGGCGTTTGAGGTTACTTGCAGTGTTCGTACAGCCGGAAGGTCCGCTGCCTGATCTCGGTGTAGTGCTCGTTGGTGGGTATTTTCGGCTCCAGCCGCGCGGTGCCCGTGTCCCGCGCCTGCAAGATCACGTTCGGATCTGGCGGGGATGGCTGGCCGGCGATGGAATCAGGCATCTGGTCGGAGACGTCGACCGATTCCAGGTTGAGATACCAGGCGACCATCGGGACCTGGTAGTTCTCGGTCTCGATGCTCCCGCAGGCGACCACCGCTTTCGCGCCACCGGCCCTGCGGATGATCTTCGTCAGATCCTGGCGCAGCTCGGCTTGGTAGCGGAGCGCGTGATCGAGCTTGTGGGCCTTGAAGTGCGTTCCGACCCAGTTCGGGAGCACGAGGAAGAGCGCCGTGGCCGCCACGACCGCGACCGCGGCACCGGGCGCCGGGCGGATCCACCGTCCCAGCAGTTCGCCGAGCTTCCACGCCGCCAGGCCCCAGCCGACCCCGCCGAGGACGACGACGAGAGCCCCGCCGATGATCAGATAACGCTGGTTACCCGAGAACCCGTACTGCGTCATCGCCGAGATTTCGAGGAACCAGAGGATCGCCACGACGGCAAGGACGAGCACGATGCCCTCGGGACGGTGGCTCTGCTCGCGCACCGCCGCGCCGATCCCCGTCGTCCGGCGCCGCAGCGCCCGCCAGATCGCGATCGCCGCGCCCACCGCCGTCAGGGCGGTGACGATCTTGACCCGCGAGAGCGAGATCTGCGATGCGGCCTTCATCTCCGTGCAGAACGGGCACTTCGTGAACGTGGCCGCGCCTTTGCGAGGATGCAGCGCGCGTGTCACGCCGCGGAAGAGGTGGCCCGACCCCCACAGCTCGGGCAGGAACCACAGGCAGGGGACGAGCACGAACAGCGCCACGACGAGCTTTCGTGCGCCCGGATCGCGGCGGCACAGATACAGGCCGTAGAGTCCCCAGAATGCCCATATCTCCGGACGATCGAGCGCCGGAATGACGCCAAGGAGGAACGCCTGGCGCGGCTTGTCGTCCAGATGGCGGTCGATCGCGAGCAGCACGATGCCCGCTCCCAAGCACTCCGAGTAGCCGAGCGCCGCGTCGCGGATGTACTCGGGGGAGATGAGCATGCTGAGCGCCGCGATCCCGCCCGCGAGCACGGCCGGGCCGTACGAGATCGCACGGGAGACGCCTCGGCGCCCACCCGCGCCGGTGCCAAACCACAGCGTCAGCCGCGCCGCGAGCTTGAATGCCATCGCCACCGCGAAAAAAGCTCCCGACCGCCCGACCGCGAGCCACAGGTCGGGCTGAGCCTTGCCGAACAGCGCGAACGGCAGCGTGAAGATCACGGGGAGCGGCTTGAACGAATTGGCGCCCACCGTGTTCAGCTTGAGATGGAGGATCTCCCGTCCCCACAGGAGCCATCCCCACGGGTCATAGCTCGGGGTCGAGGGATACAGCAGCGAGAGCGACCCGAGGGCGAGCGAGCCCAACGCGAGCGCGAGGTACAGCCGCCAGGAGGTCGAGCGCGTGCCCCCGGGAGCGCCTGCCGCTGGGCGCTCGGCGTCCGGGGGCGCGAATGCGGTCAGCGAAGCGGTCGAGGCCGACACGCGCGTGCTCACGCCTCGGTCGCGAAGACGGAGGGGGCGGGCGCCGCGGCACCGACGCGCGAGGGCCCGCCGAAGCGGGCACTCAGTGCGAACACGGTGGGCGGGACGAGGAGGACGAAGCGCAGGAGAGCAAGATGGGACACGGTTTTGGGGCCGCTGCCGGCTACCGGCCGGCGAGACGTTCGACCTTGGCGCCTACGCACTGAGCCGGTGGCTCGGCGCGAGAAGCGGTTCAAACTGGCACGGGGACTGCGAGAACCCGGATGCTGATTCTAGAGCGCCGTCCGGCTGCGTGTGCCGAAGGTTGCACACCGTCGGTCGCTGTGGGCGCGCTGGACAGTGCGGCTCGCTCGCGGAGAGGCTCGCGGAGAGCTACCCCGTGACCCCCTGATCGAGGCAGTTCTCGATCTTCTCGAGCTCCGCGTCGGGCGCCCCGTGGACGTACAGCTGCGCGGCGCCGATCGCCTCAGCGCCCTGGGCCTGCCCGTCGATCTGCTGCTCCTGTGCGCCACCCGGCGTGGCTTCGAAGTGGATCGTCGGGCCGGCCGGCAGCGGCCCGACCTGAAGCGTCGAGGAGCCGACGTCGACGACGGGTAGGCCCGCGGCGCGGATGCACGTGAAGTAGGGCCGACGGGCGCGGTCGACGACGCCGTAACCGAGCGGCTTTGCGGACGCGACGGGGACGGTGGAGCCCGGTTGCGAATGGATCGAGCTCCCGCACCCGGCCAGTGCCGTCGCGGCCAGGCCCGACAATGCGATCGCTCGGGCTGAGCTGGTCAGCGTCATGGACACGCCGCGACAGCGTAGATGATCGCGTCGTCGTGTCCTCTAGACTGGCGCCCGCCGATGCTCGCGTTCGCCGCGCTCACGGGACCGCTGCCGAAGGCCGGGGTGGTCATCGTCGCAGCCCTCGCGGCAGCGGCGCTCCTCGTGCAGGATCCCCGTGGGCGCGCCCGCGCGATCGCCGGGGCCGTGGTCCTCGCACCGATCCTCCTGATGGCGCAGATCTGGCACTCGCCTCAGCTCGAGTTCGTCCATCGTCATCCGCTCGTCGCGCTCGTCGCGGCGGTCATCGTGCTGGTGGTGATCATCGGACTGGCGATGATCGTGATGCGGCGCCCGAGCGTGCTCGCGGTGCTCGCCGTCGCCGCGCTCCCGTTCCGTGTCCCGATCGAGTCCTCCGGCACCACCTCGAACCTGCTCGTGCCGCTCTACCTCGTGGTGGCAGCCGGATCGATCTCGATGATCGTGCAGGCGCTCCGCGCGCCGGCCGCGAGGCGCATCGCCGACCCCTCCATCCCCGAGAGCACGCTCGTCCCGCGGACGGCGCGAGCTCGCGCGGCGCGGCTCGCGCGGCTCGACAGCGGGACCGAAGGCCGCACGCTCGGAGCGGGGGGCTGGGTCGAGCGACTGCTCGCCCTGTACTTGGTGCTCTATGCGGTGCAGGCGGTGTACTCGCCCAGCTTCCAGTCGGCGCTGCAGAACGTGGTCTTCTTCTATGTCCCGTTCGCGCTGCTGTTCGTCCTGCTGTCCCGGCTCGATTGGACCCCGCGTCTGATCCGCCTGTGCTTCGCCGTGATCGTCTGTCTCGCGCTCGTATTCGCGGGGATCGGGGCTGTCGAGTACGCGACCAAGACGATCTTCCTCAACCCGAAGCTGATCCTCGCGAACGACCTGCATGCGTACTTCACGGTCAACTCGGTGTTCTTCGATCCCGACATCTTCGGCCGCTTTCTCATGCTGGTGATGATCGGCCTCGCCACCGTGCTCTTGTTCGGTCGCCGCCCACGCGAGCAGGTCGGCGCGACCCTGTGTCTGGCCGTCCTCTGGGGCGGTCTCCTCCTGACGCTCTCGCGCTCGAGCCTGGCAGCGCTGCTCCTCGGGCTCGGGACGATCGCCGCATTCCGGTGGCAGGTGCGACGCGCCTTCGTCGTCGCGGCGGCCGTCGTCGCGGTCGGCGCAGTCGCCATCGCCGTGTCGCCGACGACGTTCGGTCTCAATCAAGGTCTGAATGGCGCCTCGAGCGGCCGTGCGAACCTCGTCACGCGTGGGCTTCACCTGTTCTCGCACCGACCTCTGTGGGGCTACGGCTCGGGCTCGTTCGAGCACGAGTACGAGGTCCATTACCACGGTAACGCCCAAACCCTGTCGGCGTCTCACACGATCGCTGTCACGATCGCCGCGGAGCAGGGCTTGATCGGCGAGCTCGTGTACCTCGCGCTGGTGATCACTGCGGTGATTCGTCTCTTCCGAGGCGCTCGCTTCGAGCCGGCGCGTGTCGCGGTCGCTGCGGCCTTCCTCGCCTTGATCTTCCACACCCTGCTGTACGCGGACTTCCTCGAGGACCCGGTCACCTGGGCGCTGCTCGGGGTCGGCAGCGCGCTCGCGCTCGCCGCGGCTGATCAGGCGGTCCCGGCGCGGGCCCGCGGGACCGCCCGCGCTGCTGCGCCCGCCTGAGACCGCCGGCCGGCTCCCCGGCCGCTCAGCCCGCTCCGACCGGCCCCAGGTCGCGGCGTTCGATCGCGATCGTCTGACTCATTGCTTGTACCGGCACACCCCTTCGTGCAAGTATGCAGTCCTGGCGTCACGGGGACGCGCGGGCAAACCGTCGGGATGAGGAGGCAGCGGGTGCGAGGACGAAAGCTTGTGTGGATCAGCGGAGCGGGTGCGTCGCTCCTGGTCGTGGTCAGCCTGATCGTGGTAGCCGCGAGCAGCGCCGCCCCGCCGAGGGCCGTGCTCAGCCACTCAGAGGCCAAGTCGTTGGCCGCCAAAGGCACAAGCCGGGTCATCATCGTCTTCAAGAACCAGGCCACCTCGACGCCCGCGACGCCGGAGCGGGTTCGCGCCCGCAAGGCGAAGATCCAACAGGTCCAGGCTCCCGTCCTCCGGGCCCTCTCGCACAGCGGGGCCAAGGACGTCCACAGCTACACGGTGCTCGACTCGGTGTCGGCGACCGTGCCCACCAGCGATGTGAGCGCCCTGAAGGCGAATTCGGCGGTGGCGCAGGTCGTACCCAACGAGATCATTCCGGTTCCGACTCCGACCGGCGGCGATTCCACCGCGGCTTCTGGTTCAGCCGCGGCGGGCGTCTCTCCGGTCCCCAACTCCTGTGCCGCCCCCGGCAAGGTTCAGCTCGATCCACAGGCGCTCGAGCTCATTCACGCCGACTCCGATGTCCCCGGGGCGCAGACAGCTCGCTCGCTGGGGATCACCGGCGCGGGTGTCAAGGTGGGTTTCATCGCCGACGGCCTCGACATCAACGACCCCGACTTCATCCGCCCCGACGGTCAGCACGTGTTCGTCGACTACAAGGACTTCAGCGGTGAGGGGACGAGCGCCCCGACCGGCGGCGAGGAGGCGTTTGGCGACGCCGCCTCGATCGCCTCCCAAGGGCGCGAGGTGTACAACGTCAGCGACTACAGCTCGCTGCCGCTGAACCGTCCCTGCCTGATCCGTATCGAGGGTGTCGCCCCGGGCGCGAGCCTCGTCGGCCTTGACATCTTCGGCAGCGGCGGTGGCCTGAACTCCTCGTTCCTCGAGGCGATCGACTATGCCGTGACGGTGGACCACGTCAACGTGCTCAACGAGTCGCTCGGCAGCAACTACTACCCCGATGACGCGGCAGCCCTCGACATCGTCAAGGAGGCCAACGATCAGGCCGTAGCCGCCGGCACCACCGTGGTTGCCTCGAGCGGAGACGCCGGCGTGACGAGCACGATCGGGACTCCGGCGACCGACCCCGACGTGATCTCCGCCGGCGCGACAACGTCCTACCGGCTCGACGTGCAGGACGGCTACGGCGGCGCGCGCTTCCCGGGCGTCACCGGCTGGCTCGACAACAACATCAGCTCCTTCAGCTCGGGCGGCATCGAAGAGGACGGCCAGACGGTCGACCTCGTCGCGCCGGGCGAGCTCAACTGGTCGCTGTGCTCGAAGAACGTCACGATCTACGGGGATTGCAACGATCTCGCCGGTAACCCGTCGAATTTTCTCGCCTTCGGCGGCACCAGCGAGTCCGCACCGCTGACCTCAGGCGTGGCCGCGCTCGTGATCGAGGCCTACCGTGACAGCCACCACGGAGCGACGCCGACACCGGCCCAGATCAAGCAGATCGTCACGAGCACGGCCGACGACATCGGCGCCCCCGCCGACCAGCAGGGCGCTGGTCTCCTCGACGCCTACAAGGCTGTCCTGGCCGCCAAGTCCTACGGCCTTTCCTCCCACGGCCATGGCGGCAGGTGGGCATCGGCGAGCGACACGCTGCTGACGAGCTCCAGCCAGCTCGACGCCACCGCTCCGGCGGGCACGACCGAGCACCTTTCAGAGACGATCACCAACAACGGGTCCACACCGCAGACGGTCGACCTGTCGACGCGCGCGATCGGCGCTTACACGACGATCAAGACCACGACCGTCGA
>PMOY01000221.1 GCA_003165655.1 Solirubrobacterales bacterium
AGCGCGCACGAGTTGATGCAGTACCGCTGGCCCGTGGGGGCCGGTCCGTCGTCGAAGACGTGACCGAGGTGCCCGCCGCACCTCCGGCACACCACCTCGGTGCGCGTCATGAACAGGCTCTTGTCCGTCCGCAGCTCGACGTTCTCAGCGACCGCGGGCTCGTAGAAGCTCGGCCAGCCGGTGCCCGAGTCGAACTTCGTGTCCGAGTTGAAGAGCTCGGCGCCGCATCCGGCGCAACGATAGGTCCCGTCGGACTTTATGTGGACGTACTCGCCCGCGAACGGACGTTCGGTGCCGTGGCGGCGCAGGATCTCGTATTGGTCCGGCGTCAACCGCTCCTTCCACTCACCGTCGGTGAGCTCGACTTCGCGTGACTGCGGTTCTCGTTTGGCCATGCCCCTACGGTAGCGCCTGGACGGTGAACGGATGGTGACGCCGCGTGTCTGCTTAGCCTAAGCCTATTAGGTAGACGCCTATGATAATTAGCTTGATTAAGGAGCTGACATGGCCGCACCGTTCCGCATCTCCCGCTTCGGCTTCGTGAACGCCTACCTCGTCCAGGAGGACGACGGCTTCACGCTCATCGACACGATGATCGCGCGGAGCTCGAAGCCGATCCTCGCGGCCGCGCGCGACGCCGGCGCTCCGATCGTCCGGATCGCCCTGACTCACGCCCACGGCGACCACGTCGGCTCGCTCGACGAGCTCGCTGAGGCCCTTCCCGGGGTGGAGGTTCTGATCTCGTCCCGCGACGCCCGCTTCCTGGCTGAGGACAAGTCGATGGATCCCGGTGAGCCGGACGCCAAGCTCCGTGGCAGCTACCCGGGCACGAAGACGGCGCCCACGATTACCTTCCAAGCCGGCGATCGCGTCGGCTCGCTCGAGGTCATCGCGGCGCCGGGACACACACCGGGGCACGTCGCGTTTCTTGACCGTCGAGATGGCACGCTGTTCTGCGGCGACGCGTACTCGACGCTCGGCGGCGTCGCGACCTCGTCCAAGCCGAACCCGCGCTTTCCGCTGCCGGCGCTCGCGACCTGGCACCGGCCGACTGCGCTTGCGAGCGCGCGGGCTCTGCGTGACCTCGACCCGGCCCGCCTGGCGCCCGGACACGGCCGGATCGTCGAGTCTCCGGGTGCGGCGATGGAGCGCGCAATCGCGGCGGCGGCGTAGCGGGTGCCGCGGCGCGGCCTGGACAGCCGGCAGGTGATCGATGCAGCGGCCTCGATCGCGGATCGTGACGGCCTCGAGGCCGTCACGCTTGCCCGTCTCGCTCACTCACTCGGGGTACGCCCCCCGTCTCTGTATCACCACGTTGCGGGCCACGACGCCGTGCTGCGCGCGATCGCGCTGCGTGGTCTTGGCGAGCTGACGGCCTGCCTGCAAGCCGCCGCGCTCGGACGCGCTGGCCCCGAGGCGCTGGCGGCGACCGCGGTCGCCTACCGTGAGTACGCCCGCGCCCACCCGGGGCGCTATGCGGCACTACAGCGTGGTCCGGCCCCAGGGGACTCAGAGCACGAGGAAGCCGCCCTGGCCGCCGTGCAGGTGCTGTCGGCGGTCCTGCGCGGGTGGCGTCTCGAGGGCGAGGAGATGCTCCACGCCGTTCGCGTGATCAGAAGTGCCCTCCACGGGTTCGTATCGCTTGAAGCCGGCGGTGGCTTTGCCCTGCCGCTCGACCGTGACCGCTCATTCGAGCGGCTGATCGAGACACTGGCGGCGGGACTGTCGCCGGCTGCGGGCTAGACATAGCTCCGAGCCGCCCGGTCGTCCTCATCGACCATCTCCATGACCAGTGCCGACCACCCGAAATCGACAGCGCCCATCCCGCGGCCGGTGAACGGGTCGTAGTACTCGCGCAGACGCTCGACTTCGATCGCGCCGGTGAGCCGCCGCACGAGCTCGGTGGAGTGCTCGGCGTATCCGAGCCGCACAAGGCCCAGCCACAGCAGCCACGCGGCGTTGACCCAGGTGGGCCCACGCCAATAGCGCCTGAATCCGAACGCGCTCGCGTCGTCCATCGAGAACGTCGGGTCGCTCGCCGCGACCGACGGCGGGGGCACGGGAAGCCAGAAGCTCTCGGTGTCGAGCAGGTGCTCCTCGACGAGGCGGCGCCCGATCGCCTCCGGCAGGTCCGGAAGCGCGAGCGGCGAAAGTGCCGCCCAGGTGAGCGCCACTCTCTCGCTCGGCGCGGGTCGTGCGATCGGGCGGAAGAGCCCCACGTCGTCGTCGTACATCCGCTCAACGATCACCGGCGTCAGCGACGGCCTCCCGAGCGCGATCCGCGAGAGGTTGTAGAGCACGTTGGTCATGACCTCGCAGCAGACAGGACCGCCGGCGTCGACAATGCGCGCCAGCTCGTACCCCAGATACCGATTGCGCCACACGAGCAGGACGAAACCAGGCAGCCCGTGCGCCCGGTTGCCCCAAATCGCGTCGAATTGCGTCGAGGCGTCGAGCCCCGACTCGTCGGGCTGGACGATCCAGATCAGCCCGCCGCCGTCGAGATCGCGGTGCTCTTCCAGCCAGTCGTGGTGACGAAGGATCGCCGGGACCTCCGCTGGATCCCCGACCGCGATCCGCCACGCCCAGGCGAGCCCCGGCGGCTGGATGCTCGAGGTCATCGTGGCGTCCGGGGAGGTGACGTTGTAGGTGAACCGGCGGCGACCGGTGAGTGGGGTGTTCCAGAAGATTGTGTGGCCGATGAACCCGTCTTGGCGCTGTGCGGAGAGCAGCGACTCGAGCTCGCGGCGCGAGCGGGCGGGATCAAAATGGCGCCAGGCGATCGCCGTGAAGCACGAGTCCCAGTACCACTGCCACGGGTAGTGGCCGGGACTCGGGCAGGTGTATGCGAACGGCACTCCGTCAGCCTCGCGCACCCCTTCGCGCCAGTTCTGGCGCAGCGTCGACTCGCACAGCTCGCGGATCGTCGCCCGGCCGTCCCTCAGCGGTCCTGCTTCCAACCATGCCGCTTGGGCCCGTTGGGGCCCAGCAGTGCGGTCCAATGCGACCACGCGCTGGGCTTCGTGCCGGGCTCGTGGTCGCGCCAGACTGGCGCTGCGCCGTGCGGGTTCGGAAGGCGTGCCGCCTCCTCGGCGTCGATCAGCAGGTCGACGCCGAGCTCGTGCAGCGACTCGATCTGGTCTGCGGGCACGAACTGCTGGTGGTTCTGGCCGCGCAGGACGATGCCGTGGAAGATGTCCTTCTCGGGCGCCGNNATGCCGTGGAAGATGTCCTTCTCCGGTGCCGAGACGACGTGATCGACGGTCCCGACTTGCTCTCCCCCGGAGGCGTACACGGGCACTCCCTTTTCGAGCACGAGATAGGCGATCGGAAGGCCTTCGTCCATGGACGACACCTTAGCTGGCCGCGCGCCTGGGGAGGGCGGTAGCTAGCCTGATTGTGCGATCTCGTTCGCCGCGGTCCTCGGCCGGAGGTCGAAGTCGGCCGCGCCAGGTCGGGTCGCGCCGAAAACCGTGATCACTCACCAACGGACCATTTGAGACGCATCGGCCCGGCGTTCGAGGAGCGCGAGTTCCGGCTGTGGTGGCTCGCGCTGCTCGGGATGGGCGTCAGCCTCCAGATGCTCGAGGTGGCGATCGGTTGGGAGGTCTACGCCCAGCATCGCAGCCCGCTCGACCTCGGCTGGATCGGCCTCGCCGAGTTCGTTCCGATGTTCGTTCTCGCCCTTCCGGCCGGGCAGCTCGCCGATCGGCTGCCGCGCCGGCTCGTGTTCGCCTTCTCACTCCTGCTCGGCGCCGGCGTGGGCGTCGGACTCGCGCTGGTGACCGCCTCGGGCGACACCTCGGTCTCGCCGTATCTTGCCCTCGCGGTGGGCGCGGGCATCGCCATGGCGATCGGTAGCCCGGCGGCACGGGCGATGTCGACGACGCTCGTCTCCCCAGATCTGCTCCAGAGCGCGATGACGCTGCGCTCGATCGCAACTCAGATGTCACAGGTGGTGGGGCCCGCGCTGGGCGGCTTGCTCTATGCAACCTCGCCCACGCTCGTGTACCTGCTCTCGGCAGGGGTGTGCCTGTCGGCATCGGCGTGTGTGATCGCGATGCGCGCACGCCCCGCCGTCGAGGTGGATGGCGGCGGCTCGGTCGCGCCCGGTCTCGAGAGCGTGCTCGAGGGCCTGCGGTTCGTGGGGCGCACCCAGATCCTGCTCGGGGCGATCCTGCTCGACCTGCTCGCGGTGCTCTTCGGCGGCGCCGTCGCGCTGCTCCCGGTATTCGCGCGCTCGGTCCTGCACGTCGGTCCCGCCGGGCTCGGGATCCTCCGAGCGGCGCCCGCGGTCGGCGCGCTGGTCGCCGCCACGGTGATCACCCGCCGGCCGATCGCCGGCCGCGCAGGGCGCACGCTGCTCACCGTCGTCGCCCTCTACGGCGCGAGCATCGTCGTCTTCGGTCTCTCCCGCTCCTATCCGCTCTCGCTCCTCGCACTCGGCGTCAGCGGGTTCGTCGATCTGTTCAGCATGAACATCCGCTCCACCACGGTGGCACTCGCGACCCCCGACTGGCTGAGAGGACGCGTGATGGCGGTCGAGATGGTGTTCATCGGCGCTTCGAACCAGCTCGGCGCCTTCGAATCCGGGTTCGCGGCGTCGCTCGTGGGCACGATCCCCGCCGTGGTGGGGGGCGGTGTGATCACCATGCTCATCGCGCTCGGCTGGAGCCGGATCTTTCCGACACTCGCGCACGTCGATCGCCTCGAGCACATCGTGCCGCCTGCCTCCGCACCTGCCGAGGCCGCCACCGTCTAGCAAGCCTGGCTACTGGTGTCCGGCGATCGCGTGCGGCACGTATGGCGCCTCGAGCTGGGCGATCTCCGCTTCGCTCAGCGACAACTGCTCTGCGGCGAGCGCGTCCTCGAGCTGCGCGAGCTTCGTGGCGCCCACGATCGGCGCCGTCACGCCCGGCTTGTGGAGCAGCCAGGACAGCGCAACCTGCGCACTGGGGACACCCCGCTCCGCGGCCACCTCGCCGGTACGGTCAACCACCGCGAAATCGATCTCGGGCTGATAGAGCGAGTCGGCGAATGCGTCGGTCCGCGCGCGCGTGGTCAGGCGCTCTCCTTGGCGCGTGCGGTTGCCGGCGAGCAGCCCACGCGCAAGCGGGCTCCACGGGATGACCCCGACGCCCTGATCGACGCACTGCGGAATCATCTCCCGCTCCTCCTCGCGGTAGAGGAGGTTGTAGTGGTTCTGCATCGAGACGAAGCGCGTCCCGGCGACCGATTGGGCCTTCGCGAACTGCCACGCATACATGCTGCTGGCACCGATGTAGCGCGCCTTGCCCGCCTTCACGACGTCGTGCAGCGCCTCCATCGTCTCCTCGATCGGCGTCTGCGGATCCCAGCGGTGGATCTGATAGAGATCGACGTAATCGAGCTCGAGCCGCTGAAGCGAAGCGTCGATCGACGCGATGATGTGCTTGCGCGAAAGACCCCGTCCGTTCTCGCCCGGCATCGTCTGACCGTGCACCTTGGTCGCGACCACGTATTCCTCGCGCGTCCCGAACAGCTTGCGCAGCAGGCGCCCGGTCACGACCTCGCTCTGCCCGCCGTTGTAGACGTCGGCGGTGTCGAAGAAGGTAATCCCGCCCTCGACGGCGCGCCGAGCGATCGGCTCCGCGTCCGTCTCGTCGAGCGTCCAAGCCCGGCTCTCGTGCTTTCCGTAGCTCATCATCCCCAGGCAGACACGCGAGACCCGCAGTCCCGTAGCGCCCAGGTTGCGGTAGTTCATCTTGCTCTCCTCATGACAGGAGATCAGGCTGACTCACGGGTTCCTGTCGGTCGGTGTCGGTCGACGTTTCGCCCGACGTTTCGTCGGCCGTATCGCTCGATGTTTCGACGGACTCGTCGGGGGGATTCGCCGCTGCATACCTCCGCGCGTCCTTCCTGGCCTTCTTGTCCAGCCGACGCTCACGAAGCCTACTTTCACGCGTGAGCTTTGCCATCGTTGTCTTCTTCTTGCCGCTTGAGGCCATGCGAATCCGTCCCTAGTCGTGGAATTCCGAGCACGTCGATGACGAGCACGCCAGTTGGGGTGAGGCCCGGGAGTAGCTTCTGTCCGCAGAGCTGTGCGGATACCTGCATGCCGCGGTCGCGAGCGATGCGCAGCGGCGCTGTCGGGCTCCGGAACAGCCGCACACCAGCCCGCTTCTCACGGGCGGGCGATGGGGGATGGAGGGCCCGCGCACGGGCCCTCCACCGCCGGTCGAAGCGGGCTTAGACTGTCTCGACGTTCGCGGCCGCCGGGCCCTTGGGGCCTTGCTCGGCGTCGTAGCTCACCTTCGCGCCCTCGGCGAGCGACTTGAAGCCGCTGCCCTGGATCGCGCTGTGGTGCACGAACAGATCCTTGCCCGGGTCGTCCGGTGTGATGAATCCGAACCCCTTGTCGTCGTTGAACCACTTCACGGTTCCTGTAGCCATCTTTGTTCGCCTCCGGTATGTGCACTGCGAGACGCGGAGGGTGCTGCTAGGCAACGACTGCGGAAACGCGAGGCACTTCTTTGGTCGAGCGGACGCCCGACCCGTCACTGCAGTCTAGCGCGCGACGCCACAGCGGTCCTCGTTCAGGGCCGAGGACGCGGGGGAACGATCGGCTCTGTAGGCCGCGGATCGTCGGTATCACTGCTCGGTCTGCCGAGGTCGCGAGTCGGCGCGGACCGTACCGCCGGGGAAGCATTCATCGCTGCGCTCGCCTTCACGTCCGAGTGCGTCGGACCGCGGTCGCCCGGGCGGCCGCGACGGTCTCGGCGATCCACCCGCCGGCGTCCTCATCCAACCCGATGAGCCGGCGATCCGCTCGCCCCGACATCCTCGACAGCAAGCAACGCGCGCCGGACACTGGGAGTAGGCGTCGACCTCAGCGGGCGGATCATCGCGTTTCTGCGGCGATCCGCACCCCGAAACCGATGAGAAAGGTGCCCGTCACGCCGTCGAGCAGCCGGCGTATCTCTCTGCGATCAAGAACGGAGCGCGATCGGGAGAGCACGACGGCGCATCCCGTCAGCCAGCCTAGTGACAACGCCACGTGCGTCAGCACGAGAACCGGCAGCCAGACCCGTGGTGACCCACCGTGCGGCACCAGCGAGGGCAGCAGGCTCGTATAGAACACGGCGATCTTCGGATTGAGAAGGTTGGTCATCAGCCCGGTCCGTAGCGGCAGTCCCTGAGATTCCGGCCCCTCCGGACGCGCCGGCCCGGCCGGCTCTGCCGAGCGGCGGCTTCGCCACACGGCTCGGAGACCGAGAGCGACTAGATAGGCGGCTCCGACGAGCTTGACCGCCGTGTAGGCCGCGGCGGATGCAGCGAGCGCGGCCGCGAGCCCGAGCACAGTCAGCACGCCCCAGACGATCAACCCGGTCACAACGCCGAGAGCGGCACGAGTGGCCGGGCGTCGACCACTCGTCAACGCGAAGCGCGTTACCACCGCCACGTCTGGGCCGGGCACGACGGTGAGCAGCGCGAGCACCGCTGCGGCAGCGCCGTAGGAAGCGAGCACACATGACATTCTGCACCTGCGCGACGGACGGTCAAGGAGCCTCAGAGACCGTGGAGGTCAAGCGCAGCTCGCGCTGGCCGACGCGAACGACATCGCCCGGGTGCAGCTGGCGCCCGCGGCGCGCCTCTCGTTCTCCGTTCACCCACACCGGGTGGGTCGAGAGGAATGCCTTGACCTCGGCGCCGCTGTCGATCACCGCGGCGAGCTTCAGGAGCTGGCCGAGTCTGATCATCTGACCGCGAATCGGCACGTCCAGCAGCATCGACGAAAGCTATCGGCCCGTCGACTGGGGGAGTATCGACCACGACCGGCGACCCTGGCGCCCCGGGCCCGCTCGAACTGAGGCCGGGCCACTTCACCAAGCTATCATTTCGGGTCTACGTCGTCCCGGAATCGTGCTATTCTCCGTTTCGGGACCGCTGAGTCCCGATAAGGCGCGGCGCCCTTCGGCGCGTCGAACGACCCGGGTGGGATGCACGATGAGCGACGAACTGATTCAGCAGCGGCGATGGATGATCCTCGGGGTGCTCGTCCTCAGCCTGCTCGTGGTGGTGCTCGACACCAGCATCCTCAACGTCGCGCTGAAGACGCTCGCCGAGCCCAAGCCGACCGGACTCGGCGCCACGCAGAGCGACCTCGAATGGGCGACGAACGCCTACACGCTCGCGTTCGCCGGGCTGCTCTTCACCTGGGGCGTCCTCGGCGATCGCATCGGGCGCAAGCGGGTTCTGCTCGGCGGGATCATTGCCTTCGGGCTGAGCTCGCTGCTGTCGGCGTACTCCCAGACCGCGACCGAGCTGATCTTCGCCCGGGTGCTGATGGGCATCAGCGGCGCCGCCGTGTTGCCGTCCACGCTCTCGATCATCTCCAACGTCTTCCAGCCCCACGAACGCGCGAAGGCGATCGGGATCTGGGCCGGAGCGGTCGGCCTCGCCCTCGCGATCGGCCCGATCACCGGGGGTATCCTCCTCGCGCACTTCTGGTGGGGCTCGGTATTCCTAGTCAACGTCCCAATCGTGATCGTCGCCTTCGGGCTGATGATCGTCCTGGTCCCCGACTCCCGCAACCCCAATCCCGGTCGCTTCGATCCCCCCGGCGTCGGCCTGTCGATCGTCGGTATCACCGCGTTCGTCTTCGGGATCGTGCGCGGCGGAGACATTGGCTGGGGCTCACCCCAGGTCTGGGTGGCGCTCGTCGGCGGGATCGCGCTGATCGGCGCGTTCATCGCCTGGGAGCGGCGTGCACCGAGCCCGATCCTCGACGTCAGCCTCTTCCGCAGCCCGCCCTTCTCAGCCGCGGTAGCGGTGATCGCACTTGTGTTCCTCGCCTTCATGGGCCTCGTCTTCTTCCTCTCCTTCTACCTGCAATCCGCGCGCGGCTTCTCGCCGCTGGGAACCGGGCTCTTGCTGCTCCCGCTCGCGGCCGGTCAGCTGTTCTTCTCCTCGCGCAGCGCCGGATACGTTCAGCGCTTCGGTGCTCGGAGGATGACCGCCGGCGGCCTCGTGCTGATGACGATCGCGTTCGGCTACTACACGATCGCCACGGCGCACTCACCGATCTGGCTGCTCGAGCTGATGCTGTTCCTCGAGGGCGCCGGGATCGCCAACGTGATGCCGCCGTCGACTTCGGCGATCATGGCGTCGGTCCCGCGCGAGAAGGCCGGACAGGGCTCGGCGATCGGCAACACGATGCGCCAGCTCGGCGGTGCCCTCGGCGTGGCGATCCTCGGCTCGATCCTCAGCTCCTCCTACCGTGGGACGATCACGCCGCAGCTCGAACGCATCCCTGCGCTCGCCCAGCACCCATCGACCCTCCACGATATCTCTGCGTCGATCACCGCCACGCTCAGCTTCGCGGCTCACGCAGGACCCGCGGGCAATGCACTCGCCGTACACGCCACGAGTGCCTTCATCAGCGCGATGCATGAGGCAGCCGGAGCTTCGGTGCTCGCCGGAATCCTCGGCATCGTCGTCGCGCTCTGCTGGCTACCCAATCGTCCCAGCCCTCGCCGGGAGCCGAATGACAGCGAGCCCGCGGGGGCACACGATGACACGCCCGTTCTGGTCGAGGCGTAGCGTGCCGTCTCACGTCACAAATCTCGCACCGGACGATCCTCAGAGCCCGGCCGCGCTCGACGACGAGGTCCGCCAGCCGCGCGGTCGGCCCCGCAGCCTCGTTTCCGAGCACGCGATCCTCGCGGCGACGCTCGATCTCCTCGCCGAGGGTCACGGCCCCGCAACGATCAGCATCACCGCAATCGCCCGCCGCGCGGGCGCCGGCAAGGACACGATCTACCGGCGCTGGCCATGCAAGGAGGATCTGCTCCTCGACGCGCTCGCATCCCAGCAACGACCGATCGACATCCCACCCGACGCTCCCGTCCGCGAGGGACTCATCGCGCCGCTCGCTGATCTCATCGAGCGCCTGCAAGGGGAGCGCAACCGCCGCATCCTGCGCAGCCTCCACGGGGCGGGGGACGAGTTCCCCAAGCTCAACCAGCGCTACCACGAACAGGTCATCGAGCAGCGACGCGAGCGAGTCCGCGAACTCGTCCGCGCTGGGATCGCGCGAGGCGAGCTCACGTCGCAAGGCGACCCCACCCAAGCCGCGATGATGCCGTTCGCGGCCGTGGTCATGAACGCCCTCGAAGACACGCCCATTCTCGGTGACCCGCGCCGCACGGCCGCGCGCATGGTCGACGCCGTGCTGCACGGCATAGCCGCATCAGCTCACCGCTGACGTGCCCCCGAGCGCGCGGCGAGCTGCTTCGCGCGTTCGCGCTCCTCCCATTCCTTTGCGACTTGGCAGACCGTGAAGGCCCATCGGCGGCCGCGGCGCAGACGACGCACGTTGAGCGCAAGGTACGGGATCATGAACACTGCGAGCAGAATCAGCAGACCGGTCATGATCTGTCTACGTCGGCGCCGCGGAAACGGATGCACCACGGGCTCGCAATCCGCGCATCTGCCCAAACGCGGGTGTCCGCCGCCGGCGGCCGGCGGTACGATCGTAGTGATGACAGATCGTGATCTCGGAGCCCTGGAGGAGATCCTCGCGGTCAGGGGTGGTTTCGGTCATTCGGAGCATCTCGAGCTGGCGTGGACGCTGCTCGCTTCCCATCCGATCGATCGGGCAAGACGGCTGATGGCCTCCTCGATCCGACACGTCGCTGAACTGCACGGCGCACCCGATCGCTACCACGAGACGATCACCCAGACCTGGGTTCACCTGGTCGCGGTCCACATGAGCGCCAGCAGTGCCTCCTCGTTCGATCAGTTCATCAGCGAGAGCCCCGGCCTTCTCGATCGGCATCTCCTCGATCGTCACTACGGCTCCGACGTGTTGTGGAGCGACGCTGCCCGCGCACGTTGGACCGAGCCAGACCTTCTCGGGCTTCCAGCGCTCGGCTCGTAGGCCTCGCGGTCCTCAGCCGTGTGTGAGCGGCGGCGAACTGGGCATGATGAGAGCATGACTTCTTCCACAAGCAACGTTCCCAACATCACTCTGAACAACGATGAGCTGATCCCTCAGCTCGGCTTTGGCGTCTTCCAGGTCCCGCCCGCGGACACGGCGGAGGTCGCCACTCGCGCACTTCTCGCCGGCTATCGGCACATCGACACCGCGGCCGCCTACGGCAACGAGGCGGGTGTTGGCCAGGCGATTCACGCCGCAGGGTTGGGCCGCGACGACGTGTTCATCACCACGAAGTGCGCCAACGACGACCATGGCTACGAGCAGGCGACGCGTGCCTTGAAGGCGAGCCTCGGTCGCCTCGAGCTCGAGCACGTGGACCTCTATCTGATCCATTGGCCGGTCCCTGCGCACGACAAGTACGTCGAGACGTGGAAGGCCTTCATCGATCTGCAGAGTCAGGGGCTCGCTCGTTCGATCGGCGTGTCGAACTTCCAGCCGGCACACCTCGAGCGGCTGATTGACGAGACGGGGGTGACCCCGACCATCAACCAGATCGAGCTCCATCCGCTCTTTCAGCAGACCGGACTGCGCCACGAGCACGAAGAGCTAGGGATCGTCACCGAGGCATGGAGCCCGCTCGCGCAGGGTCGAGTGCTCGACGATCCGACGGTCGCGCGGATCGCCGACGCCCACGCGAAGACTCCCGCGCAAGTCGTGATCCGCTGGCATCTTCAGCTCGGCAATGTCGTCATCCCGAAGTCGGTCACGCCGGAGCGGATGGTCGCGAACTTCGACGTGTTCGACTTCGGCCTCACCGACGACGAGATGACGGCGATCGAGGCGCTCGACGCCGGCGAGCGCACCGGACCGGACCCCGACACATTCATCCGGCCCGCCACTCCCTAAGCCCTTAGGTGCGGCTCGGCTTCCCAGGCGGGACGCCGGGACGAACCTTGCTCGCAGATCAACCGCAGCCCGTATTGAACCCGCAGCTAGAGCACGTGTAGCAGCTACCTGTCCGCTGCATCATGCCGCCGCACTGCTGGCACGCGGGCCCCAGGTCGAGTCCGTGGCCCACGACTGGGCGCACCGGCGGCGAGTCGGTCAGCGCTGCTGTCGCGGGCTGGGGGCCGACGGTCGCGCCGCTGTTGCGCTCGACCTTCGAGCTGCCGTTGGTATCGCGGGTCGGCCCCGCCGTGTCGCTCCCGTGCGAGGTCGCCGCGTCCTCGGCGGCCTTCCTCGCCCGCACCTCGGGCGTGAGGATCCCGAGCTCCTCCTGCAGGTCGACGTCCAAGAAGCGTGACGCAAGCCAGCGCATGATGTAGTCGGGCATCGACTTTGCGAACGGGATCTCCGGGTTGGTGGTCATTCCCTCGGGCTCAAAGCGCATGTAGCTGAACTTGCGCACGAGCGTCTCCAGCGGCACTCCGTACTGGAGCGCGATTGAGATCGCGGTCGCGTAGGAGTTCATCATCCCCCGCAGCGTCGAGCCTTCCTTGCCGATATCGGTCAGGAAGATCTCGCCCACCGACCCGTCGTCGTACATCCCGGCGGTGATGTAGCCCTCGTGTCCGCCGATCGAGAACTTGTGTGTGAGCGACTTGCGCTCCCGCGGCATCCGGCGGCGCTTCGGCGGCGCCTGCGCGAGCGCCGCGGCGACCGCTGCCTCGATGTCGGCCTCGACGGCGACGGGCGCGTCGTGTTGAGCATCGGTGCGCAGCGCCTGCGCGGTCTTGGAACCGTCGCGGTAGATGGCGAGCGC
>PMOY01000402.1 GCA_003165655.1 Solirubrobacterales bacterium
GGCGGCGGCGATCTGGTCCTCGAACGGACTCGTATTCTCCTCGGCGTACCTCGCCGCCGCGGATGCGACCAAATCGCTCACCCGCCCAGGTTACCGACGCGCCCACGGCGTGTCTCCCTCTCTGGCACCGTCGGATTGCGTATCCCCTGGTCTGATCTCGCGGATCGGGCGCGGGTCCACGGCCTCCTTTACTTATCTATTTACTTATGCTATGCTGGCAAGCGTAAGCAAACGACAGGAGTAAAAAATGGATACCAATCCAAGTCCCACAAACACCAAGTACCAGCAGGTCATCGTGGATGTCCCCGAGGACCGAATCGCTGAGTTCCATGCGTTCTTTGGGCGCTTCCTCGCCGGCTCAGCCGGCCGGGCGCGCAGGGGACGACACGGTCGGCCGCACCGCGGCCACCACGGGCACGGCTGCGCCGGCCGCCGCGAGGCCACCGAGCCCGCCGGGGCCACCAGCCAACCGGCCCAGACCACCGAGGTCTGATGGCCGACAAGGCGGTCACGGTCGCGGTTCCTGAGCAGCGCGTACCGGAGTTCTACGCCTGGTTCGCNNGACGCCGACCAGGCCGCCTGGCTGTACAGCAAGCTCGCGCCGCCGGCGCGCGAGCTGTTCGACCTCCTCGCCGACCGACCGGGCGAGCGCTTCGGTGGCGAGGACATCGCGAAGCACCTCGGGCTGGAGAAGGGCGCTCACGGAGTCGCCGGCATCCTCGCCTGGCCCGGCCGCTACTGCCGTCACCTCGGCCGCGTGCTTCCGATCGCGACCGACGGCCGCGCCGACGGCGGCACCGACTACTACATGGAGCCCGACACCGCCGCCCTTTTCGCCACAGCGCGCGCCCAGCCGCGCCCGCCTAGCCGCGGCGGGCACCGTCGAGAAACCTCGAGATAGACCGAGTGGCGCTCGTCCAGGATCAGTTGCCAGGATGTCAGCGTGGCTGGACGGCTGAGCCGCCTGAGGTGACCGTGCGTGCGACGTTGTCGGCCCAGCTGTTGTTGAGGGGTCCGATGTCGAAGATGAGCCGGTACCACAGGGAGCCGTAGACCAGGTCGAGGGCGATCGCGGCGTCGGCGCGGCTGAGCTCGCCTCGTGCGACCGCACGTTCGAGGACTTGACTCGGCTCTGCCGACGACGTCGCCCAGGCGATCGTCGGCCTCGTCGAGAACGCCTTCATCACCGGAGTCGTCCTTCCCTGTGACGGTGGCCTGCGACTGACCTGAGTGATGCTCTGGGACCCTCGCGGCCGAGGCGGCCGAGCACGTCCGCGAGGCTATCCCCGTTGGACACGACGTGGCACCACTTGCTAGGGCCGATCGAAGCGCTCCCGAGCGCTGTCGACGCCGACCCGCGCGGCGCAGCCGTCGAGATGGTCGTTGACGAGCCCCATGGCCTGCATGAACGCGTACACGGTGGTCGGCCCGACGAACCGCCACCCTCGTCGCTTCAAGTCCTTGGCGAGTGCATGCGACTCCACCGTGAGCCCGCGCTCGGCTAGCCCGGCGCGGTCGAGCCGCCGGGTCTGCGCCTCGGGCTCGAAGCGCCACACATAATGCGCGAGGGACCCTTCGGCCTGGACCAGCTCGATGACCCGGCGGGCGTTGTTGATCGCCGCCTCGATTTTTCCACGGTGGCGCACGATCCCCGCGTCGGCGAGCAGGCGACTGACGTCACGCTCGCCGAAACGCGCGATCCGCTCGAACTCGAAGCCGACGAACGCCCGCCTGAACGCGTCTCGCTTGCGCAAGATCGTCAGCCATGAGAGGCCGGCCTGGAACCCCTCCAGGCTGATCTTCTCGAACAGACGCACATCGTCGGAAACGGGGAAGCCCCATTCGGTGTCGTGATAGGCGCGGTACTCGGGGGCGGAGTCCGCCCACCAGCAGCGCGCCACTCGGTCCTCTCCGACGACGATCCCGTCCTCGCCCGCGGCCATGACATCCTCGCTCATCTCGTCGAGATCTCGCCGTCCCAGTAATCGAGAGAATCGGTCAGCCGTAAGCGCTTGCCGGGCCAGGGCCAAACACCGACTTTGTTGCTGTCGGGGTAGACACAGACGCTGAGGTCGTTCCCCGGCATCGTCGACAGCATGAGGATCCTGACGACGGTGTCCGAACGATTGGTCACCTTATGGGCGCCCTCGGGCCCGACGCGGAAGCACACGACGTCGCCCGGGTCGAGCTCGTGCTCGCCCTCCGAGTCGCGCAGGGTTGGCGCTCCGGTGAGGACGACCAGCCACTCCTCTTCGACGCACTCATAGTGGTATGGGCAGATGCTGTCCCCCGGGTCGAGTTCGTACACCGAGCCGCCGAGCCTCTCGGCGCCGATGCTCGGGCCGAGGCGAGCGAACCGAGAACGGTACCCCGCCGGGTCGCCGGGATCACCCTCGACGGCGACGTCGTGGACGTTCCGCGGCTCGGTCATTCGCCGTCCCAGAAGTCGACGGCGTCAGCATTGCGGAAGGTCCTGCCTGAGGGTGGCATGCTGACCTTGCCGCTGTCCGGATACTCGACGAGGTCGGGAGCGCGATTCTCCGAGACGATCAGGACCGTTCCCGGGCCGGTCACCTGATGTCCCCCGGCGGATCCGACGGGAAAGCAGAGAACGTCACCGGGCCGGAGGACGCGCTCGCCGTCGGGAGTTCTGAGGAGCGGCGTGCCCGCCACCACGAGCAGCCACTCCTCGATCCCGTGATGGAAGTGGTACGGACAGCTCCGCTGACCATCCCCGAGCTCATAGAGGCGGGCTCCGATCTGATCCGCGCCGAGCGCCCGCCCGACGTGTGCGCCACGCCACTGGTACCGCTCGCGCTCCGAGGTGTGATCGAACTCCGGTGCCAGGAGATTGAACGTGCGCACGTCAGCCGCCGGTGTTCTGCACGATCGCGTCGATGATCTGCGACCACAGCTCGCGCGGTAGGTCGTGTCCCATGCCGGCGATGATGAGGAGCTTGGCGCCAGGGATTGCTTGCGCGGTGGCGCGACCCCCAGAGACGTTGACGAGCGGGTCGACGTCGCCGTGGATCACCGTCGTGGGGACGCGCACTCGTCCCAGCAACGGGGTGCGGTCGGGCGCCACCCCGATCGCGGCCATCTGCCGGACGCTGCCGGCGGGATGAATCCCGCGATCAAAGCAGCGTCCGGCCCGCTCGCGCTTGTACTCCTCCTCGAACTCAAACCCCTGTGATCCAATAGCGCGGTACGTGTCGACCTGCTCCGCGATGTAGCCCTCGCGGTCGCCGCGGGGTTTGCGGAGCATCCACAGCGCCACCCGCCGGTCGGGACGACCGACGCGCCGGTCCCCCGTGGTGGACATGATCGAGACGAGCGACAGGACCCGATCGGGATGGTTGATGGCGATCAGCTGGGCGATCATCCCGCCCATCGAGGCGCCCACGACGTGCGCGGCGCCGATCCCAAGGTGATCGAGCAGACCCACCGTGTCGGCCGCCATCTCATCCAAGGAATAGGCCGCGCCACTCGCGCTGCGGGTCAGCAGCTGCCAGCGCCTGGGGATTCGCGTCCCGCGCATGATCGTCGAGCGACCGACATCACGATTGTCGAACCGGATCACCCAGAAGCCCCGAGCGGCGAGCAGCTCGCAGAACTCGTCGTCCCACAGGATCATCTGCGAGGCCAGGCCCATCACGAGCAGCAGCGGCGCGGCCTCGGGGACGCCGAAGGTCTCGTAACAGAGCTCGAGCTCCCCCGCGGGCGCGGTGAGCTCGCCGGAGGCCGTGGGTCTGTGTTCAGAAGATGCAGGCACGTATCGTTGATCCTTTGGTCGTCTGGATTTTCCCGGACAGCGACTCTCGCGGCTCCCTCAGCTCCTCGAGCACGCCCCCGGTGCTGGCGATGGGCACAAGGGCCGACCAGCCGGCCCGTTAGACTGTGAAGGGTAGCTCCACCGCTGAGTGTCGTGCTCTCGCATTCTTCCTGTGGCGGAGCCTTCCTAGGGAGCGACGAGGAGTGCAGGCATGACGAAGCAGACCCAT
The DNA here is from genome assembly GCA_003165655.1 of Solirubrobacterales bacterium. Lineage (GTDB taxonomy): Bacteria > Actinomycetota > Thermoleophilia > Solirubrobacterales > Solirubrobacteraceae > Palsa-465. The sequence continues at coordinate 4,002 of PMOY01000402.1, forward strand.
GAACCAGGGCCGGGACGGTCGACGTCTGGTGCAGCCTTCAGCGATCTCACGAAGGAAATCGCCCAGCGCAACGAACGGGCACACAAGGAAGCTCGCAAGCTTCGCACCGTGCGCGAGCAGGAGCAAGCGCAGAGGCACCGCAAGCAAGACCTCCTCTAGCTACAAGGCGGCGGTCACCGGCGTCGCGCTGACGAGTCCGACCGGGAAGCCCACCACTTCTCCGGCCTCGAGAACACGCTCCTCGTCGGGCCCGCGGCGTCGCGACGGAGCTCCGGAGATCACGAACAGCAGCTCCTCGTTCGCGTGATGAAACAGCCTGACGACGAAACGGACGCCGCCGCCGAGCGGCTGGAGCGGATTGCCCACGCCCGCAGCGAGATCGTTCTCGACACCGGACTTGAGTACCGGCCGGGAGACCCCGTGTGCGTGCGCATCCTGCGCCGCGAGCACCGGGTGTCGGTGACCGACGGTGGCGCGGCGATCGAGAAGGCTGGGCGACCGCCAGGCTGGCGCGAGGTCGCCGATCGAGTGGCCCGGGAGCTGATCGTCAACGTCGGCCGGCACGGTGTCATCTCGCTGCCGGTCGTGGCAGCCGGACCTGGCGAGGAAGCGATCGTGCAGCGGATCGGAAGGGCCTCCGTCGGTCTCTACCAGGAGCTCCTCGACCTGGAATTCCGGGCCCCCTCCGGTGATGCGGCTACTTGATGTGGAGGTTGATACCCACGAGCAGGAGCGGCCACAGGCCGACAGCCAGGAGCGCTGATAGGACGGGCCGCAGCGTCCTGACGTGCTCGAAGTAGTGGTGTGAGGATGCCAGGAACACACCAATCACGAGATAGATGACGCTGCCGAGTCCGGATCTCATGCCTTTACCACCCTCGGGTCGCAGGATTTCCTGGCCGTAGTCGGGGGGCCATTGCTCACACGTATACCCCGAATGGCCGACCGTCATCCGGCCCTGCCCTCGGGACCTGGTGGGATCGGGGGTGCTACCGTGATTCGGTGCGTGGAAACGCAGCGTATGCGGCGCGAAGACTGGGGCGAACGATGATCGAGGCCGGCCGGTGGCCGCTGTCCTGACCGCTCCGATCGCCGTGGCCGCGATCGTGCTCGGCATCGCCGGCGTCGCCAAGCTCCGCTCCCCGAGCGCCGCGAAGCGAGCTCTCGCCGCCGCCGGCGTGTCCGTCCCCGAGGGCGCGGTCCGGACTCTCGCCTCCGGCGAGCTCGCGCTCGCGACCCTCGTTCTGCTCGCGCCCGGTCGCGCCGCATCCGGGCTGCTCGCGGCGATCTACGTGCTGCTCGCGCTCGTCGCCCGCACGCTGGCACGCCGCGAGGCGGCGTGTGGCTGCTTCGGCGCAGAGGACGCGCCCACGACGGCGGCCCACGTCTGGCTGAGCCTCGCGCTCGCGCTCGTTGCCGTCGCCGGCGTCGCAGCGGCGCCGCACGGGATCGCATGGCTGCTGACGGGTCCCCCCGGCGTGATCGGGCCACTCGCGCTCGGGATCGCCGGTGCCGCCTACGCGACTGTGCTCGCCTACACCGAGCTGCCGGCGGCATGGAGCGCGTGGAGGCCGCGGTGAGCGAACGACTCGCGCGGGCGCTCGGAGGCCTGATAGAGCGTCGCACGACGCGGCGCGGCCTGATCGGACGATCGGCGCTCGCCGGCGCCGCCTTCGCGGTCGCGCCGATCCGTTACCTCGTCCGGCCTGGAACCGCGTGGGCGGTACTTCGTTCCGCCGACTGCCCCGGCGACAGCCTCTGCAACGACGGCTACAGCGCCTTCTGTTGCGAGATCCAGCATGGCCACAACCGCTGCCCGGCGGGCACCTACGTGGGCGGCTGGTGGATGTGCACGGACTATCAGGGCGGCGGCCTCTGCGAGGAGCAAGGCGTGCGCTACTACCTCGACTGCAACCGGATCCCCGGCATCCCCTTCCCCGGCGGCTGCCAGTGCGCGAACGGCGACTGCGCGCGACGGGTCATCGACTGCAACCTGTTCCGCTACGGCCAGTGCAACACCGACGTCGCGTTCACGACCGAGGTCGTGTGCCGACTCGTGATCTGCCAGAACCCGGCGAGCGCCGCGGAGCTGAACTGCAACGGGACGGTGATGATCGACAACGGCGTCTGCAGCCACGAGTCGTCCTGCCTCCACGGGCTCGCGGTCGAGCTGCCCGGTGGCGGGGGGGCGTGATGACGGCGTTGATCGCGTGCGAGACCGTGCTGCTCGTCCTGCTCGTGGTCCTCGTCGCCGGCCTGCTCCGAAGCCACGCCGAGATCCTCCGCCGGCTCGGCCCCGCCGCTGCGGGTGACGACGCCGGGGCGGCGGTCGCCGGCCCGGCCCCGGGAGCCCCCCGCCGTGATCGGGGCGCACCGGCACCCGACATCGCCGGCACGACCCCCGACGGCGGCGCGATCAAGCTCTCGCTCGGGGGCTCGACCGCGGCGCCGATGCTGGTCGCGTTCCTCTCGAGCGGATGCACGACCTGCCACCGCTTCTGGGAGCGGCTCGGGGAGCGAGAGCTGCCCGGCGAGCTCGGACTGCTCGTCGTGACGCACGATCCGACCCGCGAGAGTCCCTCGCGGTTGCGGGCGCTGGCGCCGGCAGGCGTGACGGTCGTGATGTCCTCACACGCCTACGAGGAATACGGCGTGCCTGGTGCCCCCTATTTCGTGCTGGTCGACGGCAGCGTGCGCGGCGAGGGAGTGGCGACCACGTGGGCTGCGCTCGAGTCGCTGCTCACGGACGCGATCGAGGACACGAGCGAGCCTGCCGGCGGCGGGGGGCGCGCCGAGCGGATCGAGGCGAGGCTCGCCGCTGCTGGGATCGCGCCCGGCGATCCGAGCCTGTACCCGGGCGGCAGCGGCGCGCGGGCCGAGTGACCGAGCTCGTCGTGCTCGGCTGCATTGCGGCAGTCGCGGGCGCGATTCGGTCGGCCTGGTCGCCGTGAGGCGAGTCGATGCTCGCGAGCATCACCCCGCTCGGCGAGCGGGGCCGCCACGGTCGTTGGGGGATCACGGTGACCGCGTTCATCCTCGGCGCGACGATCGCCGGAGCGGCGCTTGGCGCGGTCGCGGGTGAACTGGGAGCGGTGGCGTTGCCTGGCTCCTTTGACCTCGCTGCGCGACGGGCCGCGCTCGCGGTCCTGGCGCTGGGCGCGGTGGCGCTCGACGCCCGGGCCGATCGCGTTCCCGGTCCCCGCAGGCAGGTGAACGAGGATTGGCTCCTCGCCTTCAGGGGATGGGTGTACGGACTCGGCTACGGCGCACAGCTTGGGGTCGGAATCACCACCGTGGTCAGCTCGGCGGCGCTCTACGTTGCGGTGATCGCGGCCGTGGCGACAGGCAAGCCGGCGCTCGGCGCCCTTGTGCTCGGGTGCTTTGGAGGCGTCCGCGGCCTGATCCTGCTGACCACGGCGGGTGTGCGCCGGCCGGAGCAGCTGATCGCGCTCCACGCACGGCTGAGGCGCTGGCGAGCGCCGGTCCGCACCGCCGGGCTCGCCACCCTCGGCGCGATCACGGCCGCCGCAATCGTCGGTGGGCTCTCGTGACGATCGAGGCACACGGGATCGCCGCGGAGCTTCCGCACGGGTGGAGCGGCAGGATCTTCCGCCTCACCGGAGGCGGCGCGACGCTCCACGCGGGTACGTTCGCGGTCGCGCTCGACGACTCCTCCTTCGGCGATGCCAGCACCGGGGCGATCCCCGCCGGCGGGAGCTTCCTCGCGCTCACCGAGTATCTACCCGGCGCGGGGCTCGAGCCCGGCGTCGGCCTCTTCGCTCCGCGACGGATCCCACGGCCGCTCGACCCCACGAGCTTCTCGTCACGCAAGCTCGCCCACGCGCGCCCCGGCCAGTCCGCCACACAGCACTTCTTCACCGCCTCGCGCCGCCCGTTCTGCCTGTACGTCGTGATCGCCGCCGCGCCGTCGCGAGCGGACCGCCGGCCGCAGCTCGACTCACTCAACCGGGTGCTGACATCGATCCGGATCGGGCCGGTGCGGGCGTGAGCTTCTACGGATAGACGGGAGCTTCTACGGATACACGGGGTAGCTGACCAGCTTCCCCGTGTACACCGCCGCGTCACGCCCGAGCACCGCGACGCACGGCGTCAGGTTCGTGCGCCGGCCGTTGACGTAGCTGGCCTGCACCGAAGCCGCGACCGGCATACCGTCGACGATCTCCACGCCGCTGATCCGCACGGCGATCGTGAACGAGACGTGCTCACCACGTGCGTAGATCCGCGCACCACAACGCAATGGCGCGTAGAAGCTCCCCTTTCCGACCCAGTGGCTGAACTCTCCGTGCTTGCGCCTGAGCGTCAGCCTGTCCTCCCCCGTCGCTCGGCTCCGCACCAGCTTCTCGGTCCGGCATTGCCCCGTCGGACACGGCGCCAAGAAGTCCCACATTCTCGTCACCCGCTCCCCGACGTGCTCGCCGGGAACGTCGTCGTCGACCGTGATCCGCCCGGTCATGGTGAACTCGCCGGCCAAGCGGATGTGGGCGAGGGCCGAAGGCGCGAGCGCGAGGGGGCCAAGGATGAGCAGCGCGGCGAGGCGACGGTGGGGCACGGACGAAGACGTTAGTGATGATCTGTTGACGGCCACTAGGTTATGGTCTTGCGCCCCATGAACCTCGCCGCCATCCTCACCGCGTCCGCCGCCCGTGACTCCGACCGGGTCGCGCTCAAGCTCGACGAGGCCGAGATGACGTACGCACAGCTCGACGGCGCGAGCGCGCTGATCGCGGGTCTGCTCGGGGAGCGGGGGATCTCGCCAGGCGACCGCGTCGGGATCATGCTGCCGAACGTTCCCCACTTCGCCGTCTGCTACTACGGCGTGCTCCGCGCGGGTGGCGTCGTGGTACCGATGAACGTGCTGTTGAAGCGACGCGAGGTCGCGTTCTATCTGCGCGATCCCGAGGCCGAGCTGCTCCTCGCCTGGCACGGATTCGCCGAGGACGCGGAAGCGGGAGCGCGGGATGCCGGCGTGCCGTGCGTGCTGGTCGCGCCGGGGGAGTTCCAAGCGCTGCTCGCGGCGGCGCAGCCCCGCGCTGACGTCGCGGACACCGGCGACTCGGACACCGCGGTGATCCTCTACACATCGGGCACGACCGGCACCCCCAAGGGCGCCGAGCTGACACACGCCAACCTGAGGCGCAACTGCGAGATCTCGCAGGGCCTGTTCGGCCTCGGCGCCGAGGCGGTGGCGCTTGGCGCGCTGCCGCTGTTTCACTCCTTCGGCCAGACCTGCGGGCTGAACGCCACGATCGTCGGCGGCGGGACGCTGACGCTGATCCCCCGCTTTGACCCGGGGAAGGCGCTCTCGATCATCGAGCGCGACCGGGTCACGGTGTTCGAGGGTGTACCGACGATGTACAACGCGATCCTCCACCACCCCGATGCCTCGAGCTTCGACACCTCGACGCTGGTGGTCTGTGCTTCGGGGGGCGCGGCGATGCCCGTCGAGCTGATGCGCGGCTTCGAGGAGAAGTTCGGCTGTAAGGTGCTCGAGGGCTACGGCCTATCCGAGACCTCGCCGGTCGCATCCTTCAATCACCCCGACCGCGAGCGCAAGGCCGGCTCGATCGGAACGCCGGTCGAAGGCGTCGAGATGAAGGTCGTCGACGACGAGGACCGCGACCTGCCCGCCGGCGAGGTCGGCGAGATCGTGATCCGCGGCCACAACGTGATGAAGGGCTACTGGAACCGCCCCGACGCGACAGAGGAGGCGATTCGCGGCGGATGGTTTCACTCCGGCGACCTGGCCAAGGTCGACGACGACGGTTACTTCTTCATCGTCGATCGCAANNGTGCGCGAGGTCGCCGTCGTCGGCGTCCCCGATGACGAGCTCGGCGAGGAGGTGGGCGCCGCCATCGCACTCACGGACGGCGCGGACGCGACGCCTGACGAGCTCCGCGAGTACGTCAAGGCGCAGCTTGCCGCATACAAGTACCCGCGGTACGTCTGGTTCGTCGCCGACCTCCCGAAGGGCCCGACGGGCAAG
>PMOY01000315.1 GCA_003165655.1 Solirubrobacterales bacterium
CTCGGCAAGCACCGCAAGCGCCGCCGGCGCGCCCAGCTGAAGCTGGCGAGGACGCTGGACAACCTCGACCGTGCGCTCGACGTCGAACGCGAAGCGCGCTCACGGCTTCGTCCCCTCAAGCGCCAGGCTGAGGCCGCCGAGCTCCACGCCCGGCTCGAGCGTCAGTCGCTGCAGGCGCGATGGGAGCTGGCGCGAGACGACGTCCGCTCGCAGCGCGACGGGGTGGCGGAGGCGGAGGCGGGCTCGGCCGGCGCCCGCGGTCAGCGGGTGGAGGTCGAGGGCGAGCTCTTGGGCGTCGCACGACGCCGCGAAGCGGCCGAGGAGGCGCTCGCGCAGCGCAGCGCTCAGCGAGAGGAGCTCTCGCGTCGTTGCTTCGCCGCCCGTGGCGCGGGCGAGCGGGTCGCATACCGGACCGAGGCGGTGCGCACCGGGGTCCTCGCCACCGAGGCCCGTCTGTCGGGAGCTCGCGAGGCGCTTCGGGCGCTCGCAGCCCAGGCGGGGGCTGACGCGCCGGACCTCCAGGCCGTCGCCCGCGTGGCCGCGCTCGAGGCGTCGCTGACGGCGCTCGAGCAGGACCGCCGCGCGGAGCTCGAGCGAGATCTCGCGGAGCTCGAGGCGCGTCGAGTGCTTGCCGCCGCGGAACTGGAAACGAGGTCGCGGGGACTCGAAGCCGGCCGCGCGGCTCGCGAAGCCGCCGATGCGGCGGTCAACGCCGTTCGCCACGAGCTGCGCAGCGCCGAGCGGTCCGTCGAGGCGGCGCGACGGGAAGCCGCCCGCGTTGGCGGCCAGCTGGCCGCAGTCAACCAATTTCTCCGTGCCCACGCGGGTGCGGCCGGCGGCGCCGCGGCGCTCGCCGCGACGCTCCAGGTTGCGCCCGGTTACGAGCTCGCGCTCGCCGCTGCGCTCGATGGTCGGCTGGGCGCGGCGGTGGTACCGAATCGAGTCGCGGGGTCGACGTTGCTCGACCGCTCCGGGCGTGACGGCGGCCGGGCGCTGGTCGCGCTCGCCGAGGTCCCGGCCCCCGCCGAGTCCGCGCCACCGCCCGTGCCGGGAGCCGAACGGCTCGCCGACCGCGTGAGCGGCGCCGGCGATTCGCTCGCGCTTGCCCGGGTCCTACTCGTGGATACGTGGGTGGTCTCAGAGCTCGAAGCGGTGCCGGAGAACTTCCACGGCGTCGCGGTCACGCGATCGGGCCGGGTCTGGTCCGGACCCGGCCGCGAGCTTCGCCAGGCGCCGTCGGTCGGCGAGGATCGGGTGCTCAGCGAGCGCAATCGGCGCGAAGAGCTCGTGCGCGGGAGCGAGGCGGCGGCGCAGGCCGAGGTCGCGGCGGCCGCGGCGCTCGAGCGCGCCGGTGCGGCGCTCGCCGGAGCCGAGGCCGAGTCCGAAGAGGTCCTGGCGGCGGAGCGCGCAGCGGCCGGCGCTCGGGATGAGGCGGCCGAGGAGGAGCGCCGGATCGCGCGCCTGATCGGGCGCCGGCGGGCGGAGGCCGAGGAGGGCCCAGCGGCGGATCGTCGCACGCAGGTGATCGCCGAGCTCGCGTCCGAGCGGCGGATGGCTGAGCGCGCGGACCGCGACCGTGCCGCGCGCCGGATCAGGATCGACCGGCTCGAGCGAGCGGTGTCACGAGACGAGGGGCTCCTGCCCCTCGGTGCGCGTCTGGCAGCCGTCCTGGAGCAGGCCGCCGCGGCGATCACCGGACGGGTGAGCGAATTCGAAGCCACCCTCGCCGACGATCGCCAGGCGGGCGAGCACGTGACTGCCGAGTTGCGTGCGTGCGCGCAGGCGGAGGCCGGTCTGCAGGCTCGCTTGCACGCCGCGAACGAGGCAGTGACCGTCGCCGAGGTGCGGGCCCAGCAGGCACGTGACCGTGGCGCCGAGGCCGAGGCCACGCTGCGCGGCATCGCCTCGATCCTCGAGCTCGAGCCCGCGCCCGCGAGCGAGCCCCTGCCCGATCGCGAACGCCAAGCCCTGTCCGAGCGCGTTGAGCGCCTCGCCCGCCGCCGCGAACAGCTCGGGCCGGTCAACCCGCTCGCACAGGAGGAGTACGCCGAGGCGGTCGCACATGTCGAGGAGCTCGAGCACCAGCGCGGGGATCTCGAGACCGCACTGCGCGAGCTCGAGAAGCTGATCGTCGAGACCGATCGCCAGATCCGCGAGACGTTCGAGGAGACGTTCGCGGCGGCGGCCCGGAACTTCGAGGACCTCGCCGCGCAGCTGTTCCCGGGAGGCCGTGGCCGTCTTCGCCTCGTCGCGGAGCGGGACGGGCCGCGACCGGTGCTCGGCGGAGCGCCGTTGCCGTCCTCGCCGGACGAGGAGGAGGATGGGCCCGTCGACGCCATGGGGGAGTCCGACGACGAGGGGCCCCGGGATGATCTCGATGGGGTCGAGATCGAAGTCACTCCGCCAGGCAAGGAAATGAAGCGACTGACGCTCCTGTCCGGCGGCGAGAAGTCGATGACGGCGCTCGCGTTCCTGTTTGCCGTCTTCCTCGCGCGCCCCTGTCCGTTCTACATCCTCGACGAGGTCGAAGCGGCGCTCGACGACGTCAACATCGACCGTTTCCTGACGCTCCTCGGTCGGTACTCGACCCGCGCACAGTTCATCGTCGTGACGCACCAGAAGCGCACCATGGAAGCCGCTGACTGCCTCTACGGGGTGTCGATGGGCGCGGACGGGATCTCGAAGGTCATCTCGCGGCGATTGCCGCGGGAGGCAGCCGCCTAGTCCTCGCCCCGTGGCCGGCCCGCGTTGCGCTCAGGGGCGCCGCCAGGCGGCGCGGCGCTGGTATCGTCGCGCGGCTTCATGGCTCGAGAATGGAACGATCTCTTCATCGTCAACGGTACGACGGCGCCCGACGGCGATGCCGCGTCCGATGCCCCCGAGCGCCGCAGCGGCGTGTTTCGCCGCTTGCGCGAGAACCTGCGCAAGACCCGCCAGGCACTCTCGAGCGAGATCCAGGCGACGCTCTTCGATGATCTCAGCGAGGAGACGTGGGAACGGCTCGAAGAGGCACTGATCTACGCCGATGTCGGGGCGAGCACGACGGCCGAGGTGGTCGAGCAGCTCGAGCGCGAGGCCACCGCGGGCTCCGTATCCGGCGGCGAGGCGCTGACCGAGCGACTGACTCAGCTGCTCGCGGAGATCGCGAAGACCGGCGATGACCGGATCGACATCAGGCCGGACCCGACGGTGATCCTGATGGTCGGGGTCAACGGGACAGGCAAGACGACGACGGCGGGCAAGCTTGCCTGGCATTTGCGTCACGAGGTTGGGCGCACCGTGGTGCTCGCAGCCGCCGACACGTTCCGCGCGGCGGCCGTTGAGCAGCTCGAGGTGTGGGCTTCGCGGGCGGGGGCGGAGTTCGTCAAAGGGCCACAGGGCGCCGACCCGGGGTCAGTTGCGTATGACGCGATCGCGACCGCGCGTCGCGACGGTGCCGATGTGGTGATCATCGACACGGCGGGCCGGCTGCACACCCAGGACGACCTGATGGCGGAGCTCGCGAAGATCCGCCGGGTGATCTCCAAGCAGATCCCCGACGCGCCGCACGAGACGCTGCTGACCGTCGACGCCACGACCGGACAAAACGGGCTCCGACAGGCGCAGATCTTCTCGGAGTCCGTCGCCGTGACCGGCATCATCCTGACCAAGCTCGACGGGACGGCCAAGGGTGGGATCGCGCTCGCGATCGCCCACGACCTCGGTCTCCCGGTGAAGCTGATCGGGGTGGGGGAGAAGCTCGAGGATCTGCGGCCGTTCGACGCGGAGGCGTTCGCGCGGGCCCTGTTGGACTAGATCGTCGATCGGGGACCGCCCGCGCGCTAAGCTCGAAGCATTATGTGGATCGTGTGGATCATCGTTGCCTGCGGCTTCGCGGTCGGTGAGATGCACTTCGCGACCGGGTTCTTTCTCGCGCCGTTCGCATTAGGGGCGGCAGTAGCGGCGATCGCGGCCCTCGCCGGCGCCGGCTCACTGGTCGCGCTGCTCTGCTTCATCGCGGTCGCTCTGGTCATGCTCTCGGTCGTACGGCCGATCGCCGCGCGTCACATGCAGGTCCCGCCGCGGCTGCGCACCGGCACGGCGGCGCTCGTCGGTACGCAGGCGATCGTGGTCGAGCGGATCGCCAACGACGAGGGCATGGGATCGGTGAAGATCGGCGGCGAGGTGTGGACCGCCCGGTCCTACAACGACGACGAGGTCATCGAGCGCGGAACGCGGGTGGACGTCGTCGACATCAAGGGCGCGACCGCGCTCGTGACCGAATAGGAGGCGGAACCATGGCTGGATTAATCGTTGCCGCCGTCGTGGTCGTCTTCCTGGTGATCGCCTTTGCCCGGACGGTGCGGATCGTTCCGCAGGCCCGAGCCGGGATCGTCGAGCGCCTCGGCCGCTACAGCCGAACATTGAATCCTGGGCTGGCGCTCCTGGTGCCGTTCATGGACCGGCTCAAGCCGCTCATCGATCTGCGCGAGCAGGTCGTCTCCTTCCCCCCGCAGCCGGTGATCACCGAGGACAACCTCGTCGTCCAGATCGATACCGTCCTCTACTTCACCGTCACCGACCCCAAATCCGCCACCTACGAGATCGCCAACCCGCTCCAGGGAATCGAGCAGATCACGGTGACGACGCTGCGCAACGTGGTCGGCGGGATGTCGCTCGAGACCGCGCTCACGAGCCGCGACCACGTCAACGCCACCCTTCGAGGGGTGCTGGACGAAGCCACCGGCAAGTGGGGGATTCGCATCAATCGCGTCGAGATCAAGTCGATCGATCCCCCGGGCTCGATCCAGGAGGCGATGGAGAAGCAGATGCGGGCCGACCGCGACAAGCGGGCCGCGATCCTCACCGCCGAGGGCGTCAAGGCATCCCAGATCCTCACCGCGGAGGGACAGAAGCAGGCCGCGGTGCTCACCGCCGAAGGCGCCAAGCAGGCCGCGATCCTCCGCGCAGAGGGCGACGCCAAGGCGATCGACACCGTGTTCACCGCGATCCACGACGGCAAGCCCGACCAAGAGCTGCTGAGCTACCAGTACCTCCAGATGCTCCCGCAGCTGGCGCAGGGCAGCGCCAACAAGGTGTTCGTGATCCCGTCCGAGTTCACCGACGCGTTCAGCGGAATCGGCAAGGCGCTGGGAGCCCGGCAGGGCGGCGAGCGCGTGAGCGCGGGCGAGGACGGCGCGGGCCCGCGCGCGCTACCGAGCGCAGACGACGTCGGCTAAGTGTTCGACTCGCTCGCCGAAAAGCTCCAAGCGACGCTCACCGACGTCCGCGGCCGCGGCACGCTGACCGAGGCGGACGTGCGCGCGGCGATGCGCGAGATCCGCCTTGCACTGCTCGAGGCGGACGTGAACTTCAAGGTGGTCAAGAGCTTCACCGACGCGGTCAGGGAGCGCGCGCTCGGCGCCGACGTCGTCGGTCAGCTGAACCCCGGCCAGCAGGTG
>PMOY01000415.1 GCA_003165655.1 Solirubrobacterales bacterium
ACCTGTGGGACCGGGAGAAGCTGATGTTTGCGCCCGGCGAGGAGCCCCCGCCAGTAGTCGATACGTCCTTCGCCCGCGTCGGGGTCGCGATCTGCTACGACTCGTCCTTCCCGGAGATGATGCGCGTTTTGGCGCTGGCCGGAGCCGAGCTGATCGCCGTGCCGACGAACAACCCCGTGCTCGGGCCCGAGCTCGAGCCGCTGCCGGGGGAGCTCCTGATGCCAAGCACCACCGCGCTGGTGAATCACGTGTTCGTAGCGCAGTGCGATCGGGCGGGGCGCGAGCGCGGCGTCGATTGGGTGGGTGCGACCACGATCGTCGACCCTGACGGGCGGATTCTCACGCAGCGGGTGATTGGGGAGGGGCTCGTGTTCGCTGAGTTCGATCCCAAGCTCGCCCGCGACAAGCGCTTCAGCGAGCGAAACGACGCGCTCGCCGACCGCCGCCCAGAGCTGTACGGCGCGGTCGTCGCACCCCCGGTGACCACCCCCTGACCTTAAACCCTCCGCTGCATTCGCAATCGATGAGGAGCCCCCGCGTAACCCGACTGCCACCGTCACACCAGTGCCGTCAAGGGATCACGAAGATTGAGCGCCTGGGCGCGGCCTTGGGCCCCAGCCGAGAACCGCGACGCGCTGGACGCTGTCGAACGCGGCTCCAAACCGCGAGAAAGGTGATCGGCTGCCGCGCACGATGGACTCCGTCGTCTGGTTTAACTCGATCTCCTCAATGGGGAAGACGTCGGAGGAGAAGATCCGACTACGGCGCGGCGGGGTCGGTTCGAGCGCCCGGGCACGCTGGCGGATCTGGACTGGGGGATCACGGTCGGTGAGGCCGCGGTCGAGGCCACGCCACCGGACCAACAGGGTCTTCACGCAGAGATCGTCGACCCGCAGGACCGGGTCCTGCGGGGATCGAAGGCCTGCTGCCGTGTCGTTGGCCGTGCTCATGCAGCATCCGCTCCCTCCGGGACCCCCGAGCTCGTGGCGGCCCGCCAGCGTCGGAGTGGGGCGCAGTGACCGCCCGAGGGACCGTACGTAGGCGTCTGCGGTCACGTTTACCGCGATCGTCAGCAGAGCTAGCATGATTGCGGGAGCCAGCATCGACCGTATGTTGAGGGCGATGTAGTGGCGGTTCTCGGAGATCATCACTCCCCGTGAAGCAGCTCTCGAGCTTCGTTTATTACAGCTCCGCGGGCCCTGGGTATCTGACCAACCAGCGTCCGCTCTCAATGACGTACTGGAACGTCATGCCGCCTGCGCTCGGCCCGTTCTACCACCTCCACCACGCGACCATCCGCGACGTGGACGCGGTAGTTGTCATAGTGCGTCGCTGTGGGAAGCCCAGCTTCGCTCACCGCGCCCCGCGTCTGGTCCCGATCAGTCGCCGAGCAACCGCCGGGCGATGAGGATCTGCTGGATTTCGTTGGAGCCCTCGCCAAGGATCAGCGCCGGGGCATCGCGGAAGATGCGCTCGACTTCGTACTCCGGCGAATAGCCGTAGCCGCCAAGGACGCGCATCGCGTCCATCGATACCTGGCCGGCGGTTTCAGTCGCGAACAGCTTGGCCATTCCCACCTCGAGATCGACACGCTCGCCGCGGTCGAGCTTGCGCGCCGCGGAGAGCACGAGTTGGCGTGCGGCCTCCACGCGCGTGGCCATCTGGGCAACGGTGACCTGGATCGCCTGATGCTGACTGATCGTCTTGCCGAAGGTGCGGCGCTCTTTGGCGTAGGCGATCGCGCGGTTGAGCGCATCGGTGGCGAGCCCGACCGCCTTGGCCGAAACGCTGAGCCGGCCAATCTCCATCCCAAGCATGTACTGCTTGAAGCCACGCCCGATGCCCTCCTCTCCGCCGAGCACCGCCGAGGCCGGAATCCGGTAGCCGTCGAACACCAGCTCGGTGGTCTCGATGCCCTTGTAGCCAAGCTTGGGCAGCTTCGGCGGAATCTCCAGGCCGGGCATCGTCGCCACCCCGGGCTCCTTCTCGAGCAGGAAGGTCGTCATCCCGCGATGCGGCGGCTGCGCCGAGGGATCGGTCTTGGTCAGCAGCACGACCAGTCCCGCGTTGAGTCCGTGGGTCGTCCACGTCTTGACGCCATCGATGACGAAGGCGTCACCGTCACGGCGGGCGGTCATACGGAGCGCCTGCAGGTCTGACCCCGCATCGGGCTCCGTCAGCGAGGTGGCGCAGCGGATCTTCCCCGCCGCCAGCTTCGGCAGCAAACGATCACGCTGCTCCTCGGTTCCGAACTGCAGGATCATCGAGGCACTGGTGAAGTGCGTGGTGAGAATCCCGGCGACCGGCAGCCAACCTTGGGCGAGCTCCATCTGAATCTCAGCAAAGGTTTCGCTGTCGACGCCGACGCCTCCGTACCGCTCCGGAATCACCAGACCGTAGAAGCCAAGCTCGGCCAACTTGGTGAACAGGTCCTCGGGGTAGCGATCCTCGCGGTCGTACTGGGCGGCGACGGGCCGCACGTCCCCGCGCACGAAATCGCGCGCGAGCGCGATCATCTCTTCGCGCTCGGCGGCGCTGATGCCAGACCCCGTGACGGTCACCAGCCTGCCTCCGCCAGATCGGCATCTAAGTCGTGGCGCTCGCGCGCGTAGGACGCGATCTCGTCGGGGACCCCCCGGATGCGCTGGCCCTGGGACAGCTCCTCTGAGACGTGGGCGATCACGCCGGGAAGGCTGGAGATTACCGCCATGCCGGTCATCTCTGGCGGCGTGAATCCCATCTGGACCATGATCGCGGCCAGCATCCCGACGTCGTTGATCACGATCTCGGGCTTGCCAACGGCGGTCGTGAAGGCGGTGTGCACCGCCTCGTAGAACTCGCACGCCTGACCCCAGACCCCGGCCTCCACGGCGATGTCCTTGAGCTTCTGAGCACGCGGATCGGTAAATCGGAAGGCGGGGTGCCCGAAGCCCGGGATGCGGCGCTTGGCGGCCCGCACGTCATCGACCAGCTTCTCCGCGAACGCCTGCATCGACCCGCGGGCCTCCTGGTAGGCGGCGAAGCTGTCGCCGATGAACCGCCCGGCGTCCTCGGGCGCCAGCGTGTACTCCCCCACCGCAAGCACCGCGGTGGCCATTCCCGGCACCATCTGCGGATTGGCCGATGCACAGTAGCGCGCGGCTACCGTCCCAGGCTTACCAAGTGAGTAGTCGAGGATCGCGCACAGGATCGCCTCCATCATCCGGGTCTCGCCCGGTGTGGGCAGACGCCCCCGGACCAGAAGGAAGGTTGCCGCGGAGAAAGGGACGCGACCAATGAGCTCACCCTGGTTGTAGCCTCGGATGTAGACCTCATTGTCTTCGATGTCGCTGACGCT
>PMOY01000324.1 GCA_003165655.1 Solirubrobacterales bacterium
TTCGCCTGGCTCGAGCTCGTGTTCATCAACCGCGACGATCCATCGACGCTTGCCCTGCTCACGGCGGCGTACGCGCTTGTTCAGCTCGTCGGCATGGCCTTCTTCGGCATCGAGCGTTGGAGCGAGCGCGGCGACGCGTTCGGAGTCGCATTCAACCTGTTCGCCCACCTCGCGCCACTCGAGTACCGCGGCGGAGCGGTCTACTGGCGCAGGCCGCTGTCGGGGCTGACCAACATCGAGACGATGCCCGGTACCGTGCCGTTGCTGTGCGCGATGATCGGGACGACAACGTTCGACGGCGCTCAGAACGGGCCGGTCTGGCGCTCCGTCGCCCCGTCCGCCGTCAGCCACTTCGAGCACCTCGGCCTTAGCGGCCCCGCCGCGCTGGAGAGCACGGGCGCGCTCGGGATCGTCGTCTGCATCCTGCTCTGCGCCGCCGTGTACTGGGCCGGCATCACGGGCATGCACTCGGTCTCCAGCGCGCATCCGACACGCGAGCTCGGTACTCGCTTCATCCACGCCATCGTCCCGATCGCGTTCGGCTATCTGCTCGCGCACTACTTCTCGCTGCTCGTGACGCAAGGCCAGGCGACCGCTTCGCTGATCTCGGATCCGCTCGGCACCGGGGCCAACATCTTCGGCACCGCCAACCTTCAGGTCGACTGGGGGCTGATCTCTGCCGTCGTCATCTGGTACGTGCAGGTCGCCGCGCTCGTCAGCGGGCATGTGTCGGGGCTGGTGGTGGCGCACGACCGTGCGCTCGTCGTCTACGGTGACGTCGAGGAGGCAGCCGAGTCCCAACGCTGGATGCTCCTTGTCATGGTCACATTCACCTGTTTTGGGCTGTGGCTGCTCTCAGCGGTGAACACGTGAGCGTCCGCGCGACGATCCGGTCCGCCAGACTCGCCGCCGTCGGCAACCACGCGCACGACGTCCGCGACCACATGGAGCAGACGTCACACTCACCAACGAGAGCGACAGATTGTGGATCTTCCACCGGGAGGGGTTGAACCGATGTTCGAATTGATGCGGAGGCTGGCAACGGCGGCGCGCCCGCGCAGCGCCGGTCGTCGTGCCGTGGCCGGCGCGGTCGCGATCGCCGCGATCGGTCTGCTCGGCGCAGGGTGCTCGGCAACCAAGACCGCGACCGCCGCCTCGGCCTCGTCGCATTCGGCCTCGGCCGGCTCGAACAGCATGGCGGGGATGAACATGGGACCGGCCCCGACGGTCAGCGGGATCAAGGCAGTTCCGACTCAGTTGCTCGCCAGCGCGACCTGGCAGAGCATGAAGATCGAGGCCCGGACGATGACCCCGACGACCTTCCTCGAGTATCAGGGAACGACCGCCAACGGGTCGGTCAGGCTCCACACCGTACACCCGACGAAGCGCGACAGCTTCCACCTGATGATCATGCTCGACGACGCACACACGGGCTACCCGATCCCCTACGCCCAGGTGTGGGCGACGATCAGCAGGGACGGGAAGATCGTCTACGACGACGAGCAGTGGCCGATGCTGTCCGCGTACATGGGGCCGCACTACGGCAACAACGTCGCGCTCCCGGGTCCGGGTCGCTACGAGCTGAGCCTGCTCATCAGCCCGCCGGCTGCGTCGCGGCACCTGGAATACCAGGGCATGTGGATGTCGCCGCACCGCGTCACCGTTTCCTTCGACTGGTCCCCGCCGAAGTGAGCATGGGTGGGCGATGAGGATGCTGACCCGCCGGAAGCTGTTCGCTTCCGCCGCCGGAGTGGCGATTGGCGGTGCGGCCGTCGGTGTTGGACTCGAGAAGGAACTCGGTAGCGCTCGCCCCTCCGACCCGGTTCCCTTCGGCCCTCAGCCCGCCGGCTTGCCGGTGCGCCAGCACGCCTGGACGGCGACGCTGGCCGACGACGAGGACGGCAACCCAATCGCGCCACGGTTCGACAGGCTGCTGTTCTTCGATCTGGAGGGGAGGCCGACGCCCGGGGACGCGCGCACGCTCGAGGCCGTGCTCCGCGCGCTCGAGCGCGCGTACCCGTGGGGACCGAACGGCCTGCTGTTCACGGCGGGCTGGGGGCCCGGCTATTTCGAGCGAGGGCTGAAGCTCGCCTCGCCGATCGAGCGCCCCCAGGCGCTCTCGTCGTTCGAGCTGCCGATCCTCGACGACTACGACCTCTGTCTGCACTTCGCGTGCGACGACGAGGACCGCGTGGCGTCGGTCGCGGCGGCGCTCGTGGAGGGCGAGTCACTGCCCGGAATCAAGGACTCGCTGGCGCTCACCGAGGGTCTTCGCTGGCGCGAGACGCGGACCGGATTCGTCGGCACCGGCCTGCCCGCGAGCCACCAGAACGTGGGCGGGATTCCGCCGGGGGACCCGGTTCCCGCCTCCGCGCCCCTGTTCATGGGATTCAAGTCGGGTCTGCGCAAGAACCAGGCGACCGAGGATGACGTCACGATCGCCGACGGCCCGTTCGCCGGCGGCACCACGGTACAGGTCAGTTACCTCCGCCTGCGGCTCGACAGCTGGTACGGGATGCTCGACGAGCAAGAACGCGTGGCGCGCATGTATGCGCCCGAGGTCTCATTGGCTGAGGTCAACCGCTTCACGACCGACGCCGAGAGCGATCCTCAGCTCCTCGACCAGGCGATCAGCAGGTACGGCGTGATCGGCCATTCACAGACCTCCGCGCGGGCCCGGAGGAACGGCAAGCCGCTGCTCATCCGCCGCGACTTCAACACGGTCGACGGCGGCGAGGCGGGCTTGCACTTCGTCTCGCTGCAGCGAACGATTCACGACTTCGTGACGACACGTACTGCGATGAACGCCTCCCGCGCCACGATCCAAAACCCGTCGATCACCGCCACGATCAACAACGGGATCAACGAGTTCTTCTTGGTGGTGCGTCGCGCCAACTACATCGTGCCGTCGCGGGCGGAGCGCTCGTACCCGTTGCTTGGCGGTCGCCGCTTGACCTGACCACCATTCGGTGACGGGCGCGACCGGTCCCGACCTCGGGCGATCAGCTGACCTTCTTGATCAGCGACTGGAGCTGACTCCAGGTCGGCACGCCGACGATCGGCGCGGCCTGGCCCTTTGGCCCCTTGACGACGACCGTCGGGGTCTGATCGTAGCCGGCCTCCTGTGCCGCGGACTCGTCCGACTGGACCTGGGCGGTGAGGCTCGGGTCATTGCGGTCCGCGATCCACTTGCTGTAGTTCAGCCCCGGGACCTGCTTTGCGAGGCCATCGAGATAGTCTTCGGTCACGTACGTCGTGTCCTCCTCGCCCTGCTCGTGGTAGAAGAGCTCGATGTAGTACCAGGCGCGTTGCTGGAGCCCGGCGGCGAGCGCGGCCGCCTGCTGAGTGGGAAACACCGACGGGTCTGGTCCGTTCGTCGTGGCCGTGGAGAGCGAGCGGTAGACGAGCTGCACCTTTCCCGGACGAACCTCGTCGGTGATCAGCCGGTTCTCGACTCCTGACGCAACCGCGAAGTCGTCGCAAGCGGAGCACTCGAGGTCGCCGAACTCGGTCACCGTGACCGGCGCGCTGGGCTTGCCGAGGACGTTGTTTCCGGACTCGGGGATCCCCGCGAGCAGGCTGTCAACGCTGGTGTCGGCCGTCTTTGCGGCCGGGCTGTCGGGCTTCACCACGGTCGTCTTGTGCGACGAGCTGATCACAACCGCGGCGACGATGACCACCACCGCAACGATCGCCACACCGGCGAGACGCGCGAGCCGCTGCTTGCGCCGCGCCGCCTCGGCGAGCCTGCGCTCGAACTCGATCCGCTCGGCGCGCGCCTGCGCCTTCTTTTCTGCTCGACTGGCCATCGACGCCTAGGGTAGCCGAGCCCGCTGCCTTCGCTGCCGGTTCGGCGAGGCGCTCGCCCCGGCCGGACCGCTCGCGTTGGCCGGACCGCTCGCGCCTGCCGGAGCGATCGCGCCGGCCGGGCCACTCGCTCCTGCTGGAGCGCTCGCGTTGACGGGACCGGCGAGGTAGCGGACGAGGGCGCTGACGAAGAGCACAGTCAGGATCACTGCGCTCGACGCGCACCACTCACAGATCGCGTGGATCGAGAACAGCTCGCGGTAGGTCAGGTAGCCGCTGAAGCCGAAGCCGATGAAGGTCAGCCCCAGCGTCGCGAGGCGACTCTCTTCGCGATCCGGGGCAAGCAGCGACGCGAGAATGGACACGTAGCCGAGCAGTCCGATCAGCGCCACCGGCACGCCCGCGAGCTTCGACCACTCCGAGGTCTGCACCTTGATGCACGATTCCCCGGCCGTGCACACCACGGTGATCCCCGAATAGTGGACGTAGGTGAGGTAGCTCGCGACGCCCAGCCCGATCGTGGCCAGACCGATCATCAAGCGACGCAATACAGCCTGGTTCACGGTCGCTCTCTCGACCTAGATGACATGGCGATGTTGTACACGATCACGATAAGAGTTCGATCAGATCGGGGGAGGTTCAGGCTTCGCGGGAGTCGTGGCTCGCTGGTATTCTGTCGCGCGATGGGTCCGGTGTTCTCTTGTATCGGCCAGATCCGTCAGAAGCCCAAGGCCACGCGAGCAGCCGCAGATCGCGTGTAAAGGGTGTCGAGGATGGCAATCGCGCGTCGAGTCGGGTTGTCGGCGATGCTCGCTTGGGTCTCCGCGTCGACGGTGTTCGTGCTGCTCTACTCCCTCACGGTTCCCGTGCCCGCGCGTGCCGACGGTGATCCCGCCAGTGACGTGCTGCTCGGGCAGGACGTCTTCTTGCCCTATACGCCGATCTCTCCGAAGATCGAGGACGAGCTGTACTCGGTCACGAGCGCGGCCCAGCGCGCCGGATACCCGGTGAAGATCGCGTTGATCGGCGGCAAGGACGATCTCGGCGCGGTCCCGCAGGAATTCGGGCACCCCGAGTCCTATGCCCATTTCCTCTCCTACGAGATCAGCACCGCGGTTCGCGGCGTCGTCCTGGTGGTGATGCCGAACGGCTTCGGCCTCGCGAGCGGTGGCAGGCCCCGAAGCGTCGCCGCCCTGGGGCGCATCCCGATCGGACAGGGAACGAACGGTCTCGGGATGGCCGCCGTCGCCGCCACCGAGCGGCTCGCGACGGCCGCGGGTCACCCGCTCGGCAGCGGCGCCACGAGCGCGACGGTGTCACTCGGAGCGAGCGCCGTGACGGTTCGTCACGCACTCGAGACGCTCCTCGTGCTGAGCGCGATCGCGGCGCTGGCGGTGTCAGCCGCGGTGCTGGCCCGAAGCCGGCGGCGCTCTACGGTCTGAGGCGCGATCCCGACGGACCCACGACGTCGGCTCAGGATCCACGACGTCAGCTCATCCGCCCGCGCGAGATCGCCAGGCATGCCTCGCATCTCGGCCACGGCGGGTTCCACGGATAGCCGGCGACGTCCTTGCCACACAGGGCAGTGTCCGGGTCCAGGGCGGTGACCAGATGACACAGCTCTTCGAAGCCGTCGTCGTTGCTGCGCGGCACGTTGAAGCAGCCTGGGTGCACGTTGGGCGACTTGACGGGCGCCGCGGCGCAGGACATGGAGCGAGGATAGCCTTCCTATGCCCCCGCTTCGGAGAGCTCGACGAAATAGTCGAGCGCCTCTGGGTTCGCGAGCGATTCGCGGCTCGCCGCCTGGTCGGGCGGCGTGCCCATCAGGATCCGCTTGACCGGGATCTCGAGCACCTTTCCCGACAGCGTCCGCGGTACCTGCGCGATGCGCCGGATCTCATCCGGGACGTGGCGCGGCGAGCAATCCTCGCGGATTCGGCGCTTGATCTGGGCGATCAGCTGATCGGTCAACTCCTCGCCGTCGCGGAGGACGACAAACAGCGGCATCCAGCCCTGATCGGATCCCGCCCGCCCGGGGACGTCGACGACGAGTGCCTCGAGCACCTCGGGAACGGCCAGTACCGCGCGGTAGATCTCGCTCGTCCCCATCCTGACCCCGCCTCGGTTGATCGTCGAGTCCGAGCGCCCGTGGATCACCGCGGTACCGCGGTCGGTGATGACGATCCAGTCACCGTGCCGCCAGACGCCCGGATAGGTGTCGAAGTAGCTCTCGCGGTAGCGCGAGCCGTCGTCATCAGCCCAGAAGCCGATCGGCATCGAAGGCATCGGCTCGGTGATCACCAGCTCGCCCACCTCGTTCACATGCGGGATGCCCTCGGTATCCCAAGACTCCACGGCGGCGCCGAGCGCGCGCCCCTGAAGCTCCCCGAGATACACCGGCAACGTGGGCACGCCGCCGACGAAAGCGGTGCAGACATCCGTTCCGCCGGACGTCGAGAACAGCCACGTCTCGCCTCCCAGCTGGTCATAGACCCAGCGGAAGCCCTCGGGCGACAGCGGCGACCCGGTCGATCCCACGCTCTGCAGCGCGCTCAGATCTCGTCCTCGCGCCGGCTCGACGCCCTGCTTCATACAGCCCGCAATGAACGCCGCGCTGGTTCCGAAGCAGGTCATCCGCGTGCGCTCCGCGAGGTCCCACAGCACGTGCATGTCCGGATACCCGGGGTTGCCGTCGAACAGCACCACGGAGGCCTCGGTGAGCAGCACGCCGACGAGGAAGTTCCACATCATCCATCCGGTCGTCGTGAACCAGAACACGCGGTCCCCGGGCTGGGCGTCGAGCTGCAGGTTGAGCTCCTTGAGGTGCTCGATGAGAATCCCTCCCTGGCCGTGCACGATCGGCTTGGGGAGCCCGGTCGTGCCCGAGCTGTAGAGCACCCAGAGCGGATGGTCGAACGGCAGCGCGGCGAAGCTCAGCTCGCCGTCCTGCAAGAAGCCGTCCTCCCAGCCTGACCCGTCCAGGTAGCCGAGCGTTGCCACCCGTTCCAGCGACGGGATCTCCGCCGCGATGTCGTGGACGATCCCGCGGCGGTCGAAGTCCTTGCCGCCGTACCGGTAGCCGTCGATCGCGAGCAGGACCTTTGGCTCGACCTGCGCGAAGCGGTCGATGACGCTGCGCGTGCCGAACTCGGGTGCCGCGGAGGACCAGATCGCGCCAATGCTCGCGCAGGCGAGGAACGCCGCGACCGTCTCGGGGATGTTCGGCATGTACGCGACCACACGGTCGCCGCTGGTCACCCCCAGCGCTCTCAGGCCGGCAGCGATGCGCGCGGTTTCGCGCCTGAGCTCGCCCCAGGTCCACTCGCCGGGGTCATGCAACTCGGATGCATGCCTGATCGCCACGTCGGGATCGCGCTTGCCGCGGAAAACATGCTCGGCGAAGCTGACCCGGGCACCGGGAAACCACTCCGCGCCCGGCATCTCGCGGCGGCCGAGCACACGCCTGGCGGGCACCTCGAAGCGCACGTCGAAGAACTCGCAGATCGTGGACCAAAACCCCTCGAGGTCGTCGACCGACCAGCGCCACAGGTCCGCGTAGGAGTTGAACCGCAGGCCGCGCGTCTCCTCGAGCCAGCCCTGGTACCGGGTCAGCGTCGCCCGCTCGAGCCGCTCCGGCGAAGGCGTCCATAGGAGCTCAGGCGTCCCCACGTCGGTTAGTATCGCCGAGATCTGGCGGCGCTGAATCCCGCGAGCCTCTCATTCACCCCGGGTGGGCTCGGCGCCCGGCGGACATTCCGGACCCGCGCGGGCCTCGGCGGCCCGGCGGCCGGGGCCGATTTGGGGGCGCCGCTGAGCGCTCGCCCGTGCCGAGGGACGTGACGACCTGCGTGACGACGGGCGCAAGCTTGGTGAGGGAGGCGGCACCGCCGCCGAGCAGGTTGGCCGCAAGTACGTTCTCGATCGCCCTGACCGCGGCCGCGACGGTCTCCCGTGGGGGCGAGAATTCCTCGTCCAGCCCGATCACGAGCTCACCGAATCGGCGGTGCGCTTCGGCGCGAGCCCGCCCGACGCTGCGGCCCGCCGCGGGCGCGTCGATCAGCACGCGCCTGGCGAGCTCCGGCCGCGACGCAAGCCTCTCCAACAGCGCAGCCACGCCCGCCTGGATCCGCTTCGTCGGGGACCCGGCGGCGGCGCAGGCGCGCTCGACGCGACCGAGCAAGTCTTCGACGCCCGCCGCGTAGGTGGCAAGAAGGAGCTCGGCGTGAGCACCCCCGGTGCGGCTCGGCGCAGCGGGGACGTGGACGCCGACGGCGCTCACGGCCGACGGCGAGTCAGGGAGGTTGCCCCGGAGCCGGCACTCGACGGCCGGCGAGTGTCGCAGCCCATGTCGAGGCCGGCTGCCGGGGACGCGGGGAGGGGATCTTCCCGCGAGCGACGAGGCGCACTTCGCCGCAGTCGAGCTGCCGCGTCCGTGAAGCGACCACAGACGGGGTGGGGCGCGGGGTTGCCCTGACCGCACCAGTCGTCGCCTCCGATTCCAGGACAGCGTCTCGACATGGCTCGAGCCTAGGGGTCGAGCCGTCAGTTCACCGTAAGGTCGCCCGCCTGCTCAGGTCGAGCGCAGCGCCTCGGTCGGGCTCAGGCGCGCCGCCTTGGCCGCGGGGTACAGCCCGGCGACGGCGCCGATCACGAGGCCGGCTGCCGGCGCTGCGATCAGCGCGTAGACCGGGACGACCCAGGGTTCGTTCTGGGCGATCGAGTAGACCCACGTTGCGATCGCTCCGAAGATCAGCCCGGCGATCCCACCGAGCGCGGCCAGCAGCGCGGACTCGGCGAGGAATTGGGAGCTGATATGGCGCCGGGTCGCGCCGAGCGCGCGCCGCAGACCGATCTCCCCACGCCGCTCCAGCACAGAGATGACCATGATGTTGGCGATCCCGATCGCTCCGACGAGGAGCGCCACCGCGCCGAGCCCGAGCAGGAGGGTCGTGAACTGCCCCTTGGCCGCCGCGCGCGCTTCGAGCACGTTCGAGGGCTGGCTCACGTCGACACCGTCGGCGTTCTGGGGATCGGCGGTCGGGGCGAGCAGGTTGCTCACGGCGCTGACGTCGTTGACGTTCGCGCGCACGTAGATCTCGGATGGGCTGGGCTGGACCTGAAACAGCCGCTCGGCGACCGGCAGGCCGATGAACACGTTGTCATCGAGGGTGGTGTCGAGCGTCATCGAGTTGAGGATCCCGATCACGGTGAACCAAGTGCCCCCGACGAACAGCTGGACGTGGCCGGTGGCGCTCGAGATCTGCAGATCCGCGGCCGCGGCCGCGCCGAGCACCACGGTCGGTTCGTTCTCGCTCGCCGCGGTGAAGAAGTGCCCGGAGGCGACGGTACTGTTCATCGCCTTGACGAGCCCGGTGTCGGTCGCATCGACGCCGATGCCGCCCGTCTCCTCGGAGGGCACGAACTGTGTCCTGAACACGTTCGCGTTCGGCACCGAGTACACCGCGGACACCCTCTGCACATTGGCCATGGCCTTGATCATCGGTACCGCTGTGTTCGGCAGCACCTCGTTGGCGCCGAAGAAGGTCGTGCCCGGAGTGACGGTGAGGAGGTTCGTCCCGAGCTTGTCGATCGTGGCCAGCAGGTTGGCCTGGCTCGACGACGACACGCCGACGACGGCGACCATCGCCCCGATCCCGATCGCGATCCCGAGCGCCGACAGCGCCGCCCGCAGCCTCCGGGTGCGGAGCCCCTGCAGAGCCACCGCGAACAGCTCGTGTGGAGCGAGCCGCGCGACATCACGCCCGCCGCGACGCGGGCGTGGAAACCCCGGGCCGCGGAGCGCGGCGACGCTCACTGTCGCTCGTCTCCCACGATCTCACCGTCACGCATCTGGATCCGCCTGGGGAACGTCTCGGCGATGTGCTCGTCGTGTGTGATCAGCGCCAGCGTCGCACCCTCCGAAGCGAGCTCGTGCAGCAGCTCGAGCACCGCCCGCCCCGACTTGGAGTCGAGGTTTCCCGTCGGCTCATCGGCAAGGATGATCGTCGGGTGCTTCGCGATCGCGCGGGCGATCGCGACCCGCTGCTTCTCGCCGCCCGAAAGCTGCTGCGGACGGTGGGTGACCCGCTCGCCGAGCCCCACGCGCTCGAGCGCGACCTGAGCCGCCTCACGTCGCTCACGGACCGGCGCGCCGGTGTAGAGCATCCCGTTCGCAACGTTATCGAGTGCGGTCATCCCATCCTGCAAGTGGAAGCCCTGGAACACAAACCCGATCTCGTACGCCCGCAGGCCGGCGAGATCGCTGTCCGACGCCTTCACGACATCGCGTCCGGCGACGTGGACCTCACCGCTGCTCGGACGTTCGAGCGTACCCAGGATCGTCAGCATCGTCGTCTTGCCCGAGCCCGAGGGCCCGACAACCGCGACCCGATCGCCCGTCTCGATATCGACGTCGACATGACGCAGCGCCAGCACCCCGCCGGGATACTCCTTCACCACGTCGCGCAGCTCGAGGGCGACACCGTTGGCGGACATGGGCTCCGCGCTCACCCCGCCGCGCTCCGCGCTCATCCCTGCGAGTCGGTGACCTGCATGCCGTCCTGAACGTCAGGACCCGAGATCTGGACGTAGCCCGCAGCGAACAACCCCGGGGTGACCGCGATCAGCTTGTGCGGAGGCGCAGCCTCCTGTACGGCATATCCGCCGCCCTGCGTCGCGAGCAGCGCGGTGACCGGCACCGAGAGCACGTTGTTCGCGACCTGCTCCTCGAAGTTGACGCTGACCGCGGCCTGATCCAGGGCCGAGGTGTCGGTGTGCTTCTCGAGCGAGACCGTGACCGGGATCGTCGCCGACGGCGCGCTCGACGACGTGGACGAGGTGCTGCTCGAGCTGCTGCTCGACTGCGCCACCGGGCTCACGCCGGTGATCTTGCCGTTGACCGTACTCCCGTCCGGGAGCTCCACCGTCACCGGCTCGTGCAGCACTGCCTCACTCTGCTTCGTCGCATCGAGATCGACAGTGACCACCAGATCGGTGGAGGACGAAGCCAAAATCGCATCCGCGCTCGCGGCGCCGCTCGAGGCTCCGGTCGAGCTACCCGTGTCCGAGGAGGAGCCGGAGCCGCCCGACGACGCGGCGCTCGACGACGCCGAGCCGCCACCGGTATGCGCGCTGCCCGAGCCGGAGGAGGAGGTACCCGTGGAGGATCGCCCAGTCGTGCTCGAGCCTTTCTGGGCCGACTTCAGCTCCGCCTGCAGCAGCCTGTTCTGGGTCTCCAGGAGCTTGACGATGGCCTCCAAGGTACTGCCGGAGCTATTCGGGGGCGTGGTCGAGAGCGGGGTTGTCGTGGTGGTCGGAGTCGTCGTTGTCGGGGTCGTGGTGGTCGGCGTCGTGGTCGTGGGCGTCGTGATCGCCGGGCAGTCGGACGATGGCGTAGTCGCGGTCGCGGGAGGGGTCGGGCACGAGGGGGTCGTGGCGACCGCAGCGCTGGCGGGCGCACTGTCCAGCGTCGCCGTGCTCGAGGTCGACAGGTCGACGAACTCAGCGTGAGACTGACCGGCGATCGGATAGCTGGTCGGCGTCGCCGTCGAGGTCGGGTCGGAGGTGTCAGATGCCCCCGAGGAGTCGTCCGAGTCGGAGGCGGAGGAGCTCCCGGTGCCCGCGCTCCCACCGGTCGAGCCGAGGGTGGTGTCCACCGCGTTGATCAGCTGCGGCCCCGGGAGGAACACCACCTGGCCGAGCGAGATCGTGCCGGTCTCGGATTGCCCGATCGACCCCTGGAAGCGCTCGACCGCGTCTGTCGTCGCGGCCTGCCAAGTCTGGTCGACGGTGATCGCATGGTCGGGGTCGAAGCCCATCGCCTTCAGGTCGGCATTGAGCTCCTCGATGTCGGGGCCGTTGCTGTCACCCGAGGTCAGGTCGCGATAGGCGGGATACGAGCCGCTGAAGAGGATCACCGGGTAGCCGTCCACCTGGTAGAGCGTCCCCCCCGGCTTGATCACCGCTCCGACGTTGGGCAGATAGGTGATGGTCCCGCTGAGTCGATTGAACACGGTCTGCTGGTTTGCGTACCCGAGGGTGCCGGACTCCGTATCGGTCTCCACGAGATCACGTCGCTGCACCGTGGTCGCGCCCGAGGCCGTACTGCCGGACGAGCTCTGACCCTTGCTCGAACCGGGTAGCCCAGCGCCGACGATAACCCCGATCGCGATCACCGCAACGAGGATCGCTCCCACGGCCGCGAGAACCCGGCGCCGCGGCCCGCCGCCGCCCGCGAGCCGTTCGGTGAGGGTGTGGATCGTCACGTTCTAGGAGTGATACGACATCGTCGGTCTCATCACGGTTACAGGGCTATGCACCCGGGCCGCCGACGCTGTTGGTGCTGGTCCCGCCGGTGCCGAAGTGACCACCGTTCGGCAGGTTGCTCGAGCACGCGGTAAACGCGGTCTTGAACGCCGGGCTGTTGCGCTCGCTCGAGGTGATCGAGCGGAAGATGCCGAAGCCGCCCGCACCGTTGCTCGACGGGTCGGGGATGTCGATGCTGTGCGCGCGCATGCACTCGGCGAACTTAACCGCATCCGCCGCGAACTTGGCCCGATCGGCTGAGCTGCCGGCGAACTGGAACGCCTTGCCGCGCAGAGACGCGCATGCCGCGTTGGCGGTCTTGAAGTTCGGGCTGTCGCGCAGCTGTGCGAACGCGCCACCACCACCACCGCCGGCGGCCCCCCCGCCGCCGCCTCCACCCGCGGGGCCACCGTTCGCGGACGGGTCGGGCACGTTGACGCCGTGGGCGCGCATGCACTTGGCGTAGGCAAGGAGCGCCGTGTAGCGCGAGCTCGACGACGTCGTGCTGCTGCCCGAGCTCGAGGCGCTACTACCGGAGGACCCGCACGCGGATAACCCCACGGCGAGCGAACCCGCGAGCGCGCAGGCGGCGAACGCGCGCCGGGCACGCAAAGTTCTGGGGGCGGACACGGGGTTCATCAATGGTGGCTCCTCAGGCAAAATTCTGGTCGAACCCGGTTGTAGCGCCGACGATGTCAGCTTGGCATAAGCGCTGAGGGAACATTTACATTCCCCTTCACAGCACTGATGTTGCTCATTGTGGGCGCCGGAGAGACCGCCGGCAGTTCGACGACAACGTCCAGCCCACCGGTCTCCGGTGCATTGATGCGAAGGCTGCCACCATGGGCCGCGACCACTGAGCTCACGATCGAGAGCCCGAGGCCGAAGCCATCGCCGCCCCGGGCGAGGCGCCGGAACGGCTCGGTCAGCGTGGCGGCGTGCTCGGGGTCGATTCGAGCTCCGCTGTTGTTGACACGCACGACCGCCCGTTCGCCGCGCACATGCGTCGAGACCTCGAGAAAGCCACCCGGCTGGTTGTGGCGGATGCCGTTGTCGATCAGGTTCGCGATCAGGCGCTCGAGGAGCCGGGCGTCGCCGCTGGCCCGCGCCGGCTCGAGCCGAGCGTGCACCTCGACGTTCGCATCCTCGGCGCGTGCTCGCAGGTCCGTCAAGCAGTCGCCCGCGAGCGCGGCGAGGTCGGCCGGCTCGTCGCGCCGCACGGCCGACTCGCTGCGCGCGAGCGTCAGCAGCCCCTCGATCAG
>PMOY01000030.1 GCA_003165655.1 Solirubrobacterales bacterium
TGCACCGTGCTCGGCCAGCATCAAAGCAGCGGCGCGACCGATGCCGCCTCCCGACCCGGTCACGATCGCCACCTTCCCATCCATAAGGTCTGTCGGCACTAAAGTCCTCCCGTTAGCGGACCGGATCTTTTTGGAACGCTCATCCGTCGGGCGCGCCGCCGCCGAACGTAGCCACGTCTTCGAGGTCCCGGTTCACCCGAACGGTGACCTTGAAGCTCGCGTCGAACATCTCGACGCGAAGTCCCACGGCGGCGACGCCGTGATAGTTGACCGGGATACCTCGAGCCTCCCCGTCTACGACGACCGTTGGTGCTCAGACGTTGCTCACCCCAGATTGGCTTAGCCCGGCAAGCTGAGGCCCAACCGTCGAGCGAGCTCTGTGGCAAGCAAATCTGAAAGCTCACTGCCAGTTGTTGGGTTTCAAACCAGTTGCCAACGTCCCCGATCCCAGCGCCACAAACCGGCGCCGTGTCGGCTGTCATCTGCGGATTGACCATTGGCTATCCGTCTCCGACGTCGACCTTCCGTCGAGATGGCAGAACTCTACAGGATTTTTGACTCGCGAGCAAGTAGGCCGCTGCTGCGGAGCAAGCGTCCGGACCCAAAGAGCTTTCGTCCGGCCGGCGAATTCCTCCTACAACGACCGCGGTGGCCGGTTGCCGGCAATCGACACGGCAGCGTGTGTGAGCGCGCGTCCGTAATCTGGGCGCTGAGGCCGAGGCGCATGAGGGTCCTCCCGCACGGACCTTGACCACGGCTGCCGCTGGCGGTACCGTACTCCCTTGCGGACAAGCAAAATGATCTTGGAGGCGATTCGCCGTCTACTGGCGAGGCGAGGAACTCAATGGATTTTTCGATTCTGTTTGAAGGGCAAGTGTCGTACCCATCCGTGGAGAGGGAGCGGGAGGTGCTTCGCTCGGTCGTCGAGCAGGCGACCTTGGCCGATGAGCTTGGTTTTGACCGCTTCTACTGCGTCGAACACCACACTCTGGAGGGCTATGCGCACTCGAGTGCCCCCGAGGTCCTGCTGAGCTTCGTCGCAGCGCGTACGCGCCGGATTCGAGTCGCCCATGGGGTGATTCCGCTGCCGTTCAAGATGAACCACCCCGTGCGCGTCGCCGAGAGAACAGCGATGCTGGACATCCTCAGCGGCGGGCGCCTCGACGTCGGGGTCGGGCGCAGCTCCAGCGCGCGTGAGCAGGAGACGTTTGGCGTAACCGATGAGGAATCCCACGTCGAACTGGTGGATGGCCTGAAGGCGATCGTGAAGATGTGGACCGAGGAGGAAATGGAGTACTCGTCGGACTATCTGCAGATACCGCTGCGTACGATACGTCCGAGGCCATTCCAGCAGCCGCATCCGCCGTTACTGATGGCGTGCACGCGCGATGACACATTCGACCTGGCCGGGACTCTCGGGGTCGGGGCACTTAGTAATGCCGCTGACGGCCCAAACGCCACGCGCCGTAAACGTGACCTTTATGACGCGGCGGTCGCCGCGAGAAAGCCCGAGGACGTGGTCGGAAAGTTCACCAACGACTGGCTCGGCGCCACCGTGTTCACCTGCGTGCGCGACGATCGCGACGAGGCGCGGGGGCTCGGATTGCGCGGAATGCGCTACTTCATGGAGGCGTCGCGCTACTACTTTGCGCGCGGAGCGGTGTTCCCCGATCCGAACTCGTGGCGCGATGAGGATATCGAGCCAGCTCTGCGCGAGATGTTTGCTGCCTCCAAAGGGAGCGGCTCGTTTTCGAAGGTGACCGCAGATCTCGTGGCTGAGAGCTCCGGGAAGGTGGGCGTCGGTCTTGGCAATCGCGCACTCGATCCGGACGAGGTGTTGGATGCCCGGTCCTCCGCCATGGGCAATGCTCACGACACGATCGACTTTGTCGAGCGGATGGCGGATGCAGGTGCCGACGAGTGCTATTTCGTAGTTCAGATGGGTGGGTTGGACCCCGACGTTGTGCTCGAGAGCATCCGCCAGATTGGGAAGAACGTGATCCCGCACTTCCGCAAGCCAACACCCGCGGTGTTCGACTTGGACCGCGCTATCTAGGAGTTACTGATCATGGCGCAACTTACCTATCAGAACGAGCTGACCGACGAGATGATCGCCGAGGCGGAGGCCATGGAGGGCGAGCCGCTGCGGGTGGAGCAATGGAATCACGAGGCTACCTTGGACACCATCCGGCGCTGGTGCTGGGGGCTTGGTGACGACAATCCTCTCTACTACGATGAGGCCTATGCCGCACAGTCGCCTTACGGCAGCATCGTGGCTCCTGCAACATTCCTGGCCACCGTGTACACAGGCCAGGTCGGGGTTGGGATGGTCGGCATACAGCCGTTTGGGGGGGGTTTCAAATGGAAGTTCGATGAGACGATCCACCGGGGCGATCGTCTGAACGTCGATGCTCGCCTCGGGCCAATCAAAGTGGTATCCGGCCGGCACGCCAGCCGATTCGTCATCCAGAGCACGCTGAACACCTATTTCCGTGGCGACGGCGCGACAGTCGGCCATCTGGAGGGTTGGACTCTGCGAGTGCCTCGCAGCAAGGCGGCCGGCGGACTGGCGTACGAGCCGCGAAAGGCCCACAGTTACAGCCGAGAGGAGCTCGAATCGATCCGCCTGTCGGCGATCGGCGAGGAGCGTCGCGGCGCGGAAACCCGCTATTGGGAGGACGTGATCGTTGGTGAAGACATCCCTATGATGGTCAAGGGCCCAATCGATCTCATCACGATGATCGCGTACTACGCGGGCAACCACGGCACGCCGCGCTACAAGAGCACGGAGCTGGCCTGGAAGTATCGGACCTGGGCCGTCGAGGCGCCGGAGAACCTACCGAACAACTACGATCCGTTCTACTACGCGGAATCAGTCTCGCCCTCGGCTGGTCACACTCGGGAAGATGTTGCGCACGAGGTCGGGATGCCTGGTGCCTACAACAATGGCACCCAGACCATGGGTTGGATTGGGCACGCGGTGCAGAACTGGATGGGGGACGACGGCTTCCTCTCCGAGCTCACCGTGACGCTACGACGGCCCGCCATCTTCGGGGACACGGTGTGGTGCGGAGGCCGCGTCTCCGCCAAGCCAGAGCCTGGGCTGGTGGAGCTGGACCTGAGCGCGCGAAATCAAATCGATGACGCGGTCGCGGATGGGAGCGCCGTCGTCCGACTCCCCGTCCGCAGCTGACCTCCGGCACATGCACGACCGAGCAGGATGGCTCGGTCGTACAGTGCGTCAAGGCTCTGGGTTCGATGAATTGGCCATGCGCGGTCGAGCAGGTCGGCGGGTGGCACGACTTCGGCCACTAGGCCGAGAGAGAGGTTCTTAGCTGACTCCGGCGGGTTCGCTTGGGTGGGGGTGGGTGATCGCAATTTCCCGTTCGTAGGAAGGATCGTTTCGGTCGCGGCTGCCCGAGACAAAGGCCGAGGTGTCAAACCCTTGACGGGCCGCCTCTAGAATCACCCGCCGGTGGGCGATACGCCATTCCCCGCTGCGGCGTTCATAACGATCGATGTAACGCGCCACGCCCATCTGCACCTCCCCTTGTGAGGTAACTACGCGCGACTGCACGTAGATCTCTCCCCACGCGACGTCGCCGTCGACCTCGAACAGGAGATTGCTTAAGGCATGCTGGATTGGACCGTGACTGGGGTCCATGGTTCCGCGTTTCAGGTGCGCGAGAAAGTCAGCCGGGCTTCCCTTGAAGACCCCGTGATCGTCGTAGGCGTCAGGGTGATAGCAGGACAGCAGCAGGTCATCATCGCAACGGTCAACCGCACGGGAAATGCGCGTCACGAGCTCGGTCAGCTCCTGCTTGTCGAGAAGCGTCTGTATCTGCTCCTGGGAAGCCATTCTCTCTCCTCTCGCGCGAGCGTCTCGCGGCACTGTCGGGGTATGCCTGCGCGCCGATCAGGCTACCACACTTGCTCGCCCGTCAAATGTCGATTTCGGCTACCATACTTGCTCGCCCGTCAAATGCACAGTTGGGGGAGTTTCGATGGCCATTGCCGACGAGGAACTGACGTATCCAGGACCCGCGGGGTCTGAGTGCCCGTGGCCGCTGCTGGAGAAGTTACGCGCCGAGGCGTCCGTTTACGAGCTGCCCTACCGGCCCGGCGTGTACGTCGTGTCCCGCTACGCCGACGTGCGCTACATCCTGGGGAACCCGCAACTGTTCTCGAGCGGCGGGGTGCGCGCGCAGCTCAGCGGCTTTGATCTCATCGACGTCCCGTCCGAGGACGACCGCGTGATGAACGAATCCGACGATCCCGCGCACGCGCTGAAGCGCCGGATCGGCTTCGCCCCGCTGAAGCCCGGCCGGCTGAAGAGCTACGAGCCATTGATCCTCGACCTCGTCGACGAACTGATTGACCGCTTCGTGGACGACGGACGCGTGGAGTTCGTGAACCAGTTCGCGCAGCCCCTGCCGGCGCGTCTGACCTGTCGCCTGATGGGCGTGCCGTTGGAGGATGAGGACTTCGTTCGTAGCTGGGGACGGTTCGAGTCCTCTGGCCTGGCGTGGATGGACGACGAGTTCAAGCAGCGCCAACGATCGAACTCGGCCAAGATGCTCGAGTACCTCACGAAGCTGATCCAGGCGCGCCACGAAGACCCCCAGGATGACGTGATCAGCGCCGTCATCAAGGAGCAGGTCGACCGAGACAACGAATTCCATCTCGCCGACGTCCGCGCTCAGTGCGCGATTCTTATCGGCGGTGGCGTCGTGACGACCGCCCACTTTCTCTCCAGCTGCATGCGGATGCTCGTGGATGATCCCACCCAGATGGCAAGGATCCGCAGTGACTTCAAGCTGATCCCGAACATGCTCGAGGAAGGACTGCGGCTCGAGCCGCCAAGCATGTGGCAGCCGCGCATCGCGCTCCAGAACGTAGAGGTGGGAGGCCACAAGATTCCCGCCGGCTCATTCCTCCTCATGATGTTCTGCTCCGCCAACCGGGACGACCGGAAGTTCGAGTCCCCCACCCACTTCGACGTCACTCGCAAGAAGGCGAAGGAGCACCTCTCATTCGGCTACGGCGCGCACTTCTGCCTCGGCGCCCCGCTAGCCCGACTCGAGATGAAGATCGGCTTCGAGCGCCTGCTCACACGCCTGGACAACATCCGCTTCGGACCCAACAACGACTTCAAACACATCCCCAGCGCGTCATTCCGCGGATTCCACCACCTCCAGCTCGAATTCGACACAACACCAGTTTCATAGTCAGCATGGACGCACAGCTCGGCGGCCCGCGCAGCGTGAGCTCAATGCGTCAACGGCTGCCTCCGAGGACGTCGGAGGGGCGGAAAGCCTTTGTCCTTTCGGGCGCGCAAGTGATAGGCTGTCGCGAGGAGAGATACGCGATGAGCGAAACGCGATGAGCGACGGGCTAACCGAACGGCCGCTATCACTGGTTGAGGACGTAGCCTCGGAGCTGACGCGAGGCAGGATGGTTGTCGTCATTGACCCCCGGGTGCGAGAGAACGAAGGCGACCGGTTATGGCCGCGCAGAAGGTGACGCCGGCTCCGCTGCCAGAGCCGGTCGGCAGCGACGCCTCAGAAGAGACGGCCCGAGAATCGCGGGCCCAGGTACCGGCGCTCGAGCCGGAGGAAGAGCCGGCATAACCGATGGCACTGCGATTTGGCTTCGGCTCTCTGGGCAATCGCCCAGAGGAGATCATCGAACTGGCCCGGCACGGCGAGCGTTTGGGGTGGCATCGAATCTGGTTCGGAGAACACGTGGCGCAGCCCGACGCGCAGAGGTCGCGATATCCATACGGCGAGGTGCCGCTGACGCTAACGACGATCGATTACCTCGATCCGCTGATTCAAGCTGCAGCGATCGCAAGCGCGACGGCGACGATCGAGATCGCCACGTCCATCTTTCTGCTGCCGCTTTATCACCCGATTTTCATCGCCCGCGCGCTATCCACGCTTCAACCGATCGCCGAAAATCGTTTCATATTCGGCGTAGGTGTCGGATGGATGCCGGAGGAGTTCGAGGCGCTCGGCGTTGACTTCAACCGCCGCGGCCGACGGATGGATGAGGCACTTCGGTTCCTCAGAAGTGCGCAGGGCGGCGGCGTCGTGTCCCACGAGGGTGAGGAGTTCTCGTTCGGAGCGCTGACGATTACGCACAGGTCGGTATCGGTCCCGTTGGTCATCGGCGGCAGGAGCGAGCCTGCGCTTCGCCGCGCCGCACGGTACGGCGACGGCTGGGTCTCGACTCCGGACATCGAGGTCGACGAGGTTCTCCGGAATCGCGAGACTATCGAGAAGCACCGCCGGGAATTCGGCACGCAGGACCGCGAGTTCACTTATTACATTCGGCTCGCGCGTCCGGACCCGGAGCTGGTCGCCGCATTTGCAGCAGAGGGTTTCACGGAATTCAACGTCGGGGCCGTCGATTTGTTTCCACGCGCCCAGGTCGCATCGATGTCGCTCGAACAGAAGGCCGGGGCGCTCGAGCGCGTCGCCGTGCAGCTGGGCATCAGCCAGCCTGAAGTCCCAGTTCTCAATGATCTTGATTAGCGTCGAGAGCGCGGCTCTCGTCGACTCTGTCCCACTCGCAACGGTCGCGTGATGTCACAAGCATCAGTCGTTGCTTCAACCTTCGCATACCCGTGGGATCTCGCTGACACCGGAGTAGAGAGCGCGCTTCGCCATCTCAGCGACGATGGATTCGGGGCACTGGAGCTCACGGTCTGTTACCACCCGATCACGCTCCATACGCCGGGAGCTCCAGACAGAAGGCTCATGTACATGGACAGGGGAGCCGTCTTCTTCCCCGCGCGGCGCGAACGCTACGGTCGGGTCAAACCACACCTCTTCCCAGAGCCAGAGGTGGTGAAGGCCTGGACGACGGCGGCGGAGCTGGCGCCGGGTATGGGGCTTGATCTCAACGCCTGGACGGTTGCGCTCTATCAGCCGTGGATCGCCCATGAATATCCTGATACGGCGCGCGTGACGCCTGCGGGGCAGATCAACCTCGGCGGAGTCTGCCCCACGTCTCCTGATGTCCGGGAGTTCATGGCCATTCTCGTCGGTGATCTGGCCGAGCAATTTCCGATCAGGACGGTGCAGCTGGAGGGTGTGTGTCACCAGTTCTTCGATACCGGATGGCGCCTGCCACGAGTGCTGGTTCAGCTCTCCCCGTGGAACCGTTGGCTTGCCAGTCTCTGCTTCTGCTCCAGCTGCGTGGCGGCGGCGGCAGACCGGGGCATATCGGTGAAGGAGTTTCGAAAACGGATCTGCGATGAGCTCGAGGCGGTCTACCGCGGTACGGCCCCGCCGTCAGATCGTCCGTTCGACGAGCTCCAAGCCGAGCGCATGGCCGCCGACGGGGATTATGCGGAGTTCATTTCGATGCGTGAGGAGGTGTGTGTCGAGCTCGTGCTTGGTATCGCCGAGCGTCTTCACGCCGCCCGACCGGACGCGGTGCTGGGCCTCTGGGGTCCGCAGGAGTTCGATGGTACGCAGCTGAATCTTGAACGAGTCTTGCCGGTCATCGGTGTGCTCCAGACCCGGCAGCCCATGATCGCTCCCGACAATGCTCGCCGGGCACGCGAGATCGCGGATGCCAACGGAATGCGAGTGACCGCCGTGCACTGGTGCGGGGGAAGGATCGGGCCGGCGTGGGGCCCGGAGTTCGAGAGGGCGCTTCGAGCCTCGGTCGAGCTTCGGATCGATCAGATCAACCTGTTCAACTGGGCGATGCTACCGCCGCAGATCGCCAGCGCGATCGTTCCGCTCCTGCGTCGGATCGAGGCTGAAGTCAACGGCTGCTAACCACGACCATCGAGCCACCGCCGCGGAATCAGAGCTATAACGCCTGGGATCGCCGGCAGTCATAGGACGTCTGAAGTCAACGAACGTCTTCGATATTCCAGTCGGTGCGGATCTCGTCTTTGCGGGAGGCATCGAAGATCTCCAGTCGGAATCCGGACAGGGGGAGAGCGTGATAGTTGACCAGCTTCCCGCGGGCCTGCCCGTCCATCACGACCGGCGCGCCCTCCGACTACAAAAGCCTGCGTTCGCGGATGATGTTCTCCGTC
>PMOY01000417.1 GCA_003165655.1 Solirubrobacterales bacterium
CTCGCGCTGCAGGCGATCGCCTACGGCAACGTGTACGTCGCTCGAGTCGCGATAGGCGCCGATCCCCAGCAGACGCTGACGGCATTCCGCGAAGCCGAGGCGTACGACGGCCCCTCCCTGCTGATCGCCTACAGCCACTGCATCGCGCATGGAATCGAGATGCGGAGCGGGCTTGACCAGCAGTACCGCGCGGTGGCCAGCGGGTATTGGCCGCTGATCCGCTATGACCCGATGGCGCGCGCCGCGGAGGCCAACCCGTTCCTGCTCGACTCGTCGCGGCCACGGATCCCGCTGGCCGACTACACCGACCGTGAGCTGCGCTACCGCACGCTCGCGAACACGCACCCGGCCGAGGCCGAGCGGTTGCACGGACTGGCCGAGCAGGCCGTCGCGCAGCGCTGGGCGGTCTACGAGGAGATGGCGGCCCATGACGCTGCGCGGTTCCCGGCTGACGGACGGAAGCGCCCCTGATGGAGCTCTCGACCAACTACATGGGCCTCGCCCTGCGCAACCCCCTCGTCGCGTCGCCCTCGCCGCTGTCGAAGACCGTGGACGGCGTTCGCCGCCTGGCCGATGCGGGCGTCGGCGCGGTGGTGCTGTACTCGCTGTTTGAGGAGCAGCTGCGCCGGGAGGCCGAGCTCAATGCACGGCTCGCCGAAGCGGGCGCCGAGAGCTTCGCCGAAGCGCTGTCGTACTTTCCCGCCGCCGCGGAGGAGGACGCCGGGCCACGTCGCTACCTGAGCCTCCTCGAGCGCTCCGCGGCCGCGATCGATGTGCCGGTGATCGGCAGTATCAACGGCGTGACCCCCGGTGGCTGGGCCGACTACGCGCGGGCGATGCAGGACTCCGGCGCGGCCGCGATCGAGCTGAACATCTACTACCTTCCGGGCGACCTGCGCGTTTCCAGTCGCGACGTCGAGCAGCGCCACCTCGACGTGCTGGCGCGGGTCAAGGGAGCGGTGACCGTGCCGGTGGCGGTGAAGCTCGGCCCGCACTTCTCTTCGACGGGCGAGATCGCGCTGGCGCTGGACAATGCCGGCGCCGATGCGCTCGTCTTGTTCAACCGCTTCCTGCAGCCGGACATCGATGCCGAGAGCCTTGCCGTCGTGCCCACCGTGGGGCTCTCGAGCCCGGCTGAGGCGCGGTTGCCGCGGACGTGGATCGCGCTCCTGTACGCGCGGGTGGGCGCGGCGCTCGCGGCCACGACCGGCGTCGAGGGTCCCCTCGACGTTGCCAAATACCTCCTCGCGGGCGCCGATGTCGTGATGACCGCCTCGGCATTGCTGCGCCACGGCCCGGAGCACGCGGGCGTTCTGCTCGACGGGCTCGCGGCCTGGATGACTCGCAAGGGCTTCACGGCCGTGGACGACTTCCGGGGCATGCTCGCTGTTCCGTTGGACAGCGACGAGTCAGCCTACGAGCGCGTGGGGTACGTCAGTGCGCTCCGGGCGGCCGAGGCGAGCGACTACGGCGCCTGGTGAGCGACTCCCGATCTCGCGTGTCCAGTCGCTGGATCAGCTTCAAGTACTGTGCGAGGTGGCGTGGGCCGAGGAAGTGCTCGCGTACCCGTTCGCGGGCCGCGGCGCCGATTCGCCGAGCACGATCTCCGTCCACGAGCAGCTCCGCCACCGCTGTGCCGAACGCCCGCAGGTCGTGCGGATCCGAGATCAGCACGCCGGATTCACCATCGACGATCTGGTCCTGAATGCCGCCGACGCGGCTGGCGACGACCGGGCGCTCCTTCCACATGGCCTCGGCGACGGTGAGGCCGAACCCCTCGGCAATGCTCTTCTGCACGACGACGTCGGCGTAGCGCTGCAGGGCATCGACGATCGCCGCGTTCTCGTCGGTGTCGGCCATCGGCAGCGAGGCCAGGTGAACGCGTCGCCGCACCTCGGCAGGCAGCCGCTGCCAGGCGGCGTCCACCTCGGCGTACACGGCTGCGCCCTCCGGGTCGTCGGACACCGCAGCGGTTGCGGGGCCGGCGAGGAGCAGATGTGCGCCTGACCGACCGGCGACGTGGTCCGCGAATCCGCTCATGACGCCGATTGGGTCCTTCAGCGCGTCCCAGCGCGAGACCTGGGTGATCACGCGGTCCTCCGGAGACAGCGGTGCGAGTTGCCGCATCTCCGCGGTGCGGTCGACGCGCCCAGGCGTGCCGTCGCAGCGGGTGAACGTCGGGGCGACGGTCGCTCGCTGTGGCACGATGCCTGCCCGCGAGAGGATCGAGAGTCTCTGCGCGACACTCTGCTCTGCGTTCTTGGGGGAGAAGACGTCGATCGAGGGCTGGATCACCGCGATGCGCTCCTGCGCGAGGCCGTCCCAGACGTACGCAGCCCGCGAGAACACATACCCGTCGGCGTCGAGCACGTACGGGCGCAGGAAGTCCCAGGCGACGCGAGCCAACGCGTTTCCGTGATCGAGGCCGACGTGGCAGCGCCAGATCACAGCGGCGCCGGTCGTCCGGACGGCGTCGATCAACCCTGCCGTCTGGGGATCGTGGAGGATCACGACGTCGTTCGGTTGCACGAGCCCGACGAGCTCGGCTGCGTTTCCAGCGAGCGCCCCCTCGTAGACCCTCTGCTCTTCCCGGGTCAGCGCGCCGCCGTCGCCGTCGGCTCCGTGCAGATGGTTGTGCAGCCGCTTGGTGATCACGAAGAACTCGGGGTTACCGGAGATCACGACCCAGCGCGCGTCGACCCCGCTGCCTCGGGCGTACCCGAGCAGGGGCCGCAGCAGCTCGACCACCCCTCCTCCCTGAGCGGTCGAGTTCACGTTCCAGATCACGCGGCCGTGGAGCTGCCGTGCACCGCGGTCGGCGAGATCGAGAAAATCTCGGTACTCGGAGCGGGGGATCACCGACTCGAACTGATGCGGGTCCATCACTCCAACCGGAACGTGCTCGAGTCGCGTCACATCTCCCCGCTTACCACGCGAGCGTCATCGATCGTCGCACGGGCTTGTCGCACGGGTACGAGCGAGCGCCGAGGGTGATTGCAACGTCGAACCGCTCTCGTGGAGAATCGCCGTCGATCATGGCGTAGACGTTACGCCGCGTCGGCGCCGACGGCGGCCCCGCGATGCCTCTCCGATGGGGCGG
>PMOY01000060.1 GCA_003165655.1 Solirubrobacterales bacterium
GACGGCGGCGATCGTCGGCCGGACGAAGCGCGCGTTGAGCTTTTTCACCGCGGTGCGCTCGACGATGACGTCCGAGTCGACCGAGACGATGATCTCCGCCCCCGCGTGCCGGACGGCGTGGTTGCTGCCGCGGCGGGTGTTGCGGGCACCGGCCGGTCCCGGCTCGTGGGCGTTGGCGACGGCGCGCGCCCCGGCGCGCTCGGCCTCCCCTCGTGTGCCGTCGGCCGAGCAGTCGTCGACCACGATCACCGGCCCGAGGGGGGTCAGCTTGGCAACCAGCTCGCCGATCGACGCCGCGCTGTCTTTGACCGGGACGACGCACGTGAGGCGCTGGTCGCTCGGGCGCGTTGTCTGGCCCCCAGGGTGAAGCAGGCCGTAGCCGACGAGCCGGTCCAGCAGATCTTGGGACTCTGATGATCCCGTCGCGAGCGCCGCGTCAAGCGCAGCGTCGAGCGCCGCGGCGCCCTTCGCGGTGAACCGCAGCACGCGCGCCGGTTGGCCACCGCTGAGTACGCGCCCGTCGCGGGAGCGGCGGGCCGATACGTCGAGGCGGTAGCGCGCGCTGATCACGGCTGCGTCAGGAATTGCTCGAGATCGTCGACGAGCTTCGCGAAGATCTGTCGGCCCTCGTCGGCCGACGCGCCCGCGGCGTCGCCGAGCACGCCGTTGGGCGAGACGTGGCGGACGCCGCCGCTCATCAGCGCATCCTTGATCGCGACGAGCGGCTCGGTGGCCCCGGCCGGTCGCTCCTTGCCCACGAGCTCGGGCGCGAGATGGAGCATCAGGGACGTCTCGGTGCGCCCTGCGTGCAGGTCGCCTCCGACTTGGTGGCCACGCCAGACCTGGATGCGGCGGCCCTCGCCGTGCAGCAGCTGTGTCGCACGCGAGAGAGCCTCAGCGTTGCCGCCGTGCCAGCACACGATCGCGACGCCGCGGAAGTAGTCCGCGCTCCGTACGAGCTCGACGACGGCGAGCTCCAGCGCGGCCTGGCCGAGCGACAGCGTGCCCGGGAACGCGGCATGCTCGCCGCTTGATCCGTAGTGCAGGGTGGGCCCGGCGATCCGGTCCGTGCGCCCGTCGGCGATGGAGCCGGTCAGCGCTTCGGCGATGACGCTGTCGGTGTTCATCGGGAGGTGGGGACCATGTTGCTCGGTGGCTCCGAGCGGGACGAGCAGCAGCGGTCCGCTCGGTGCCGGCAGATCCGTCCACGCGAGCGTGGCGAGCCTCATGGGCGCTTCTCCGGGAGGCGAAACCCATACTCGAGCAGCGCGTAGGCCTCGTCCAGGTCGTGCTCGAGGTCGTCGCCAAGATTCGCCACCCAGCGGCTGAACGCGGCCATCGATGCGCCGAGCGCGGCGTATCCGAGGGCGAGCGGGGCGAGATCGTCCGGCTCTTGGCCGAGACGGTCGGCGGCGAACTCGGCGACGACATTGCGCCAAGCGGCGTAGCGCAGCATCGAGTGGGCCTGGAGCGATGGCACGGTGGTGATCAGGGTCATTCGGATTCGCAGCTCCTGCAGCTGGGCGGCGGGGTAGCTGTTGGAGCGCACTGCGGCACGCCTCAGGACCTCGATCATCGGCTCGTCGGACTTCCCTTCGGCGAGGTGCACGCGCAGCCTTGCCAGGACCCAGTCGAAGTCACCCCAGACGATGTCGTTCTTCGAGGGGAAGTAGCGGAACAACGTCCGACGGTGGATGCCGATTGCCGCCGCGATATCTCCGACGGTCGTCGTCTCGAAGCCGTTCCTCGCGAAGAGATCGAGTGCGACGCTGGCCACTTCCTGATGGGTCGTCGCGCGTGGACGACCGCGGCGGGGTGTCACGGATTGCATTATGTCACTCGGTGGTGTAATTTACTCGCCGCTGTCGTCAGAGGAGAAGAAAACCCATGCATGAGCCGATCACCGAGCCGGCTGTCGAGGATCCCGCCGTCGAATCCGTTGCCGATCTCGAGGATGGCCCCGCCGAATCTGCTGCAGATCTCGAGCCGCCGGTCGAGGAGAGCCTCGTCGAACAGGACCTCCTGGTCGAGGACGTCTCGATCGACGGCATGTGCGGCGTCTACTAGGCGCGTGCGCGAGCCGTCATGACTGTGACCCCGCACGCCGTCGAGGCGTTCGATCTCGACGCGGCCTGGGCGCTCGCGCCGCAGGTCGCGATCCGCCCCGAGCCCTTCGGCGCGCTCGCGTACCACTTCGGCACGCGGCGCCTGTCGTTCCTCAAGACGCCAACGCTCCGTAGCCTGGTGGAGTCGCTCGCCGCGTATCCGAGCGGTCGCGCCGCGTGCCTTGCCGTCGGGATCGCCTCCGAGGAATTGCCTCAGTACGCGCGATCGCTGTCCGTCCTCGCCGGGACGAGCATGATCATTCGGCGGGAGACCCCATGAGTGTGGCCGTCGCGCCGGCCCGGCTGGTCGACCACTTCGAGGCCGGCCTCGACGCCCCGATCTGCTTGACCTGGGAGCTCACCTACGCCTGCAACCTGGCCTGCGTGCACTGCCTGTCGAGCTCCGGGCGCCGGGATCCGCGCGAGCTGAGCACCGAGGAATGCAAGTCGATCATCGACGAGCTCCAGCGGATGCAGGTCTTCTACGTGAACATCGGCGGCGGCGAGCCCACTGTGCGGCGCGACTTCTGGGAGGTGCTCGACTACGCGACGGCCCACGACGTGGGGGTGAAGTTCTCCACCAACGGCAGCCGGATCACCCCGGCGATCGCCGAGCGTCTCGCCGCCGCGGATTACGTCGACGTTCAGATCTCGCTCGATGGCGCGTCCGCCGAGGTGAACGATCGGGTGCGCGGGGCCGGCTCTTACGCCACCGCCATACGGGCCATGGAGCGGATGCATGCGAGCGGCTTTCGCGGCTTCAAGGTCTCCGTGGTGATGACGCGCGAAAACGTCTCGCAGCTCGATGCGTTCAAGGCGATTGCCGACCGCTTTGAGGCACAGCTGCGCATCACGCGCCTCCGTCCGTCCGGTCGTGGCGCGGATGTTTGGGCCGAACTCCATCCCACCCAGCAGCAGCAGGGCGAGCTCTACCAATGGTTGTTGGCGCACGGCGAGGGTGTCCTGACCGGGGATTCGTTGTTCCACCTCTCCGCCTACGGGCAGTCGCTGCCCGGGCTGAACCTGTGCGGCGCTGGGCGTGTCGTGTGCCTGATCGACCCGGTCGGCGACGTCTACGCCTGCCCGTTCGCGATCCACGACGCCTTCCTGGCCGGCAACGTTCGTGCGCCCGGCGGCTTCGCCAAGGTCTGGCGGGAGTCCGAGCTGTTCACGCAGCTGCGACGCCCGCAATCGCCCGGGGTGTGCGGCTCGTGCACTCACTACGACTCGTGTCGCGGCGGCTGCATGGCGGCCAAGTTCTTCACCGGCCTCCCCCTCGACGGACCCGACCCCGAATGCGTCCTCGGCCATGGCGAGCACGCCCTCGCCGTGCGCCACGGTTCCACGCTGCCACGTCCGCAGGCTGATCACTCCCGTCGGCGACCCCCCGACCGCGCGTGCGACGAGGATCCCGTCACAGTGTTCCTGCGCGTGTCTGCGCCCAGCCGGGCGAGTTGAGGAGCGGACGGTGGCCAGTACCAAGCGATGGTTCGAATCGGTGGCGGAGGCTCAGCGACGGGCCAAGAAGCGGCTACCGCGATCCGTCTACCGCGCGCTGCTTGCCGGGTCCGAGCAGGGCGCGACCCTGAGCGACAACGTCAGCGCGTTCGGCGAGCTCGGGTTCCTGCCGCGCATCGCGGCCGGCGTTCCGGCCGCGCGCGACCAGGCAACGACCGTCCTCGACCGGCACGTCTCGCTACCGGTGATCGTTTCGCCCACCGGGGTACAGGCCGTCAACGCCGACGCCGAAGTCGCAGTCGCCCGCGCTGCGGCAAGCGCCGGAACCGCGATGGGCCTGAGCTCATTTGCCAGCAAGCCGATCGAGGAAGTGGTGGCGGCGAACCCGAGCACGTTCTTCCAGATCTACTGGCTGGGAGACCGCGATCGGCTCCTGCAGATCCTCGACCGCGCCCGGCAGGCCGACGCCAAGGGCCTCATCGTCACGCTCGACTGGACGTTCGCTCACCGGCGCGATTGGGGGAGCCCATCGATCCCCGAGCGCCTCGACCGGCGCGCCATGGCCAGGCTCGC
This sequence comes from Solirubrobacterales bacterium, assembly GCA_003165655.1. GTDB lineage: Bacteria > Actinomycetota > Thermoleophilia > Solirubrobacterales > Solirubrobacteraceae > Palsa-465. Next base: position 4,137 of record PMOY01000060.1, read on the forward strand.
GCCCGAGGCGCTCGCCCACCCCCGCTGGCTGCTCGACTTCGTGCGCAGCGGCACGCTCCCGGACCTCACCGCGCCCAACCTGACTCCGCCGGGCGGCCAGGCACCCACCTTCTTCGGTGCCTACGGCGAATGGATGACGACCCCGTTGCCCTCATGGGATGACATCGGATGGTTGCGCCGGCAGTGGGTCGGTCCCTTTCTCGTCAAGGGCATCATGCGTCCCGAAGACGCGCGGCGCGCCGTCGAGATCGGCGCCGACGCGATCTCGGTCTCCAACCACGGCGGCAACAACCTCGACGGGACACCGGCGGCGATCCGCGCCCTGCCCGGGATCGTCGAGGCCGTCGGGCACCAGATCGAAGTGCTGTTCGACGGCGGTATCCGCCGGGGTAGCGACGTCGTCAAGGCCCTTGCCCTCGGCGCCCGGGCGGTGCTCATCGGCCGCGCCTATCTGTGGGGACTCGCCGCGAGTGGCGAGGCCGGCGTCGTCAACGTACTCGACATCCTGCGCAGTGGCATCGACGAGACGCTCGTCGGACTTGGCCGCGAGTCCATCCATGACCTTGCCCCCGAGGATCTGGTGATTCGGCCGGGTTTCGCCCTGCACCTGTCCTCTCTAGGGCCGTCGGTACCCGGCGCCGGCGGATAGGCGGGGACGACGCGGCTCCCCCCCGCCCCCCCGCCCCCCCGCACCCGAGCCGAGCGACGCGGCTCATCCCACTGCCCGGCGGGGACGATCCCGGTTGTGGCCTTGACGGCTTTTGGCTGAGTCGTTAGGATTGACCAACCAAATGACCGGTTGGTCATGGGTGCGGTGCTGCCAACGTACGTGTCGTCGAGGGAGAATCAAGTGAAGACGAAGGGCGCTCTCCTGTGGGAGCCGGGAACCAGGTCGGGATGGACGGTTGAGGAAATCGAGATCGATCCCCCGAAGGAGCGCGAGGCCCTCATCCGCTTGGCCGCATCCGGTCTCTGCCACTCGGACGATCACCTCGACACCGGGGACATCGCGATCGATTGGGCGCCGATGCTCGGCGGTCACGAAGGCGCCGGCGTCGTCGAGCAGGTCGGTCCCGGCGTCATGAACCTGGCACCGGGCGACCACGTCGTGCTCTCGTTTCTGCCGTCGTGCGGTCTCTGCATCCCGTGTGTGGCCGGCAATCAGAACCTGTGCGATCTCGGTGCCGGCGTGCTCGCCGGCACCGCGCCCGACGGTACGCACCGGATCCACGCACGCGGCCAGGGTGTGGGCGCCATGTCCTTCCTGGGTACCTTCAGCCCGTACTGCGTGGCGCCGATCGACGCGGTCATCAAGATCGATCCGGCGATCCCGCTCGACAAGGCGGCGCTCGTCGGGTGCGGAGTCCCTACGGGGTGGGGATCGGCCGTCTACGCAGCCGAGACCCGGATCGGCGACACGGTCGTCGTCGTCGGGACCGGCGGCGTTGGCATGAACGCAGTACAGGGGGCCCGGCACGCCGGCGCCTCGCAGATCGTCGCCGTGGACCCGGTCGCGTTCAAGCGCGAGAAGGCCAAGGAATTCGGCGCGACGCACACATCGCCCAGCCTGGACGAGGCGCTCGACCTCGTCGTCGAGATCACCAATGGCCGCTTGGCCGACCGCGCGATCTTCACCTCCGGCGTGGGCGACGGCAAGCTGCTCAACGCCACGCAGGTGCTCGTTCGCAAGGGCGGCGTGATCGCCTATACCTCGGCGGCGCCACAGCACCAGACGGAGGTGACGTTCGACCTCTTCACCTTTGCGATGTCGAACAAGCGTCTGCAAGGAACGCTGTTCGGCTCGTGTGATCCCCGCAACGACATTCCGATGCTGCTCGACCTGTACATGCGCGGAAAGCTCATGCTCGACGAGCTCATCACCCACACATACGCGCTCGAGGACATCAACCAGGCGTACCAGGACATGCACGACGGTAAGAACCTTCGAGGCGTCATCGTCTACGACCAGTAGCTCGAGGAGCACGACATGCAGATGCGCTATCTGGGCCACAGTGGACTGCAGGTCTCGGCCTTGGGTTTCGGCACCATGACGTTCGGGGGGGCGGGCGACTACTTCGCCGGACTTGGCACCCAGGACGTTGCCGACGCGCGGCGACTTCTCGACATCAGCATCGACGCAGGCGTCAATCTCTTCGACACGTCGGACATCTACTCCGGCGGCCTCGCGGAGGAGATCCTCGGCGAAGCCCTCGGTACACGCCGCGGCCGCGTGATCGTGGCCACCAAGATTCGCTTCGCGACCGGCGCGGGACCGAACGATGCCGGTCTCTCGCGCCACCACGTCCTCAACGCCGTCGACGCGAGCCTGCGCCGGCTGAACACCGACCACATCGATCTGCTCCAGCTGCACGAGATCGACCCCGCCACCCCGCTCGACGAGACTCTTCATGCGGTCGACGACCTCGTGCGCGCCGGCAAGGTGCGCTATCTCGGCGTCTCCAACTACTCGGCGTGGATGATCACGAAGGCGCTCGGCATCGCTGAGGCCCGCGGCTGGGAGCGGATCGTCTCTCACCAGGCCTACTACTCGCTCGCCTGCCGAGACATCGAGTTCGAGCTCGTTCCATGCGCGCTCGACGAGGGCTTCGGGCACATCGTGTGGAGCCCGCTCGCCGGAGGTTTTCTCTCGGGCAAGTTCCGCCGCGGCCAGGAGGCGCCGAACGACTCACGCCGCGGACGGGGCTGGGGCGACATCGTCCCGATCGAAGACGAGCGCGGGCTGGACACCGTCGAGGTCGCTGCCGAGATTGCCGAGGCCCGCGGGGTCTCGGTCGCCCAGGTGGCGATCAACTGGCTGCGCACCCGGCCGACCGTCAGCAGCGTCATCCTCGGCGCGCGCCGCGAGGAGCAGCTCGTCGACAACCTCGCCGCGGCGACGTGGGATCTCACGCCCGAGGAGACTGAGCGGCTCGATGCCGTCAGCAGCCCGCGGGTGCCCTATCCGCAGTGGCATCAATGGGATTGGGCGGCCGACAGACCGGTCGGCCCCAATCGTGTTGCACTCTGAAACAGAAAGGGTTCCATGTCCCCGCCTCAACGCCCCATCGCCGTCGGCCACATCGCCATCTCGATCCCGGATCTCGACGCTGCGATGGCCTGGTACCAGGACATGTTCGGGTTCCGGCCCATCACGGCGATCGGCGACGGCCGCGCGGCCGACGGCGGCTACTTCGCCGACCAGCTCCTGCAGGTGTTCGGCCCCGAGATGCAGCACGTCCGCGTCGGACATCTGGGCACCGCGAACGGTGCTGCGGTCGAGCTCTTCGAGTTCGTGGACCCGGTCTACGAGAAGCCGGACGACAACTTCGCCTACTGGCGTGGGGGCTTGTTCCACCTCTGCTTCATCGATCCGGACGTCGAGGGCATGGCGCAGAAGATCGTGGACAACGGCGGGCGCAAGCGCACCGACATCCTGACCGCGCTCGAAGGCCAGCCGTTCAAGGTCTGCTTCTGCGAGGACCCCTGGGGCACCGTGCTCGAGATCATGTCTCACCCGCACGACCGGATCTTTTCCAACCAGGGGTGAGGGATTGCGCGGTGGCCACGGCCAGCTTCCATCACCACCATGCCGTGCTGGTCGCCGACGTCGAGCGGGCCGGTCGCTTCTACATCGACGTGTTCGGCGGGCGCTGGCTGTCGCGTCCGGTGGTCATCGTCGGGCGGGCTGCGCAGCAGTTCATGGACGGCCCGCGCGGCACAGAGTTCAAGCTGGGGATCGTCGGCTTCGACGAGGGAGCGATCGAGCTCTTCGAGTTCCTGCCGCCCACCATTCCGGCCTGGGCTGCGGACCATGTGCCGCGTCGCCTTCCGCACCTCGGGGTCCGGGTCGACGACGTGGTCGCGACGCTCGCAGCCGTCGAGGCAGCCGGCGGCCACCGGCTCTTCCCCGAGCTCGGCGCGCTCGGCGACGCCGACCTGATCTACGTCAGCGATCCGGACGGCAACGTCCTCGAACTGCTCAACGTCGGCCTTCGGCGGATCGCCGAGCTCATGGTCGACATGTTTCCCGACGCCGCCCGGGGCGGCGGCGCCTCCTACGAACCACGGAGCACGGTATGAAGATGCGCTATCTGGGGCGGACGGGCCTGCAGGTCTCCGCCATCGGCTTCGGGACCGCCACCTTCGGAGGCAACGACGAGTACTACCGGGCGCACGGGACGCTCGCCGGCGACGAGGCGCGGCGGATGATCGACGTGTGCCGCGGCGCCGGCGTCAACCTCTTCGACACCTCGAACGTGTACTCGGCGGGACTGGCCGAGCAGATTCTCGGCGAGGCGCTCGGGTCCGCCCGCGACGACGTCCTGATCTCGACGAAGCTGCGCTACCCAGTCGGGGAGGGACCCAATGATGCGGGCCTCTCGCGGCACCACATCATCGAGGCGTGCGAGGCCAGCCTACGACGGCTTGGCACCGACCGGATCGACCTGCTCCAGCTGCATGAGTATGACGCCGCTACGCCGTGGGAGGAGACGCTGCGTGCGCTCGACGACCTCGTGCGCGCCGGCAAGGTCCGATATCTCGGCGTGTCGAACTTCTCGGCGTGGATGATCATGAAGATGCTGACGGTATCCGAGCGGCGGGGCTGGGAGCGCGTGATCTCCCATCAGGCGTCGTACTCGCTGATCGAGCGGAACATCGAGTACGACCACGTACCGATGGCGGAGTCAGAAGGCGTCGGGCACATCGTCTGGGGACCGCTCGCCGGTGGCCTGCTCACCGGCAAGTACCACCGCGGCGAGCCGGGGCCCGAAGGTGCGCGTCGCACCCAGATTGGTGATCTTGCCCCGATCGACGAGGAGAGGGCGTATGACATCGTCGACGTGTTGCGGGAGATCGCGGAGGTGCACAACGTCACGCCGTCACAGGTCGCGATCAATTGGCTGCTCGTCCAGCCGACGGTGAGCAGCGTCCTCGTCGGCGCGCGTCGCGAGGAGCAACTCGCGGACAATCTCGCGTCGGTGACGTGGGAGCTCGAGCCCGCGGAGATCGAGCGGCTCACCACGGTGAGCGCGGTCCGCGTACCGTATCCGGCATGGCATCAGCGCAACCACGCCAACGACCGACCCGTGGGCGTGGGGCGGGCGGTGCCGTGAGCGAGACGCTCCGCCTCGAGCGGGGGCCGGACCGGACGGCCGTCCTGACGATGAACCGCCCGGAGAAGTACAACGCGATGAACCACGCGATGTTCCGCGAACTGCCCGAGACGCTACGAGCACTCGACGCGGATCCGGACGTCTCCGTGTGCGTGCTCACCGGCGCCGGGTCGTGCTTCTCCGCCGGCGGCGATATCGCCGACTTCGATTCGCTCGAGGGCATCGAGGACTACAGAGGGCAGGTCGATCTCGCACTCTCCGCCTTCAGCGCGGTGGAGTGCTGCCAGACGACGGTGATCGCGGCGGTGGATGGCATCGCCTTCGGCGGCGGGACTGAGCTCGTGCTCGCGTGCGACATCGTGATCGCCTCGGAGCGCGCGCGGTTCGCGTTCAAGGAAGTCACGCTCGGCCTCATGCCGGGCTACGGCCTCATGCGCGGCCCGGATGTCATCGGACGACCGTGGACGCGGCGGCTGGCGCTGACCGGGGACGAGATCGATGCCCGGGTGGCAGAGCGGATCGGGCTTGTCCAGGAGGTCGTGCCCCACGCGAACCTGCTCGAGCATGCCCGCGACCTCGCCCGCCGGATCGGCCGCAACTCGCCCACGGCGGTGCAGTCGGGCAAGCGGATGATCAACCGCGAGATCGGCCCCCCGGGTTTGGCCGGTGCGATCGAGGCGACGGCGCTCCTCCAGGCCACACCCGAATGCCGGCAGCAGGTCGCGGAGTTCATGGCCGAGCGAGCCCGGCGCCGCGCGCGGCCTGACCCGCCATCCGTTGGCCGCTAGAGCCCGCGTGACGTCCGTGCAGCTCGAGGTCACCTAGCGAGTGGTCGGCCCGCCGCCCGTCAGCTGGGAGGTCGATCCGCACCGCGTCGGCGCGCGCCTGTGCGCCCCCGGGATCTGGCGGCTCCGGCTGCCGCTGCCCTGGGAGGGCATCACCCACGTCAACGCGTACGCCGTCGCGCTCGACGACGGCGTCATGCTCGTCGACTGCGGCTCGGGCGGCCATCCGACCCTCTCGTCCGCGCTCGGCGGGGCGCTTGCCGAGACCGGGTTCGGGCTCGAGGACGTGCGAGCGCTCGTGCTGACTCACGCCCATACCGACCACGCCGGCCTGGCGCGCTGGCTCGTCGACCGCACCGGCTGCAGCGTGTGGATGCACCCGGCGGGCGAGCACGTCTTCGACATCCTCCGGGCGCCCGAGCAGGTGCGGGCCGCGCGCGCCCGCCTCGCGCTTCGAGAGGGCGTCCCGGAAGGGCGGCTCGAGGCGTTCGCCTGCACGGGCGAGGAGTGCGAGGGGATCTCCGGTCTGCTCGTCGAGCCTCGGTCGCTGCGGGAGAATGCGCGGCTACCGTCGGCAGTGGGCACGTGGGAGGTGCTCGAGACCCCCGGACATTCGCCGTCGCATGTCTGCCTGATCCAGCGCGAGCGGGGTATCGCGATCGCGGGGGACTCGCTGTGTGCTGCGTTTGTCCCCTGGATGGACTACGGATACAGCGTCGACCCTGTCGCCGAGCTGCTCGGGTCGCTCGACCGGATCGAGGGCATCCGCGGCCTGACGCTCGCCCTCCCAGGGCACGGTCGTCCACTGGCCGACGTGCACGCCGCGATCGCGCTGCAGCGCGACGGCATCCACGCTCGCCTCGACGAGCTTCGGGCGGCCCTCGACCGCGGGCCGGCCGGCGCGTACGAGCTGACGGAGCGGATGTTCGGCCCGCTCGACAGCGATCTCGAAGCCGCGGAACGGACCACCGAGGTGCTCGCCTACCTCGCGCACCTGCGGGCGACGGGCGAGGTCGTGCGGGAGCTGCAGACGAACGGGACGCGCCGACACCGGCGGACTGCGCCGGTCGCGGTCGGCCGAACGGGCGCTTAGGAGATCCGTCAAGACCTCCGGGTCGGGGTCGAATCACCCTGAGATCGGCAGCGGTCGGGCGGTGACCGATACCGGCTTCTAAGCCAACCAATCGTTTGGATAACAACCTAACAAACCTAACACGGGTTTGGGCTTCCATACCGACCAATCGTTTGGTATCGTCGCGCGGGGAAAGGACCAACAGAGGGAGTGAAGTATGCGTTTCACGAGTAGGCGCACCCCCAGGGTGACGCGCGGATGGGTGCCGGCGGCGGCCGTCGCGGCGACCCTGGTGGCCCTGGTCGCCGCCGGTTGCGGCAGCAGCTCCAACAGCAGCAGCAGCTCCAAGAGCACAAGCAGCAGCTCGAATACGACGGCAGCCGCAAGTCCCGGCGTGGCCGCCGCGAAGGCCGCGGTCGCTCCGTACCTGGCCGCGCCGACATCGAACGGCATCACCACGCCGCTGACGAAGAAGCCACCGACCGGCAAGACGGTCGTGTTCGTCGCGTGCAATCTCCCCACGTGCCAGCTTTTCTTCCAGTCCGGCAAGCAGGCGGCAGCTGCGCTCGGATGGAACTTCAAAACGATTGTCACGACCGGTGAGCCTCAGAATCTGATCACGCAGTTCGAAGCCGCCCTGGCCCTGAAGCCCGATGCGATCATGATCAGCGGCTTCCCGCGGTCCACCTACGAACCGGCCCTTAAGATTGCGATCGCCCAACACGTGCCCGTCGTGGCCTCGTCAGTCGGTTTCGACAAGGTCACGCCGCCGTACCTGGCGATCGACGCGCAGCCGCCGGTGTTCGAGCGCAACGGCTCGATCCTGGGCGACTGGATGGTGGCCGACAGTAACGGTAATGCGCACGTGGCGATCTTCACCCTCCCCCTCTACCCGGTCCTCAACGCTGCCAGCGACTCGATCAAGTCGGCCGTGCTGAAGGACTGCTCGAGCTGCAGCGTGCAGATCGTCGACGAGGCACCCACCGCCGTCGGCACGACCCTGCCGAGCGCCGTCGTCAGCACAATCCAGTCCAACCCGAAGATCAACTACGTCGTCTTCACGGACGGCAACTTCGCTGCTGGCGTCCCCGAGGCGCTGAAGGCTGCCGGCCTCTCGAAGGTGAAGGTCACCGGGCTGAACGCATCGACGGTGAACATGGCGGACATCGTCAACGGGAGCGAGTCCGCGTATATGGCGTACTCGCTGGCGTGGGTCACCTGGGCCGGATTCGACTCGCTCGCGCGTCACTTCGTCGGCGACGACCCGACGCACCCCATCCTCGCCATGCCGACCGAGCTCGTGGACAAGGCCAATACCACGAGCAGCGCGCTCTGGGAGCCGGCGAACTACCAGGCGGACTTCAAGAAGCTCTGGCACGTCGGCTAAGACGTGTTCTGGTGGGCTCGGTCTCGCCGGCGGCGCTCCGTGCGTCGCCGGCGAGAAAAGCCCGGGTTTCTATCGACAAGCGGAGACAGGAGTCCCAATGATCACCGAGCACTACGAGCACCTGCTCGTCGAGACCGACGACGAGATCCTGACCATCACGATCAACCGACCCGAGGTGGGAAACGTCGTCAACGGTGTCCTGCACAGCAACCTCGCCTCGGTCTTTCACGCCGTGCGGGCGGACGACGCGAAGGTCGTCGTGCTCACCGGCGCGGGTGACACGTTCTGCGGGAGCGGCGACCCCGATTGGTTCCCAGACATCGAACGTGAGGAATGGCTGCACACCATCCGCCAGGTCCGGTGGATCATGCGCGACCTGATGCTGCTCGAGCAGCCGGTGATCGCGAAGCTGAACGGCCCGTCGCTGGGCGTCGGTACGTCCCTCGTCCTCGCCAGCGACCTCATTTACACGTCGGAGCGCGGCTCGATTGCCGATCCGCACACGCAGTTCGGAATCGCCGCCGGCGACGGAGCTGCGGCCTTACTGCCGAACCTCGTGAGCCTCACCAAGGCGAAAGAGATCCTCTTCCTCGGAAAGCCCGTGGTCGGGCGTCAACTGGTCGATCTCGGCATCGCCAACGAGCTCGTCCCCCAGGCCGAGCTCGATGCGAAGGTCGACGAAGTGGCCCACGCCCTGGCGGCGCAGCCCAAGCAATCGCTGCGCTGGACCAAGACGATCGTCAACAAGTGGGCCGACAACGCGATCACCTCGCTGCTCGACACGGCCATCGGCTACGAGGGCTGGACGTGGGAGCTACCGGGACAGGACGAAGCGATGGCCGCGTTCAACGCGGCGCATTAGCGACGGAGGGCGAGCGGTCATCGCCCTCGAGGTCGCCGCCGGCATGAGCGCCAACCGGGGCGGGTGATGGCGACCGTCACCGTCATCGGCTCCGGAGCCGCCGGATTGACGGCCGCGCTCGCGGCACGACTCACAGGCGCATCGGCCACCGTCTATGAGCGCTACGAGCACGTCGGCGGAACCACGGCGCTGTCGGGGGGGAACGCGTGGCTCCCCGCGCACCACCAGCTCGACGACGACACCCCTGAGGCGGCGCTCACCTACCTTCGCGCCCTGGCGCTCGGCGACGCCGACGACGACGGGCTGCGCGCGTTCGCCCACGGCGCCCGCGCGACGGCCGAGTGGGTCGAGCGCGAGACGAGCCTCGAGCTGGCGCCGCTCGCCTACCCCGACTACCACGCGGAGTTCGCGGGCGGTCGACCGCAGGGCGGCCGGACGCTCGAGCCGCAACCGTACCGACCGTCCCCGCGGGCAGCCCGGCTCGTCCGCGACGCACCGAACGTCACGGCGCCCATCACGTACGCGGAGCTTGCGGGCGGCGCCATCGACCGCGAGCTGCTCCGCGAGCGCCAGGCCGCCGGCATCGTCACCATGGGCCGGGCGCTGGTCGCGGGGCTGCTCGACGCCTGTCTCGCCGCGGGCGTCGTGGTTGAGACCGGCAGGCGCGTCCGCACGCTTCCGGACGAGGGCGCCGTCGTCCTGGCGACCGGCGGCTTCGAGCGCAACCCGCAGCTCGCGCGCGCGTTCCTCCGTGGCCCCGTGCGCGCCCCGGTGGGCGCCGGCGGCGCGGAGGGCGACGGCCTGCGCATGGCGATGGGCGCCGGTGCCCAGCTCGGGTGTATGAGCGAAGCGTGGTGGTGCCCGGCGATCTCGATCCCGGGCGAGATGCTCGACGGCGGCGCGATGTACCGCCTGATCCTCACCGAGCGCGCCCGCCCGGGCAGCCTGATCGTCGACACGGCCGGCCGCCGCTTCGTCGATGAGGCGCAGAACTACAACGACCTCGGGCGCACGATGCTCAACTTCGAGGCGACGTCCTACTCCCTGCCGCACGCGCGAGCCTGGCTGGTCTTCGATGGCGCCTACCGCAAGCGTTACCGGGTCGGGCCGCTCGGGCGCCGCGACCCCGATCCACCGTGGCTGGACCGCGCCGACGAGCTCGGCACTCTCGCCGAGCGGATCGGGGTGCCCCCGACCGCCCTCGAGTCGACGGTCGAGGTCTTCAACGCCCACGCGGAGAACGGTGAAGACCCTGATTTTGGCCGGGGGTCGTTCCCCTACGACCGGTTCATGGGCGACCTCGGCCCGCTCGGCGACGGGCCGTACTATGCGCTCGCGTTGCATCCGGGTTGCCTCGGGACCAAGGGAGGGCCGCGCACCGACGTGGACGGACGCGTCCTCGCTGCCGCCGACGGTGCTCCGATCCCGCGCCTCCACGCCGCGGGGAACGCCGCCGCCAGCCCCTTCGGCCTCGGGTACCCCGGCGCCGGCGCAACGCTCGGACAGGCCCTATTCCAAGGCCTGCGGGCCGGGACTCAGGCGGCGGGCGGCTGACGCCGCGGTCGGCCGAACGCGCCGCGCTGGCGGACGCGCGGCCACAGCTCGGCACCCGACCCGCGGCCTACCGAGCGCCGCCGCTAGAGCTCGGCCCCGAGGCCGCGACCCGGGAACCGGGCGACACGGTCGCTCCGTGGGCTCGCGATCCAGAGCTCTGTCCCGACGTCGTACGCCGTGGCGGCGGTGCCGAACACCTCGTGGGCGAGGAAGACGGCCTCCTCCACCTCGAGCGTCTCGGGGTCGATCCGGACGGCTCGCAGGGGCAGGTTGCAGTCGTCCTCGGTGTTGGTCCGCTCGAAGACCACCGCCGGAGTTGACACCGACCCGGCGACCAGCAGGCGACCGTCGCCTCCCCACTTCACGTTGTCCGGCATCACGTCGACGTCCACCTCGGAGCGGAGGACATGCTCGACGCCGCGCGAGACGCGGACGACCTTGTTGACCCCCCACGCGCACATGTACAGCCACCGCCCGTCGGCCGAGGCCTCGACGCCGTTCGGGGCGCAGCACTCGCTCCCGGGCACGTCGCTCCAACCCGCTCCGGGGTGCCATTCCTTCAGGTTGCCGGTGAACTCGCCGGCGCTGATCTTGCTCAGCGCCTCCTGGTCCTCGAGATCGAGGAAGTTCGTCGCGACGAGGCCACCGTCGGGGAGCAGGGCGACAGCGTTGCCCCATACCCGGTCGTCCTGCGCGATCGCCCCCAGCCATGTGAGGCGGGGCGGCTCCACAGTGGCATCGACGTCGAACACCTCGATCGCCTCGCGACCGCCGTGGTTGACCAGGTACAGCGTGTGGTGTCCGTCGCTGCCGGGCCGCAGCGTGACGCCGTGCGCGTCGAAGTTCGACGACGACGGCGGGCCGGCCGGGCCGTACCGATCGTCGTGGTCGACGGGGATCGTGTCGGGCGTGTGTGCGCTCCACCGACCATCGTGGGCGTGGATCACATGGAGCCGGCCGGCGGGTCGGCCGACGCTCGCCATGCCGCTTCCGATCAACCACTGCGTCCCGGGAACGCGGGCGAGATCCTCCACGTTGATCGGGCCGACGAGAAACGAGACCTCGGGTCCCAGCGTCATGTGGCGCTCCTGCGGCTCGGGGGGAACTCGACCACCGTCGGGCGCTCGAGGGGCTCGCGCGCGAGCCGGAACTTCTCGATCTTCTGGGTTCCGGTGCGCGGGAATTCGGTCCGCTGCTCCAGGTATCGCGGGACCATGAACTTTGGCAGCCGTTCGGTCAGCCACTCGTGCAGAATCGCGAGATCGATCGCGTCGGGACACCTGACGTCCAGCTTGATCTCGTCCTCGCCAAACTCGCCGGGAACCGCGTAGGCCGCAGCCTCGAGGACGACCTCGTGCTCGCACGCCACGGCTTCGAGCTCGGCGGCCGTGACGTTCTCGCCACGGACGCGGATGCGGTCCGAGCCGCGCCCACGGTAGTGCACGCGGCCGGCGTCGTCGAGCGTCGCCATGTCGCCGGTGTGAAACATGCCGTTGCGCAGCGCTTCGACGGTCGCGTCTGGCCGCTTGTAGTACTCGCTCGCCATCGCATGCGGGATAAGCGGGCGGAACACGAGCTGCCCGACCTCACCGGTCGGGACGGGCAGGTCGTGCGCGTCGACGACGCCGTAGTCGAACCACGAGCACGGATGGCCGACCGTGTCCGCCGGAACGTCGGGCTCCATGCGCGATGGCATCGGGATCGGCGAGATCTCCGTCATCCCGTAGCCCTGCCACCACAGCGTGACGCCGAAATGCCGCTCGAACGCTCCGATGTCCGGAGGCGGGGGAACGCAGAACACGTGCTCGAGGCGGTGCGGCGGAACGACCGGCACCGTCTTGAGCATGATCTGCGCCATCGCCCCGAGGATGATGGCGAAGGTCGCGCCGGCGTCGGCGGCGGCGGGCCAAAACCCCGATGCGGAGAACTTGGAGCTCAAGTGCGCCGTGCACCCGACGTGGAGTGCAGCCCCTGCCACGTGGTGCAGCGCGGCAGCATGGTAGAGGGGAAGCGGGGTGGTGAGTACGTCATCGGCGACGCGCTCCTGCGAATCCGCCTGGGTCGCCGAGTAGAGATAGAAGAAGTGGTGCGGGTAGACGGCACCCTTCGAGCGACCGGTGGTTCCCGACGTGAACTGGATCGTCGCGGTATCCCACGCGTGCGGGAGGTCGAGCGGCGCGGACGGTGCGCGCCCGCCCTGCCACGCGTCCCAGGCGACGATCGGCGTCCCGGCGATCTCCGCAGGCAGCCCGCCCGCGCTGCGGTCGCAGACGACGATCAGTTCGAGCGCCGCGAGCTCGTCCAGCTCGCGGAGCCGATCGAGCATGTCCGGCCGGGTGATGAGGATCCGGATGTCCGAATCTTCAATCACGTGGTGCAGGACGGTGCCCCGGGCCTCCGCGTTGATGGGGACCCCGACGCTGGCCGCTGCCATGGTCCCGTACAACGCCGGAATGAACTCGACCTGGTTGCGCAGGAGCAGGCCGATGTGCGCGCCCGGCGACACCGTCGCGACGACCGCGTGGGCCACTCGGTTCACGGCCGACTGGGCCTCTCCGAACGTCAGCGTGTCCTCGCCGTCGAACACGAGCCAACGGTGATCGCGACGATCGTCCGCCCGGCGACGCAGAACATGGAGCATCGTCCGCTCGGCGAACGGATGCGCGAGGGCAACGGCTCCGAGGCCCGGGCCCTGGCCTCGGAGCAGGCCATCCTGAACGGGAGCGGTCATCGGGTCGGACCTCGCGTCAGCCGTGGGCGTGGTGGTGGTGATAATGAACTCTGCTCCCCCTGAGACCCGGACGATTTCATATACTATTACCAATCGTTTGGTCGATGTCAATCCGATGACAGCGGCCCGAAGCGTGGCTGGAAGCCCACCTTGATCGTGGATCCGCCAGGCCATCCGAGCCGCGATACGGAGGGCAAAGTATGGACAGCCGGCAAGTTGACGAGCGCGCGCGGCACGCCCCCGTCCTGGAGGCGTACTTCGATCGCCTGAACCAGGAGGACTACCAAGGCGTCGGCGACCTGTTCGCGCCCAACGGCGAGCTCAGTGCGCCCGGCGCAGGAACGCTCCACGGCGGAAGCGCTGTGGCCGCCTACCTCGTCGCCGCCCTGCGTCCATATCCGGAGCACTTGGACCAGCCCACGCGCTTCGTCTACGCCGGCGCCACGGTCACGGTGGAGATCCGCTTCATCGGCCGGACGGCGGATGGAGATCCCGTCGAGTTCGACGCCGTTGACATCTTCGACTTCGACGAGCACGGAGCGATCGCCCGACTGACCTCGTGGTACGACTCGCACGCCGTGCGCCAGCGTCTGCGCGAAATCCGTGGCGCGGCGGATGGCAGCCGCTGACGGCCTCGGTCCCTGGCGGCGCGCCCAGCGCGTCCGGCCCCGGATAGCCTGCTCGGATGCTTGACACTCCGAGCAGCGGGAGATACCTTGAATAAAACAAATGGTCGGTCGATTTCGGGTCCTTCCGAGGGTTCCCCGAGCACCTCGGAAGTCGTCCAAAGAGCGAGAGAGCCGAGGTAACTCATATGTCACATACCGTTGACGCCGAGCAGGAACAGCGGATCAAGAGCTTCGACAAGCTCCTGATCGGCGGCCGGTGGGTCACGCCGTCCAGCGACCGGAAGATCGACGTGATCTCTCCGACCACCGAGGAGCGGATCGCCCAGGTCCCCGAGGCGATGGAAGCCGACATGGATGCCGCCGTCGCGGCCGCCCGGAAGGCGTTCAACGAGGGGCCCTGGCCGCGCATGACGCCCGGCGAGCGCGCCGCCGTCCTGCGCCGCGTCCGCGACGAGATCGCCCTGCGCCTCGACGAGATGGTGGTCGCGTTCACCGCCGAGATCGGAGCTCCGACCGGGCTCAGCCAAGCATTCCACGATCGTGCCCTCGACATCTGGGCGCACAACGCGGACCTGCTCGAGGCGTACGCCTTCGACGAGGAGCGCGCGGCGGGTGACTCGACGGTGCTCGTCGTGCACGAGCCCGTCGGCGTGGTCGCCACGATCGTGCCCTGGAACGGACCTGTGACCACCGCGTCGCTGAAGATCGCCCCGGCCCTCGCCGCTGGATGCACCGTGGTCCTCAAGCCTGCGCCCGAAGGGCCGGTGAGCATGATGCTGCTCGCCGAGGCCCTCGGCGCGGCCGGGTTCCCCGAGGGCGTCATCAGCGTGCTGCCGGCCGGTCGCGAGGTCGGCGAGCACCTCGTGCGCAATCCCGACGTCAACAAGGTCTCGTTCACCGGCAGTACGGCCGCGGGCCGGAAGATCATGAGCATCTGTGGCGAGCGCATCGCTCGGGTCACCCTGGAGCTCGGCGGGAAGTCGGCGGCGCTGATCCTCGACGACGTGCCACTCGAGGATGTGCTGCCCACGCTTGTTCCCGCAGGCATCGGCCACTCGGGGCAGATCTGCGCGGCGCTGACGCGGATCCTCGTTCCCCGCGAGCGCCAGGACGAGATCGTCCAGGCGATCGCCGTCGAGCTGGCGGCGATTCAGGTCGGGGACCCGAACGACGCGGAAACGACGCTCGGTCCGCTCGCCGCCGAGCGCCAGCGCGACCGAGTCGAGTCCTACATCGCGCTCGGCCTCGAGGAGGGCGCGACACTCGCATTCGGGGGTGGACGCCCCGACGGGCTCGACCGGGGCTGGTTCATCGAGCCCACGCTGTTCTCCGATGTCGAGAACTCGATGCGGATCGCGCAGGAGGAGATCTTCGGCCCCGTCCTCTCGGTCCTCACGTTCCGCACGGTCGACGAGGCGATCGAGAAGGCCAACAACACCCCCTACGGCCTGAGTGCGGGCGTGTGGACCGAGAAGGGGTCGCGGATTCTGCGGAT
>PMOY01000164.1:0-2481 GCA_003165655.1 Solirubrobacterales bacterium
ATCGACGTCTTCGCCAAGGCTCGCGAGCACGAGCGCCTCGAGCAGCTGAAGGCGGCCCGTGACCTTGGCGCGCTGCCCTACTTTCGCGTGCTCGAAGGACCGACGCTGCCCGTCGTGGAGATGGAGGGTCAGCGCCGGATCATGCTCGGCTCGAATAACTACCTCGGCCTGACCGGGGACGAGCGCGTCAAGCAGGGAGCGCTCGACGCGCTCAACCGCTATGGCACGGGGATCACCGGCTCGCGGTTTCTCAACGGCACCCTTGATCTCCACGTCGTGCTCGAACGGGAGCTCGCCGACTGGCTCGGGACCGAGTCGGCGCTCGTGTTCACCACCGGCCACCAGGCGAACCTCGGCGCGCTCGGCACGATCCTCGGACCGAGCGACACGGTCGTCGTCGACTCGGGCGATCACGCCTCGATCCTCGACGGCTGCATCCTCTCGCGCGCCAAGCTGCGCGCCTTTCGTCACAACCGGCTCGACCGTCTCGAGCGCACGCTCGAAAAGGCCCAGGGCGACGGCGGCGGGATCCTCGTCGTCGTCGACGGCGTCTTCTCGACTGAGGGCGATGTCGCCCCGCTGCCCGAGATCGCCGATCTCTGCGCCCGCTTCGGTGCCCGGCTGATGGTCGACGAAGCGCACGCGCTCGGCGTCCTGGGAGCGCGGGGAGCCGGTACGTGTGAGCTGCTCGGCGTCGAGGAGCGGGTGGACCTGCGGATGGCGACCTTCTCGAAGTCGCTCGCGTCCTGCGGCGGCCTGATCGCGGGGCCGGCGGACGTCGTCGAGTTCCTGCGCATCCAGTCGCGCCCCTTCATCTTCACTGCCTCGGCGGTGCCCGCCGCGGTCGGCGCGACCCTCGCCGCCGTGCGCATCTGCCGCTCCGACGAGGGTCGCGAGCNNCTTCGCCCGGGTGCTGGAGAACGCTCGCTACCTGCACCGCGGGCTCCGTGAGCTCGGCTACCGGGTGCTCGAGCCGACCCGCCTGGCCGACGGAACCGAGATCGTCACCCCGATCGTGCCCGTCGTGGTCGGCGACGACTGGAAGGCAGTCTTCCTGTGGAAGGCGCTGTACGAGGCCGGCGTGTACGTCAACGTGATGATCCATCCCGCGGTGCCGCCATCGGGAGCGCTCCTGCGCACGAGCGTGATGGCCACGCACGACCACGAGACGCTCGACCGCGCGCTCGAGGCGTTCGCCAAGACCAAAATCGCGTTCGAGTCCGACCACGGGCCCCTGCCGTCAGCCGCCGACTAGCGCTCGAGCCGCCCAGGAGCTTGTCCAGATACTCACAAGCTTCAGAGGCCAAGAAAAAGGCGCTCTGAGCGTAGGAGTTGAGTGGCTGTCCATTGACCCAAGGCCACCGCCTGACGTAGCGTGCTGACCTTCGCCGACGGTGGTCGTCGGGGCGGAGCGAAGGGTCACGAGGCGCAGGTGCGACAGATCGCGGCAGCCACGACATCAGCGAGAACCGAACGGCGAGGAAACCACATCGGATCGCCCCGCGACCGCCTGCTGTGGCGGACGCCAGCGATCGTCTGCTCACGATTGTGCCCGCCGCGGTGGGTACGGATGCCGGAGAGAGAAACGAATGACGCAAACCGCCACGATCACCCAGGAGCCGCAGCGCCTGCGCGCCCTGGAACGAGCCAACCAAGTGAGGCTCGCCCGAGCAGAGCTGAAACGCCAGATCGCGGGGGGCGAAGTGCCCGCCGCGAGCATCATCCTCGACTCGCCTTGGGAGGCGAGCAGCTGGTCTGTGGGAGACCTGCTGATGAGCCAGCGCCGGTGGGGGAGCACGCGGTGCCAGAAGTTCCTGCGAGGTCTCGATATCGCCGAGACCAAGCAGATCGGAACGCTCACCCAGCGCCAGCGCCTCGCGCTGGCGACTCACCTCGACGCGCGGGCACGAGATGCGGGTCGACGCTCGCCGCGCGGGACGTGTGAGCTCGTCGGAGCAGCCTCAGCCTGAAACGGGGAACCGCTCCGTCCGCGTCCGCGCGCGGACGGAGCGGCTCACCCTTCTGGCAGCAGCCCCGGCTCGCGGGTCGCGATCTCGACGATGCGGCCGTCCGGATCGCGGACGTAGATCGAGCGAAAGGCACCGCGATCGAACACGTCGGTGCAGTCGAATCCGCGCGTGCGCAGATAGTCGATCCACGCGAGCTGCTCGTCGCTCGAATCGACGGCGAACGCGAAGTGGTGGGTCGAGCCGGCGCCGACGACACCATCGGGGAGTGACGGATACTCGAGGAACGACACGAGCGTTCCCGGCGACCCACGTGCGTCGCCGAAGTAGAAGTGCCGTGTCAGCGGATCGTCGTCGTTGAGGGTCTCACGGACGAGCGCAAGCCCGAGGACGTCGCGATAGAACCTCGTGGTGCGATCGAGGTCGCGACAGATCGCGGTCACGTGATGGAGCCCGGTGAGTCGCATCCGCTGAGAGTCGCCGGCGTTCGCGGGGATCGCGCCGGCGTTCGCGG
>PMOY01000164.1:2513-2769 GCA_003165655.1 Solirubrobacterales bacterium
CGGTCTCCCGCTCAGATGCGGGCCGCGCGCCCTTCTCCCCCCGACCGAACCTGGGGCCTCGCCAGCTCATCGGTTCCGGGTTCCGGCGACCGCGCCTCGGTCGATCAGACGGCGCGGCCCGCCACCACGTTCGCCCGGGCCTGCGCGAACGTGACCATGCGCCTGGTGTCCTCGTCATAGAGCTTCAGACGCACGGAGCACAGCCCCTGCCACAACGAGATCGTCGGCGCCCTGTGCAGGAACTGGTTCTCGTCGT
>PMOY01000036.1 GCA_003165655.1 Solirubrobacterales bacterium
ATGGACCTTGCCGGGCGTCGACAGCACCCCACTCGAGACCCAGCTGAGTCCGACTCCGGCGAGGGCACTCACGGCCGCGAGCACCGCCAAGGTGGCCGCCGCGCTCAGCGCGAGCGCGCGTGTGGCGGCTGCGGCCCCGGCTCGCGCCGCGCCGTTACGCCCAGGAGCGGCCGGCAGGCCGTCGCGCCCCGGAACGCGTGAGGCGCCGTTGCGCCCCGGAGCGCGCGCCGCGCCGTTGCGCCCAGGAGCGGCCGGCACGGCCGGCTCGAACTCATCCCGCGCCCACGCGACGGCGATGAAGACGATGCCGGCGGCGGCGGGGAGCNNGCCCCGCCGCGATCAGCTCGAGCAGCACCAGGGGGCTGATGACGGCCATCCAGGTGGCCCGGCACGGGTCCGTCCCGAGCGTGCGCGCCAGCCTGGGCGTGTAGAGCGCGAGCAAGGCCAGACCCGCGAGCTCCAGCACGCGCATCAGCAGCACGCCAAGAATCAGGTTCGACCCGACCACGGCCATGATCACGCTTGCGAGCGCGAGGAACAGCGGTCCATAGGGAGAGGTCGTCGCCCGCCAGAAAGGCGACACGGCGGCGAGCAGGTGCGTCTTCCCGAACCGAGCGAGGACGTCCGGACCGTGGTGGTACGGGTTGAGCCCGAGCCGCAGGATCTCCCCCTGCGCCATGTAGCTGTAGACGTCGTGGCTGAACAGCGGTGGGCCGAAGACGAGGGGCAGGCACCAGAGGGCACCCACGAGCACGAGCTGGGCGGGCTTGGCACTCGGGGCGCGTCGCAGGCGGCGCCCCAGGCCGAGCCAAGCGACGCACAGCGCTGCCATGCCCGCGTAGAAAACCGCGACGTCGACCGAGTGGCCGGGTGGGAGGTGGAGGATGAACCACCAGCTGATTGATCCCCTACCGGCGAGATCGGGACCGGTTGCCGTCATCGCCAGTGATCCGGCCAGCCCGAGGCCGGCCCAGCCCCAGCCGGTCAACCGCTCGTCTGGCATCGAGCGCCATACGTTACCGACGTGCGTTTTGCGCGTTACACTCGCTCGCCGCGATGCGATCCAAGGGACCCGAGACGTACGACGAGAAGCTGGCCCACCTCGAGACTCTGCGCCGAGAAGCGTCCAACGGCGCCTCCAAGGCTGCGATCGAGAAGCAGCACGCGAAGGGCAGGTACACGGCTCGCGAGCGAGTGCACAAGCTGCTGGATCCAGGCTCGTTCCAGGAGCTCGACGCGTTCATGCGCCACCGGACCACCGACTTCGGCATGCAGAAGAACCGACCGTGGGGCGACGCGGTGGTGACCGGCCACGGAACGATCGACGGCCGCCGGGTGTGCGTATTCAGTCAGGATTTCACGGTTATCGGCGGCTCCCTGGGCGAAGTCATGGCCGAGAAGATGTGCAAGGTGATGGACCTCGCGGCCAAGATCGGGTGCCCGATCATCGGCATCAACGACTCGGGCGGAGCCCGGATCCAGGAGGGCGTCGTATCGCTCGGTGCCTACGGCGAGGTCTTTTATCGCAACGTCCACTGCTCGGGCGTGATCCCCCAGATCAGCCTGATCATGGGACCGTGCGCGGGCGGCGCCGTCTATTCGCCGGCGATGACCGACTTCATCTTCATGGTCAAAGGGACCTCGCACATGTTCATCACCGGCCCCGGGGTGATCAAGACAGTCACGGGCGAGGAGACGACGTTCGAGGAGCTCGGTGGCGCGATCACCCACAACGCCAAGTCGGGGGTCGCGCACTTCGCCTCCGATGACGAAGACGCATGCCTCGAGGACACCCGTTACCTCCTGTCGTTCCTGCCCCAGAACAACCTCGAGACGCCCCCGCGAGTGCAGCCTACCGATGATCCGTTCAGGATCGAGGAAGCGCTCGACCGCATCGTCCCTGCCAACGCAAACAAGCCCTACGACATGCGTGAGCTGATCCGCCTGATCGTCGACGACGGCGAGTTCTTCGAAGTGCAGGAGCATTATGCGAGGAACATTGTGTGCGGGTTCTCGCGCCTGAACGGTTATGCCGTCGGCGTCGTCGGCAATCAGCCCGCTCAGCTCGCCGGCGTGCTCGACATCGCCTCCTCGGTCAAGGCGGGTCGGTTCGTTCGTACCTGCGACGCGTACAACATCCCGATCATCACCTTCTGTGATGTGCCGGGGTTCCTTCCGGGAACCGTGCAGGAGTGGGGTGGCATCATCCGGCACGGCGCGAAGCTGCTGTACGCGTTCTGCGAGGCTACGGTGCCCAAGATCACAATCATCACTCGCAAGGCGTACGGCGGCGCCTACGACGTCATGTCCTCGAAGCACCTCGGCGCCGACTTCAATTTCGCGTGGCCAACGGCCGAGGTCGCGGTGATGGGACCCGAGGGCGCAGTCAACATCATCTACCGACGCGACATTGCCTCCTCGCCGACCCCCGACGCTCGGCGGCAGAAACTGATCGACGACTACAGGTCGCACTTCGCCAGCCCCTACGCGGCTGCTGAGCGTGGCTATATCGACGACGTGATCGTCCCGCACGAGACCCGCCCCAAGATCATCGCCGCGCTGGAGACGCTGCAGACCAAGCGCGAGCCTGGCCCGAGGCGCAAGCACGGGAACATCCCGCTGTGATGTAGTGGCGGTCGACCGCGGTCCAGTCGGGCCGGGCTCGCGGTGGCGGAGGTCCGGGCCTGGGAGTGCTCCGGCTCCGAGCGCCCGAGTACCCAAGAACTGGACGGCGAGCGCGGCTCTCGACTGCGTGATCACGAGCGTGGTGAACCCCAACATGAACATCGCGGCCAAATGCGGTCCACTCGGCCGGAGGCGGATCGTGGCCGGCTACTCTGCGCCGGCCGCTCGCGGCCGTCGCTCGAGCTGGCGCACGAGGTTCGTCGCGCTCACACGACCGTCCAGCCCGAGCTTGTCGTATGCGTGCTCGATGTGCTTCTCGACCGTGCGATGACTGATCGCGAGCCGGGACGCGATGTCGGTGACTCGGCGGCCGTCGGTGATCAGCACGAGGACCTGGGCTTCCCGCGGGGTCAGGCCGATCCCGCGCAGGAGCGCCTCGTTGCTCTCGCTGCGTTCCTCTGCGACGAGCAGGGCTTCCGCGTCCGCCACCGGGACCCGGCGTACCATCAGGTGACCGTTGCCCCGGTCGATGACGAGCGGAGCCGGTGGAGCAGGCGTTCGCGTGGTGGCGCCAAGCCAGTCTCGGATCGGCTCGGGAAGTACCGCTGTGCCGAAGCCGTCGAACCAGCGCTCGAAGATCGCCCGTGCCGTGGGCGTGCAATGGTCGATGCGGCGGTCGCGGTCGAGCAACACCAGGCCCTCGCCATCGGCTTCCACGAGCGTCTGCATCGCCGCGACCGAGCGCTGTAGCCTGGAGAAATCCTCGGCGTTGCGGTAGGCCTGGACGAGATGGGGCCGCAGCGCGTTCAGGATTCCTCGCTCCCGCTGCGAGAAGCCACGGCGATCGCGGTTGAGCGCGATGCCGATCATCAGGCGAGGATCGGGGAGGATGAAGGAGATCTGGTCCTCCGCGCCCAGCGGACCGTAGAAGTGGCGGTAGATGCCGGTCGCGTGGAACTCCTGAGCGGTCAGGAAATCGGAGATCGCATAGGGCCGGCCATCGCCGGTCGCGTTGTAGCGAGCGATCACCGGATGGTCGCCGATGTGCCTCATGAAGGCGGCGGCACTCGCTTCGGAGTAGAGGTCCGGCTCCATCACAGCCTCGATTCGATCGCGCTCGACGTCGACTTCATTCCACGCCACAGCATTGCTGGGCACAAGTGACGGGAGCAGGTCCACGGTGTGGCGGCGAAGCGAGACGAGGTTGCGAAACTCCGCAAGCGACCCGACCGCTGCGAGCAGCGCATCCACGTCGTTGCTTGGGGGGCCATCCCTGGACAAGCGTCCCCTCTCTCGGGTCGGCTACGTGCGCTTACCCAGCATATGGGCCGCGCTGATCATGCGCGCAGCTGGACGATGCGCCGATCTCACGCGCAGCTTGACGATGCGCCTGTTTACGCGCGCAGCTTGACGACGCGCCGATGTCCCCGATTCTCGGCTCGCCCCTACAGCGTGACGTTCTGTGCCGGGATCCGGCCCTCGCGCCAGACTTCGAGCACGGCGGCGGCGACGGCCAGGTCCTGGATCGCGAGCCCGGTCGAGTCGAACAGCGTGACTGCCTCCGGCCCGGTGCGACCCGGCAGCTCGCCGGCGAGCACACCGCCGAGCTCCGTGACCCGATCCCGCGCGACCAGCCCCGCCTCGACGGCGCCCGCGAGCTCGCCGCCGTGCGAGGCCTGTTCCCATTCGTCGCAGAACAGCGAGCACGCGGCGACCGCGTCGAGCGTCGCCTCGGCCTTGCCTTGGCCGTCCGCTCCGAGCATGTTGAGATGCAGTCCGGCGCGGAGGTCTCCGGCCCCCACCACGACCTCGGACCCGGGGGTCACGCAGCAGACGACATCGCCGCGGAGCGCATCGGATCTCTTCCCGGCTCGCCATCTGAGCTGCGCCGCGAGCTCGGCTGCCGCGTCCGGTCGCGCGTCGAAGCAGATGCCCGGACCGTAGCCCGCGGCGGCAAGGCACCGAGCGGTCCACGCGCCGTGCAGACCGCAGCCGACGATCCCGACCGTGCTTGCGTCCGGGCGGGCCAGCGCCTGAGCGGCCACCGCGGCCACCGCCCCCGTTCTCAGCGCCGTGACTGAGCGGGCGTCGAGCAACAGGAGCGGCTCCCCGGTGGCCGCGTCCGAGACGCAGATGACGCCGGTCACGGTGGGGAGTCCGCGCGCCGGGTTCCCGGGGAACGAGGTCACCCATTTGAGCAGCGCGAGGCCACCGCCGAGGGCGGGCATCGCACGAAAGTCGCCGAACGGCGGGCTGTCGAGGTATACCTTCGCCGGCATCGTCCAATCGCCCCGATGGAAGGCGAGAAATGCGCTCCGGACGCGCTCGATCGCCTCCTGCGGCGAGACGGCGGCGAGCACGGCATCGTGGCCGAGGACGGGTAGGGACGACATCGGGCCGGGGACGATAGCTGCGGGTTGCCCGGCGCGGGTGGGGGTGCGTGGCGCGGGTGGGGGTGCGTGGTCGTGCGGGGCGGTGGGCCGGGCCGGTCGCGCGGGCGGGGCCGTCGTGCGGGTCGAGCGAAACGGCGGCCGGCGGTTCGGGCAGAGGTCCGTTCGGCCCCGCCGCCGGGCACTGACGCTCCATGCGAGCGGTTCCGCGCCCGGCCGCGGCGGTTCCGCGCCCGGCCTCCATTGCATCAGTCCCAGCACGACGCCCGAGCCCATCGCACCGAGAGGCCGGGTACCGGGTCCAGGGTACCCGCGAGGCGGCCGCTACCCTCCCGCGAGTGAACCGGCGTCCCAAGCCCTCGATCATCGCGCCGAACGTGCTGCCTGAAGAGGCGGCGGCGGTGGTCGCGGCGGTCGAGCGCTTCATGCGCGA
>PMOY01000295.1:0-533 GCA_003165655.1 Solirubrobacterales bacterium
TCAGGTCCTTTGCATCGTGAGCGAGTTCCTCGATCGGGCGCGCTTCGATCGCTATCATCGGTGGGCGCCGGGACAGATGTCGGACTACCTCGACGGCGAGCTCGCCTCGAGTCCGCGCGCGCGGATGGAGCGCCACGTACAGGTCTGCCCGGAGTGCCGTCGGCTGCTTGCCGGTTTGCGCCGGATGCTCGCTGCGTTGCATCGCCTGCCACCCCCTGCCGATGGCGCCGACGCGCTGCGGATCGCCGCGTCCGTGCGCTTGCGATTGGGCGAGCCTCCGGCGTCCTGACCTGAACCGTTGACCCGGCATGGCGGGTCAAACACCGCATGAACGACAACACTCACACCCAGAACCAAACCGGCGACGATCGTGTCGCCACGACCGACCGCGAGTGGCGCGATCGGCTCACCCCGGCTCAGTACGAGGTACTGCGCAGAAAGGGGACCGAGCCTGCTTTCACCGGTCGCTACGTGAACGAGAAGCGCGACGGAACGTATCGCTGCGTCGGGTGCGGCGCCGAGCTGTTCTCGTC
>PMOY01000295.1:541-4381 GCA_003165655.1 Solirubrobacterales bacterium
GCCACGTCTTCGACGACGGCCCGACGGCGACCGGCGACCGGTACTGCATCAACTCCTGCTCGCTCGAGCTCGACGAGCGCTGAGCTGAGCACGCTCGGCGGGCGGCACGCTCGCGGGTCGCCCGCCGGCGAACCTGTATAACCGCGCGGTGAGCGGCGGGCCGACCCCCGAGCATGAGCTGATTCGGAGTGCGCGCGCTGGCGATCAGGACGCATTCGCCGCGCTGGTCGCGATTCACGCCAACCGCGTGTACGGGGCGTTGCGTCGGTTCGGCTTGGACCCGAGCGAGGCCGACGAGGTGGCGCAGGAGGTATTCCTTCGCGCCTGGCGCGGCTTGGCGCGATTCGAGGAGCGTGCGCAGTTCTCGACGTGGCTCTACCGGATCGCATTCAACGAGGCCCAACGGCGCCTGTCGCGGCGCGCCCCGCCGCGAGTCGAGCCCGCTCGCGGCGGCGAGGACCCTGTCGTATCGTTGCCTGAGGCGCCGCATCTCGGCCCGGAGGCCCAGGCCCTCGATCACGAGTTCGAGGAGATCCTGGCGAGGACGCTGGCGCAGCTGTCGGTGGAGTCCAGGGCGGCCGTCGTCCTACGCGACATTGAGGGCCTGTCGACGCATGAGGCAGCCGAGGTGGTCGGCGTCCGCGAGGCGGCGTTCAAGAGCCGCCTTCACCGCGGTCGGATGCAGCTGCGCGCCCTCCTCGAGCCGTATCTGGGGCTCGAGAAGGGCTGAAGGAGCTCCTAGCCAGCTGCCGTTGTCGGTGGTGGCTACCGGAGCGTGACCGCGCAGGCGGCGCGGCCCTGCCTTTCGAAGTAGCGCTGGTGGTAATCCTCGGCGTCGTAGAAGGTCGAGGCAGGGGTGATCCCGGTCACGATCGGCTTCCTTGTGGCCGCCTGCTGCTCGTCGCGGGATGCGATCGCCTGGGCCTCCTGCTCGGGATCGTGGAAGAAGATCGCCGAGCGGTACTGGTTCCCGATGTCCCATCCCTGACGGTCGCGAGTGGTGGGGTTATGGATCGACCAGAAGGTGGTCAGCAGGTCGTTGTAGCTGACCTTCGTCGGGTCGAACCAGACATCCACGGCCTCCGCATGCCCGGTGGTGTGCGAGCACACCCGCTCGTAGGTGGGATCCGTGGTTCGCCCGCCGGTGTAGCCGACGCTGGTCCGCACGACGCCATCGATCTCGCGGAACGCGGCCTCAACGCCCCAGAAGCAGCCGGCGGCGAACGTCGCGCGCTCGGCGCCGTCGAGCTCCTTGCCCTCGGCCCGCGGCGCCGTCGAGGGGCTCGCGGAGGGTCTGCGTGTGAAGTTCAACAAGTCGTGTCCTTTCCGTTCTGTGTTCGTATCTTCGTAGACCCGACCCGACGCCGAACGGTTCAGCCGCTCGAGGTGACTCGATCCACCTGCCGACTGGCACGGGCGCGACTGCGCGGCGCCTAGGCGGCAAACTCGCGATCCAGTGCCGCTGACCGACGCTTGACGTCCGGCGCCTGAGGATTTGTGTTCTCGATCTTCCGACCGCGGCGCGTGCCAGGAGCGCTTCGATACGATCGCGCGCCCTACACAGTCGACGACCAGGAGCGAGGGCATGGCAATGGGTGCCGGATTCCACTGGCTGTGGCCGACCCCGATCGGGCTTCACCGCTACGCCGAGGCCGCCAATCTCAATCCCCTGCTGGTCGGCGCGTTCGGGGAAGGGCGGGCGGCGCAGGAGCAGCAGCGGGGCGAGGAGCCGGGGCCGTTTTTCGCCAGCGACGACGATCTGCTCCACCGCGTGAAGCTCCCCGAATGGCAGGACTTCGTGGGGTTTATCGTGTCCAGTCTCGGCGAGACCGCGAAGGAGGCTAACCGGGAAGCCTGGGGCGGGCAGGCGCTCGAGCTGAGGGTCGGCATCGAGGGGATGTGGTTCCAGTGCAGCCGTGAGGGAGCTTTCCACGACGTGCACACGCACGGCAACTGCTCGTGGTCAGGCGTGTACATCGTGCAGATCGACGAACCGGAGCGCCGCATGTCGCATCCGGTTTATGGCGCGGCGAACGGCGTGACTCGGCTCTACGGCCCGCCGTTCGGAACCCTCGGAGGCGCTTTCGTCGACGTCGGCAACGCGTACCTACAGCCGCCGCACCTGGACATCGAGCCGGTGCCCGGTCAACTGCTGCTGTTTCCGTCCTGGCTCGCCCATCAGGCCCTACCCTATGGAGGCGAGCGGGAGCGGATCATCATTTCGTTCAACGCCAGCCTCCACGGTTCGCAGGGCGATCAGATGCACGGGTACAGCGCGCACTGACCGCTTGTCCGCGCACGTTCGACGTCGCCCGGATTCGGATCCTGGCGATCGCTCACGCAGACTGACCGCCAGTCGCCGGTTCTAGCGCGTCCATTGCACCGTGACGCCATAATCCGCGCGGTGGAGATGACCCCGTCGACCATCCACCTTGAGATCGACGGTCCCGCCGGTCGCGCCGTTGTGGATCGCGAGCGCTACGACGTACGGCACGACGATCGGCGTGTTTCGCCGGTCCTCCAGCGTCGCGAAACCCGGCCCGCCGAGCGCGAACGCGTTGGCGTCGGCCGGGCTGCTGCCGATCGCGAGACTCAAGTCATCGGCGACGGTAAAGGTCACGTCCCGCGGACGGATGTTCGTGATCGCGGATAGCGCTTCGCGTCCCAACCCTCCTTCCCGCTCGATTCGCAGGCCCGCGACTCGGCCCTGCGCGTGATTCTCAAAGTAGTCCTGGGGGAGCGGGACCGGAGTGGGCCGGGCGTCATCCAGAAGACAGCGCCCTTCGACTCCTTGGTCGTTCGTGATGATGATGTCCGGGCGGCCTCCGAGACTCCCGACCGCATGGGTGGCGCCTCGGAGCGGTCGTGCGAGCTCCATCGCCGGGCCGGCGCCCAGCCAGTAAGTGAATGCTTCGCGTACCCGCGCCTCGGTGCTACCCCAGGCCGCGATGTTGCCATCGATGACGGTGAACGACAGTCGCCCCGTCGTGTCGCCGCTGATGCTCATTGCGCCTTTGCCAGCGTTCGCCGTGTTGCGTTCATCACCGAGAGCATCGCGTCGGGGTGCTCGACCGTGAACAGCTCTTGGACTGGGCCGGGAAGCTCACACGATCCGACCCAGAGGTCATCGCGATGCACGAACGTGCGTGCCAATGCCAACTGCCTGGGTACCTCATCGGGTGGCGCGTCCACACGCGGCCATAACTCGGCGACGGTCTGCGTGCGCCCTACGTCGACGGAGTCTCCGGGTGAGACATCGCACGGTGGCACGGCGAGATGGAGCATGACCGTGTTGGGCGTGAACACCTCGCCGTCCTCGCAGACGAGCTCCAGCCAGCGCCCGTCGACCTCCTCGGCAAGCCGGTGTCGGGTGAGCCATCGTTCAGCCGCTTCGGCGAGCTCGTCAGAAATCGCGCGGCGTTCGGCTACGGTGAACATGTCATGACCTCGATCGGGGTCGCCGTTCCTGCGATCGCTGGGACCCAGCGCACAGAAGATAGGACGGCGTTGCTGGCGGTTGATTTCTGCCGGTTCATGTCGCTGCTTATCGGGCCGAAGCGCCGCGCCGGGCGCGGGTCCGTTCCTCCGAGACGGTCGCTACTCGTGCTCGTCGGCAACGAGCCCTGCCGTGACCAGCACTCTGCGTATCCGCTCGATCAGGTCAGGATTGGGATCGCCTTTGGCTTCTTCACATCGTCTGAGATAAGTCTGTACCACCTTCATTCCCGCGTCTGCCACGACGTCGCGCGCCCGCTCGAGCGCTGGCAGCGCGAGGCTTACCGCCTCCTCGATCGCCGCGAGCGCGTCCTCGCCGCGGCCCAGACCGCCGAGCATGGCCGA
>PMOY01000295.1:4479-5200 GCA_003165655.1 Solirubrobacterales bacterium
CTCGACAGCCTCCTCGATCGCCGTGAGCGCGTCCTCGCGCCGCCCCAGACCGCCGAGCATCAGCGACCGGTTGCCCAGTGCGATCGCGAGGTCGGGAAGGAACGCCTGCGGGCGCGCCGCCGCCAACCCACGGCGGATCTCGACAGCCTCCTCGATCACTGTGAGTGCATCCTCGCGGCGCCCCAGGTCGCTCAAGCAGCCTGACTCGTTGATGAGCGCGGTCGCGAGGTACGGGAGGAACGCCTCCGGGCGCGCTGCTGCCAAACCCCGCCGTATCTCGACGGCCTTCTCGACTGCCGTGACGGCGTCCTCGCGGCGCCCCACCGCACTCAAACAGCCCGATTGGTTGCTCAGCGCGGTCGCGAAGTCGGCGAGGAACGCCACCGGGCGCGCTGCCGCCAACCCCCGCCAGATCTCGACAGCCTCCTCGATCGCCGCGATGGCATCCTCGCGGCGCCCCAGACTGCTGAGCCTGTTCGACCGGCTGCTCAGCGCGGTCGCGAGATCGGGGAGGAACGCGTCCGGGCGCGCCGCCGCACGACCCCGGTAGATCACGATCGCCTCCTCGATCGCCGCGAGCGNNGTCCTCGCGGCGACCCAGACCGCTGAGCATGGCCGACCGGTTGCTCAGCGACATCGCGAGGTTGGGGAGGATTGCGTCCGGCCGCGCCGCCGCCAACCCACGGCGGATCTCGACGGCCTCCTCGATCGCCGCGAGCGC
>PMOY01000135.1 GCA_003165655.1 Solirubrobacterales bacterium
GTGGAGGATCAGCGCCGGATGGGCGAGGTGGCCCGGAGCCTGGCCGACGAGCTGGCCGGGGCGCCCGACGGTGATCTGGCCGGTCCCCAGGGGGCAGAGTTCGGCGCGCTGCTGCGCTGGCTGGCGGATGACAACTTCACCTTCCTGGGCTACCGCGAGTACGAGCTGGACACGGAGCGGGGCGAGGACGGCCTCCGACCGATCCGGGGTACCGGACTCGGCATTCTGCGGGACACGGACCGCGGTCGCGGCTTCACGAAGCTCCCTCCGAAGGCGCGCGAGCTTGCGCGGGTTCCGCAGCTGCTCGTGCTCACCAAGGCGAACTCGCGCGCGACAGTCCACCGTCCGGCCTATCTCGACTACATCGGGATCAAGACGTTTGGAGCCGACGGGCAGGTGACCGGCGAGCGGCGATTTCTCGGCCTGTACACGACGGCGGCCTACAACGAGAACCCCCGCGAGATCCCGATCGTTCGCCAGAAGGTCGAGAACGTCCTCTCACGCGCGGCCTTCGCGCCCGACAGTCACGACGCGAAGGCGCTCGTCGAGATCATGGACATCTATCCGCGGGACTCGCTGTTCCAGATCACCATCGAGGAGCTGTTCGAGGCGGCGATGGGCATCCTCGGCCTCGGCGAACGCCAGCGCCTGAAGCTGCTGGTCCGACGCGACGCTTACGACCGCTTCTTCTCCTGCCTGGTGTTCATCCCACGCGACCGCTTCAACACCGAGAACCGGGAGCGGATCACCGCGATCCTGGGGGAAACGTTCGGCGCCACTCGGATCGACTGGAGCCCGTACATCTCCGAGTCGGTGCTCGTGCGCGTCCACTACGTGCTGTGGTGCGACAACGAGCCGCCGGCGCACGTCGATCTGGTGGAGCTCGAGGCCCGCCTCAAGCGGACGATCCGTTCGTGGAGCGACGATCTTCGCGATGCCCTCGTGGAGGACGAGGGCGAGGAGCTCGGCACGCAGCTGTTCCGCCGCTACCAGGCCGCATTCCCTCCCGCCTATCGCGCTGACTGGCCGGCTCGCGCTGCGGTCGCGGACATCCGACGGCTCGAGGACCTCGACGCCGACGAGCGACTGCTGATGAGCATCTACCGGCCACCCGACGCCGTCGACGGCGTCCTTCGCTGCAAGCTGTTCAGCACCACCGTGGTAACCCTCTCGGACGTGCTGCCGACGTTCGAGCACATGGGCGCGCGCGTCACCGACGAGCGCCCCTACGCGATCTCGACGAGTGAGGGTCGGGCCGCCTGGATCTACGACTTTGGCTTGGACTGCGTCTCCGAAGCGGAGCTCGACGACGAGTACGTGCGCGAGATCTTCCAGGCGGCGTTCCTCTCCGTATGTCGTGGAGAGCTCGAGAACGATGGCCTCGGGGCGCTCGTTCTCGAGGCCCGGCTCACCGGTCGCCAGGTCACTGTGCTCCGGGCAGTCGACAAGTACCTGCGTCAGGCGGGGATCACCTTCTCCGACCGCTACATCGAGAGCACGCTGCTCGCCCATCCCGCGATCGCGAGGCTCCTCGTCGAGCTGTTCGAGGCCCGCTTCGATCCCGAGCGGCACGACCGCAACGCCGCCGATGACCTGGCCGGCGCGATCGAGCAGGCGGTCGACGCCGTCAGTAGCCTCGACGAGGACCGGATCCTGCGCCGCTTCCTGTCGGTCATACGCGCGATGGTGCGGACCAACTACTTCGTCGTTGACGCCGCCGGCGGCCCGAAGTGCTTCCTGTCCTTCAAGCTCGACCCCTCGCTGATCCCGATCCTGCCGCTCCCGCGTCCGCAGTTCGAGATCTTCGTCTACTCGCCCCGGGTCGAGGGCGTGCATCTCCGCGGCGGCCGGGTCGCCCGCGGCGGCCTGCGCTGGTCGGACCGGCGGGAGGACTTCCGCACCGAGGTCCTGGGTTTGATGAAGGCGCAGATGGTCAAGAACGCGCTGATCGTTCCGGTCGGTTCGAAGGGCGGCTTCGTGGTCAAGCGCCCGCCCCTCGAAGGCGGTCGCGACGCGCTCCGCGCAGAGGTCGTCGCCTGTTATGAGACCTTCCTCTTCGGCCTCCTCGACCTGACCGACAACATCGTCGCCGGCGAGATCGTGCCGCCGCCGCAGGTCGTCCGCTACGACGACGAGGACCCATATCTCGTCGTCGCCGCCGACAAGGGGACCGCCACCTTCTCCGACATCGCCAACACCGTCTCCGCCGACTATGGCTTCTGGCTTGGCGACGCGTTCGCATCCGGCGGCTCACATGGATATGACCACAAGCAGATGGGTATCACCGCCCGTGGTGCCTGGGAGTCGGTGAAACGCCACTTTCGCGAGCTGGGCGTCGACATCCAGAGCGCTGACTTCACGGTGGTCGGCATCGGCGACATGTCGGGCGATGTGTTCGGCAACGGGATGCTGCTCTCGCGCCACATCAAGCTCGTGGCCGCGTTCAACCACCTCCACATCATCCTCGACCCGGACCCCGATCCGGAGGCCAGCTTCGCCGAGCGCGCGCGGCTGTTCGAGCTCCCGCGTTCGTCCTGGAGCGACTACAGCCAGGCGGTCATCTCCACTGGCGGCGGGGTCTTCGCCCGCACGGCCAAGTCGATCCCGATCTCCCCCCAGGTTCGCGAGGCGCTGGGGATCGACGCCGACGAGCTGGCCCCGAGCGATCTGATCCGCGAGCTGCTGTGCGCGAAGGTCGACCTACTCTGGAACGGCGGTATCGGCACGTACGTGAAGGCGTCGACCGAGAACCATGCCGCGGTGGGCGACAAGACCAACGATGGGGTCAGGGTTGACGGCGCCTCGCTGCGCTGCCGCGTCGTCGGCGAGGGCGGCAATCTCGGACTCACCCAGCGCGGGCGAATCGAGTACGCGCTGACCGGCGGTCGGATCAATACCGACGCGATCGACAACGTCGCGGGCGTCAACTGCTCAGACCACGAGGTCAACATCAAGATCCTGCTCGATGCGGCGGTTGCGGCGGGCGAGATGACCGAGCAGGAGCGCAACGAGCTGCTGCATGAGATGACGGACGCCGTCGCTGAGCGGGTGCTCTACGCCAGCTACACGCAGACCGAGGCGATGAGCATCGCCGCCGAGCAGGCGCCGTCGATGGTCGATGTCCATCAGCGGCTGCTTCGGTACCTCGAGCAGAATGCCCACCTCAATCGCGAGCTCGAGTTCCTTCCGAGCGACGAGACGATCGGCGAGCGCAAGAACGCCCACCTAGGTCTCGTCGCGCCCGAGCTCGCCGTGCTGATGGCTTATTGCAAGATACGCCTCTACACCGAGCTCCTCGACTCGGACCTGCCCGAGGACCCGGACCTTGCGCACGACCTCGAGCGCTACTTCCCTGCGCCGCTGCCCGAACGCTTCGGCGCGCGGATGCGCAGCCACCGGCTGCGTCGCGAGATCATCGCCACGCTCGTCGCCAACCAGCTCGTCGACCGCGCTGGGGTGACGGCCACATTTCGTCTGCATGAGGAGACGGGCGCCGCCGCCGCCACGCTCGCGCGCGCGTACGCGGTCGCCCGCGACGTCTTCGGGCTGCACGAGTTCTGGGAGCAGGTCGAGTCCCTCGACAACCGCGTCGACGCGCACACCCAGCTCGAGATGCTGATCGAAGGACGCCGGTTGGCGGAACGCTCGGCACGCTGGCTCGTCCGCGGGCGTCAACGATCGATTGACATCGCCGCTACCGCCGCACAGTTCGCGCCGGGCGCGGCGAGGCTCGCGGCGTCGCTGCCGGAGCTGCTCGACCAGGGTGATTTGACCCTCTGGGAAGTTCGGATCGATCGGCTGCGGGGCGCAGGCGTGCCCGTCGACCTCGCCGCTCGGGTCGCCGGCATGCCGCTGTGCTTCCCCGTGTTCGACATCGTCGAGGTCTCCGAGGCGGCGGGACGCGGCCTCGACGCCGTGGCCGCCGTCTATTTCGGGCTCGGCGGCCGGCTGCAGCTGAACTGGCTGCGCGACAAGATCGCCGAGCTTCCGCGCGCCAACCGCTGGCAGGCGCTCGCGCGCTCGGCGCTTCGTGACGATCTCTACAGCCTGCACCGCGCGCTGACGCAGGACGTGCTGCGAGGGGCGGGGGCCGGGGTGGGTGCGCGGCTGGGTGCGGGTGCGGGCGTCGTGGCGGGCGCGGGGCCCGGGGTGGGCGCAGACGGGGGTGCGACGGCGGGCGTCGGGGCGGGCGCGGGGGCCGAGATCGATGTTTGGACGCACGCCAATGCCGGTGCGGTCGAGCGCTGCCTGGCGATGCTGGCTGATATCAGGGCGACGCGGAGCTACGACCTGACGACGCTGCCGGTCGCATTGCGGGAGGTGCGCAATCTCCTGCAGGGTGCCGGCGCGGGCGACGCGGCCGCGTCCGCGCCGTGAGCGGTCAGCATGGGGGGTCCGCGGATCTGGTCGCGCTCGATCACGACCCGAGCCTCGGCTCCAGCTCCCCTCGCCGCTCTGCTTCAGGGCGCGATAACTTTCCGGCGTGGCGCCCGCAGATGGATGGGCAAGCTCGTCGCCAGCGCTGAGAAACGCTGATGGGTGACCTCACCGGAACCGACCAGCAGTCCCGTCGCCACGGCTGGATCGTGATCGGTGCCTTCGCCCTCGTCGCCGCTGCGACGCAGCTGTTGTGGCTGACGTACGCGCCGATCACGACCGGCACGGCCCACCATTACCGGGTGTCCGAGAGCGCGGTCGGCTGGCTGTCGGAGATCTTTCCTCTGCTCTATGTCGTGCTCGCGATCCCCGCCGGTCGGGTGCTGGACCGCTCGCTGCACGGCGGGCTCGCAACCGGCGCACTGCTGACCGCCCTTGGCGGACTGCTGCGGCTCCTCGGCGACGACTTCGGCTGGGCCCTCGCGGGGCAGTTCGTCGTCGCCGTTGCGCAGCCACTCGTCCTCAACGCGATCACGAAGCTCGCGAGTGAGCGGCTCCCGCCGGAGGAGCGGGCCGAAGGGATCGCGATCGGATCGGCGGGGATGATGGTGGGGATGCTCCTGGCGCTCGTGCTCGGCGCGACGCTGGGTGGTGGGCGAATCCACGCTCTGCTCGTCATCGGCGCCATCTTCGCCGTTCTGGCCGCGGGCGGCCTACTCGCCGCGCTGCGCCTGCCGGGCGCAGCGCCGAGCACGCTCGCGACGTCCCTGCGCCGCCCTCTGCGTGCCGTCTGGACCGATCGACGGGTGCGTATTCTCGCCGGGCTTCTGTTCGTCGGCTTCGGCGTGTTCATTGCGCTGACCACCTGGCTGCAAGCGCTGTTGAACCACTATGGCGTCTCGGCGAGCTCTGCGGGCGCGGTGCTCGTCGCCATGGTGTTGCTCGGGGCGATCGGATCGGGAGTCCTGGCGCCGTCGGTCATCGCGCGCGGCGCGGAGCAGCGGCTTGTCGGCGCCTCGATCGCCGCCGGTATCGGCGGCTGCATCGTGCTTGCCTTCGTCCACGTGTTCGCCATCGACGCCGTCGTCCTCTCGGTCATCGGGATGCTCCTGCTCACCGACCTGCCCGTCATCCTCGAGCTCTCCGAACGGCGCGCCGGCAACGACGGCGGCACCGTCGCCGCGCTGATGTGGCT
>PMOY01000140.1 GCA_003165655.1 Solirubrobacterales bacterium
GGATCCCGCCGCCGTGCTCGAGCACCTCGGCGCGATCCTCGCCCCGGGCGGGGTCGTGTATGTCTCCACGCCCAATGTGCTGAAGCTCGCGGCCCCGGGCGCAGTCAAATCGGACAATCCCTGGCACCTGCGTGAGTACCGCGCGGCGGAGTTCCATCAGCTGTGCCTGCGCGCGTTCCCCCACGTCGAGCTGCTCGGGGTCTTTCACGCACGACGGCTACGCGTGCACGAGCTCGCGCTGCGCCTCGGCTGGGACCGTGTCCATCGTCGGTTGGGCCTGACGGCGCCGTTCTACGATCGCTTCACGCCGGCCCTCGCGGCGAGCGACTTCGCCGTCCGCTTGGGCGGGCTCGATGGGGCGCTCGACTTTCTCGCGATATGCCGGCGGTGAGGTCCGCGGGTACTGCGCGTGGGCCGACCGGCGAGCTGGCGATCGTCCTTCATACGCACATGCCCTACGTGGAAGGCGGTACCGCCTGGCCTCCGACGGATATCGATTCATTCCTGCTGAGCCCCGAGGGGTTCGGCACCTGGCCGTTCGGCGAGGAGTGGCTCTGGGAGGCGGTCGCGACCTCATACGTGCCGCTGCTCGACGTCATCGGAAGGGCACCGATCACCCTCTCGCTGACCCCCGTGCTCTGCGATCAGCTCGAGGCTCCGGGTGCGATCGAGCGCTGCATCCGCTTCCTGCGCGAGCTACGTCCCGAATCGCACCGACTCGACATCGAGCTATTCCAAGCCGCGGGCGAGCAGGACTCCGCGCGTGAGCTCGAGCGCTCGGCGGCCGACTACGCCTCGGCGGCTGACCGTCTCGAGGCGATCGGCGGCGACCTGCTCGGCGCGCTCGCTCGCCTTGCGACCTGGACCTCGGCGGCGACCCATGCGGTGTTGCCGCTGCTCGCGACCGACGCTGGCGTCGCGCTCCAGGTGCAGACCGCGATCGCCTCGCACCGGCGCCGGTCCGGTCACTGGAACGGCGGCTTCTGGCTGCCCGAGTGCGCGCATGCGCCCTGGCTCGACGGGCTGCTGGAGGACTGCGGCGTTCACGCGACGTGCGTCGAGCTGACCGAAGCCTTCGGCCTCGGGGCCGCCGAGCATCTGCGGCCGCTCGTGACCGATGAGGGGCCGGTCCTATGGCCGATCGATCGCCAGACGATCGCGCTCGCGTGGAGCGATAACGGCTATCCCGCGCACGCCGCGTATCGGGACTATCACCGCCACACCCTCCACCACCATCGTGTGTGGGCGAACGACGGGCGTCCGTACGACCATGCGGTCGCGCTGGCCCGCGCCGGCGACCACGCGGCCGATTTCGTCGCTCGTGTGCGCTCGCGCGTGCAGACAGGCGACGTGTGCGTATGCGCGTTCGACACGGAGCTGTTCGGGCATTGGTGGTACGAAGGCGTCGCCTGGCTGGGGGCGGTGCTCGAGGAATCGACTCGTCAGGGGCTGGTCCTGACCACGCTCGACGACGCGCTGGCTCGGCACGACCCGGTGGCGGCGCCGACGCTCCTCCCCGAGACCACGTGGGGACAGGATGGCGACCTGAGCACGTGGAGCGGTCCTGCGGTCGCCGATCTGGCATGGCAGGCTCGCGCGGCTGAGCTCCGGGTGATCGCCGCGGGGGGCGGTGCTCCCGAGCGCGCGGTGCGCGAGCTACTCGCCCTGCAAGCGAGCGACTGGGCATTCCTGGCCAACCGCGAGCTCGCCGGCGCGTATCCGCGCGAGCGCATGCGTGAGCACGCGGACGCGCTCGAGCTCGCGCTGGCGCGCGATCGGCGTGACGACGGCGATGGACCGCCACCGGACGCGAAGCTGCGCAACCTCGCCCCCGATCTCAAGGCCGCCGGCTGGCTGTGATCTCGCCCTGAGCTCGCCGCGGGCCTCGCGCGTGCTCAGCCCCAGCGGAACGTTCGCGGCGCCTCCCGCATCCGGATGACGCGGGCCGGGATGCCGCCGACGACGGCATTGTCGAGGACATCGGTGGTGACGACGGCGCTCGTGCCGATGACGCAGTTGTCGCCGACGGTGACGCCGCGCAGGAGACAGGCGCCGTATCCGATCCAGACGTTGTGGCCGATGCGGACCTCGCGCTTGTAGATCCCCTGCTCACGGATCGTGCGCTCGACCTCGACCATGCCGTGGTCGAAGTCGATCATCATCACCTTGTCGGCGATGATGCATTCGCGACCGATCGAGATGTGCCGGTAGGCGGAGATGGTGCACTCCTGGCCGAGGACACTCTTCGCGCCGATCGAGACGGTTCCCTCGTGCGCCCGCACCTTCGTGCCGTGGCCGAGCCAAGACCAGCGCCCGAGCGTCACCGTTGCGTTCTCGCCGATCTCGAACTTCACCCCGGGGCACACGAAACACAGGCCGTCGGTGCGCAGACGCCCGCGCCAGCGCAGCTTGAGCCAGGCCCAGCGCGCGATCAGGAGGAGGTAACCGGGCCTGATCATGTTGTGGTCGCGGGCAAAGCGCAGAAATGCCCAGGGACCGCCGTGAAGCGGCGGCGGCGGCGTTCGCACGTATTGGGGCACCGCCGGCTTGGACGCGGGCCTGGTCGACTCGGTGACGGGTTCCACGGCGAGATCGTAATCGCGGGAGCGGAACGGCGACGATGCTGAGCGCCGCGCGCGCCCGGCTGCGGGGGCGAGGGGTGTCCGCCGCCGGCCAATT
>PMOY01000430.1 GCA_003165655.1 Solirubrobacterales bacterium
GGGCTGGTTTGTGCGGGGCTGGTCTGTGCGACGGCGCGCGTGCTGAACGGAAGCACCGCCGCCACGAGCGCCCCGGCACCGAGCACGCCGACGCCGACCCATAGCGAGGGGACGAGCCCGTCGACGAAGGCCTGGGGCGAGACGTAGCTCCCGTGGGAGGTGAATACGGTCGCGAGCACAGCGATGCCGAGCGTGCCGCCGAGCTCGCGGATCGCGTTCGTGGCACCGGACGCCTGTCCGGCCTGGCTCACGTTCACCGAGGAGAGCACGGCGCTGGCAGACGGCGCGAACACGAGCCCCATCCCTGCCCCGGCGAGCACGAACGGGCCGACCATGCTCGCGTAGCTCACGTCGACGCTGGCGATCGCCGCGAGCCACGCCAGCGCAACCGCCTGCAGCCCGAGCCCGGCGACCATGAACAGTCGACTGCCGTACCGGTCGGAGAAATAGCCCGCCAGCGGCGCGACGACCATCGTCGCCCCGGTCCACACGAGCAGCTTGACGCCCGCCTGGAGCGGCGAGTTCCCGAGCACGTTCTGGAGGAACTGGCTGAGGAAGAAGATCGAGCCGAACATGCCGAAGTACATCGCCAGCGAGACCACGTTGGTGACGGCGAAGCTGCGCTTGGCGAAGAAGCTCAACGGCAGCATCGGCTCAGCGACGCGCAGCTCGTAGCGGATGAACGCGAGCACCAGCGTGAGTCCGGCAGCCAGGGCGACCACGACCGTGGCGTTGGTCCAGCCTTCGGACTGCGATTGCACAAGGCCGAACACGATCCCGAACAGGCCGGTCGAGGCGAGGGCCAACCCGCCAAGGTCAAGCCGTCGCGATGGTCCGGTGCTCTCAGCAAGACGAGTCACCGCGAGCGGGACCAGCGCGATCCCGATCGGGACGTTGATCCAGAAGATCCAGTGCCACGAGGCGGCCTGAATAACCGCCCCGCCGACAAGCGGTCCGAGCGCGACGGCGATCCCGCTGATTCCCGACCAGACACCGAGCGCGATGCCGCGCCGCTCGGGGGGAAACGCCTCAGCGAGCAAGGTCAGGGTCAGCGGCGTCACGATCGCGGCTCCGATGCCCTGGGACGCTCGCGCAGCGATCAGCAGCGCCGTCGAAGGCGCGAGCGCCGCGGCGGCCGAGGATGCGGTGAAGAGCGCGATCCCGGTGATGAACATGCGCTTGCGTCCGAAGCGGTCGCCGAGCGCCGCGCCGGTCAGCAGGAGCACGGCATATGCCAGCACGTATGCATTGACGGTCCATTCGAGCGATTGGATCGAAGCGCCGAGGTCGCGATGGATGCTCGGTAAGGCGACGTTGACGACGAGGTTGTCGAGGACCACCATGAACAAACCGATCGAAACGATTGCGAGTGTCCATCCCCTTCGGATCGAGCCGGTCATGCCCAAGTACCTCCTGATTAGTGAGTGCTAACTAGGAAGTAGATTAGCAGCGGCTAAGAAGATGTCAAGAAAGATTTCGAGCGAAGTTCGGGGGAAGATTTCGAGCGAGGTTCGGAGGGAGCTGCGGCCTCCGGTCAGTCGACGCGATAGCGTCCGCGCCATGACGGCATCGAGTGCGGCTCCAACCGGCGGGCAGTCGCACCCACGCGGTGGCAGGACCCGGACCGCGAGCGAGTGGCTGTCCACCGCCGACTCGGCCCGCTGGCCACGGCCGCCCCGAGGCGATGGCCGGCCCGTCCTGCTGATCCCCGGCTTCCTGGCCAACGACGGCTCGCTCTCGCGGATGGCCGGCTGGTTGCGTGACGGTGGCTTCCGCACCTACCGCAGCGGGATCGTGCTGAACACCGACTGCATGGAGCCGTTGATCGATCGGCTCGAGGCGCGATTGGTCAGCGCCGTCGAGCTGACGGGACGCCGGGCCGTCGTGCTCGGGCAGAGTCGCGGTGGCACGCTCGGCCGGGTGCTCGCCGTGCGCCGGCCCGAGCTCGTCGAGGAGCTGGTGACCCTCGGCTCGCCGACCCGCGACCAGCTGGCGGTGCATCGTGGAGTCTGGGTCAGCATCGGCGCCGTTGGACTGCTCGGCACGATCGGAGTACCCGGCTGCTTCAGCATCACCTGCCGCACAGGGGACTGCTGTGCCCGCGCCCGGGCCGAGCTGCTCGGCCCGTTCCCGAGCTCATGCCGCTATATCTCCCTCTACTCGAAGCGCGACGAGATTGTCAAGTGGAAGGCCTGCCTCGACCCTGCAGCCGAGCGGATCGAGGTCGACACGACCCACATGGGGATGGGCTTCGACGTCGGCGTGTGGAGGACGCTGGCGCTGGCGATGTAGGCGCTCACGCTGCCTGCGGCGGCCAATCCGACGGCTGCGCGCTGGCTGACGCCCGGCGGCGGTTGCGCTCATCCAGGCGTTCGTTCCACGCGCGTGAGCGGGCGCGGCGAAGTCGCTCGCGCTCGGCCTCGAACTGGGCTTCGTGCGGACGCGGATTGACCGCGAGCTCCCACCAGGGTCTCTCGTCATGCGTCGCCACACTTCAGGGATCGGCTCAAACTCGCCGGGGCTTGAGTCGACATTGGCGCAGCGTGTGGAGGTGTGCTTGCCTCACATGGCTGTGCTTGCCTCAGGTGGCTGTGCTTGCCTCACGTGGCTCTGCTTGCCTCACGTGCTGAGCTCGCGGCTGCTGCCGTGACCGGGGCGCCCGACTGGGGCAGCGGCGCCGGCACCGGCCCGCGACCGGCGTCGAGGGGCTGGCCGGCGAGTTGACCCCCGGCGCAGTCCTCGGACCGCACGACGCGCCGGGGGTTGCGAATCCCGGCGAGGCCGAGCAGCCCGCCGAGCGCGACGAGCGAGGCGGAGATGCCGATCCCGACGTGGAAGGCATGCACCGAGGCCGATTGCACCGCGAGTGAGACCGGCCGGCCGACCCGTGCCGGATCGACGCGCGCGAGCGTCTGACTGCGGGCATGCGCGACGGCCGTGAGGGCCGCCCGTGAGAGCCTGATTTCGCTGAGACGGTGGTTCAGCGTCGAGTTGAACTGAGCGGAGATGACTGCGCCGACGGCGGCGATCGCGAGCAGGCTGGCGACACGAGCGATCGCGTTGTTGACGCCCGAGGCGATCCCGGCGTTGGACTCGTCGGCGTCGGAGAGCACGGCGGCGGTGAGCGGCGCGACTGTGGAGGCGAGCCCGATCGAGAAGATCAGCAGCGCGGGGAGCAGATCGGTGAAGTAGTTCACGTGTGAGTGCAGCCGCAGCATCAGCGCGACGCCGACGGCCGCGGTCAGCGGTCCCAGACCCATGAACAGTCGCGGCCCGAAGCGGTCTGCCAGCCGTCCCATGCGCTTGGAGAGAACGAACATCACGATCGTCGACGGCATCAGCGCGAAGCCTGCCTGCAGGGCGCGATAACCCGCGACCTCCTGAAGGAAGAGCACGAGCAGGAAGAAGGTGATGCCGAGCCCTCCGTACATGGCGAACGTCTGCACGTTCCCGACGGAAAAGTTACGCCGCTTGAACAGGCCCAGAGGCAGCATCGGCGCTGGAGTGCGCCGCTCGTGAGCAAGAAAGACCCCGAGCAGGGCCGGTCCTCCGAGCCCGGGAAGCCACACCTCTGGACTGCTCCAGCCG
Organism: Solirubrobacterales bacterium; assembly: GCA_003165655.1. Classification (GTDB taxonomy): domain Bacteria; phylum Actinomycetota; class Thermoleophilia; order Solirubrobacterales; family Solirubrobacteraceae; genus Palsa-465. Next base: position 3,589 of record PMOY01000430.1, read on the forward strand.
ACAACGGGCTCGCGAATCAGGGCGAGCACCGGACCGGCGAGACCAAAGAACGTCAGCGCGGCACCGAGCCAGTCCACACGAGCCTGCGCAGCGTCGTGCGCGCGAGCGGGGACCGCGCGTGAGACAAGCAACAGCGTGATCACGACGAAGGGAATGTTGACGGCGAAGATCAGGCGCCACGAGACCGCGTCGACGAGAAATCCGCCCGCCAGCGGACCGACGACGGTGGCGATTCCGGCCCACGCCGTCCACGAGCCGATCGCGGCACCGCGCTCGTCGGGCGGGAACGCCGCCACGATCACCGCCAACGCGCTCGGGGTCAGCAGGGCCCCGAAGGCTCCCTGCAGCGCGCGGCACGCGATCAGCACCTCGATGCTCGGGGCAATCGAGCACAACAGCGAGACGACACCGAAGCCTGCGACGCCGATCGAGAACACACGTCGCTCACCGAACACGTCGCCGAGCGAGCCGCCGACCAGGATCAGGGAGCCCAGCGCGAGCAGATAGGCGTTGGACACCCACTGCTGGCCGGCGAGCCCGCCACCGAGGTCGCTGCGGATCGCGGGCAGCGCGACGTTGACGGCCGTGGCATCCAGCCCCGCGACGAACGACCCCATGATCGCCGCCACGAGGGCGAGCCGCTTGCGGCGATCAGCCATCTGCCTCCTCAGGTCGTCTTGATCAGACCGCCATCGATCACGTTGTCCACGCCGGTGACGTTGGCGGTGCGCTCGGAAGCCAGCATGGTAATCAGTGTGGCGACCTACTCGGGTCTCGTGAACCGTCCCATGGCGATGCTGGATACGGCTGTCTGGCGGACCGTGTCGGCATCGACGCCCGTGGCCTTCGCGCCGGTTTCAGCGACGCCGTGCTCGCCGAGCCAGAGGTCGGTGCTGACCGTCCCGAGGAGACGCAGTTGACCACAGTCGCGTCGGGATGCCGAGTTGGGGCGTGCCTCTGACGACGCGAGCGCGACCCTGCGAGGATTGCGCTATGGCGCATATCTCCCGCGGCTTTCGAGGCCGCCCCCGACGCGAGGTCGATCCGGCCCGCGTGCCTCCGGGCCAGTACGTCGTCAATGACTTCCCCGTGCTCTCCGCCGGGCCGACGCCCCGCACGCCGCTCGGCGAGTGGAGCTTCACGATCCACGGCGCGGTCGACGACCCTGTGTCGTGGCCGTGGGAGGAGTTCGAAAGCCTGCCGTCGGAGACGTTCACCGTCGATATTCATTGCGTGACGAAGTGGTCCAAGCTCGACACGAGGTGGACCGGCGTGTCGGTCGACACGCTGCTCGAGGGCGTCACCACCGAGGCCGCCTACGTGTCCGCGTGGTGCGACGGCGGGTACACGACCAACCTGGCGCTGGAGGACCTCGCGGGCGGCCGCGCGTGGGTAGTCTACGAGTACGCGGGGGAGCCCCTCGAGCCCGAGCATGGCGGGCCTGCCCGGCTGCTCGTGCCGCACCTGTACTTCTGGAAGAGCGCGAAGTGGATCCGGGGCTTGACGCTCACGCTCGAGGACGAACCGGGATTCTGGGAGACGGCCGGCTATCACAACCGTGGGGATCCGTGGCGAGAGCAGCGCTACTGGAGCGACTGAGCGTGGCTCGCGCCCGGATCGTGTGGCGGCTTGCGGCTGTGCGCGAGCTCGTTGAGGAGACCGCGCACGCCAAGACGCTCATGCTCGACGTGCCGGGTTGGCCGGGACATATTGCGGGCCAGCACGTGGATGTCCGACTCACCGCCGAGGACGGGTACCAGACGGAACGTTCCTACTCGATCGCCTCGGCGCCGGAGGAAGCCGGGCTGGCGCTGACGGTCGAGCGGATCGACGACGGGGAGGTGTCCCCGTACTTGGTCGACGAGCTGCGCTCCGGCGACGAGCTCGAGCTGCGTGGCCCCATTGGCGGACACTTCATCTGGCGCATCGAGGATGGCGGTCCTCTGCTCCTGGTGGCGGGCGGCTCTGGGCTCGTGCCGTTGATGTCAATGCTGCGCCACCGCTCCGCTCGCCGTAGCGTGATCGACGCGCGGCTGCTGGTGTCCGCCCGCTCGGTCGAGGACGTGCTCTATCGCGAGGAGCTCGCGACGCTGGCGACGGGCGACGGGCTCGCCGTGCATGAGACGCTGACGCGTGAGCGGCCCCGCGGCTGGACCGGATTCGCGCGGCGCGTGGATTCCCAGATGCTCGCCCTGGTCGGACCCGGCCCGGCGACGGGGCCGCGGATCTTCATCTGCGGTCCGACGGCGTTCGTCGAGCGAGCTGCGGACCTGCTAGTCGAGCTTGGCCACGATCCGGCGTCGATCCGCGCCGAGCGATTCGGCCCCACGGGAGCATGAGATGACCGACAACGCGGTGTGGTTGGACGGGAACGCGATCGGGGGCCTCCTCCAGGAGTGCTTCGGCGTCGAGCTGACGGGGATGCCGCGTCGTTGCCAGTCGTGCGACGCCGTGCGTCCCATCGGCGCTCATCGCCTCTACCGCGGGGCGGGCCTGGTTCTGCGCTGCCCGGTATGCAGCGACGTGGCTCTGCGCATCACGACTGTCGGCGAACGCCGCATCCTTCATCTCGAAGGCGCTTGGCGAATCGACATTCTCGATTCCGACCTCGTGTCGCTCTCCGTTTTTCGCGCCGGAGAGCCCCCGCTTCGGTAGCGCTTGATCGGCCTGCCTACCTCGATCCGAAGACGCGCTCCAACAGCGCAGTGTCACTCGCGGACTGGAATTTGATGAGCTTCCCGTCCTCGTTGAAGGTGAGGACGTCCGCGGTGTCCGCGGTTTCGCCCGCGACGCTGACCTGGACCAGGACGACGACCCGTTCCTCGTCCGCGAGCCAGTGCTGCGGGCTCGTCGTGAAGCCCTTCTCGGCGAGCTTCGCCCAGTTCGCGCCAAGCTCCTGCTTGCCGTGCGTGGTGCCGCTGATCGCGCTGTTCCCGGGCGTGATCCATTCGATCTCGTCGACCATGTCCGCCATCGCGCCGACGGCATCCCCTGCCGCGAAGGCGGCATAGCCCCGCTTCGCGGTGGCGATGTTCTCTGCTGCGCTCATACACCCTCCATTGCTCGACTACGTTCCGGTCGCCTCCCAACCGCCGCGGGCACTCTACAGCCGCTCACTGACTGCCGCTTACGACCGGCGGAATCGTGAACCAGTCGGCCGGCGGGGCTGGAACGCCGAGGTCGCATCGTCGATGCTGGGTGCGTGCCCCTTCCACGACTCCGGCCCGATCTCTCACCCCTTCGCGATAGTCGCGATCTGCGGCTGGTGGTGATCGGGGGCTTCATCTCGGGCATGGGTGCGCAGGCGACGCTCGTCGCGCTTCCCTATCAGGTGTAAGTGCAGACGCACTCGGCGCTGCTGGTAGGGCTGCTCGGCGCGGTCGAGCTGGTGCCGCTCGTCGCCGCCGCGCTGCTGGGGGGCGCGATCGCCGACCGGGTTGACCGACGCACGATGCTGCTCCTCGACCAGATCGGCCTGGTGCTCGCGGCGACCGGGCTGGCGGTGGCGGCGTGGATCGGTCATCCGCTGATCGTGACGCTGTACGCGCTGGCTGCCCTCCTGGCTGCCTTTACCGCCCTGCAGAGCGTGACGACCTCGGCAATCGTGCCGAACGTGGTCGCGCCGGCCCAGTTGCGCAGCGCGCTGGCGCTCAACTACGGGCTCGGCACGCTCACGATGGTGCTGGGTCCGGGCTTGGGCGGGGTCCTGATCAGCGCGCTCGGGGTGAAGTCGGCGTACGCGGCCGACGCGGTCAGCTGCGGCGCGATGGTGCTCGCCGTCCTCTGGGTGACGTCACAGCCGCCGGGTCAGACGGCACAGCACGAGAGCGTCCGTCGCTCGATCGCGGAAGGCCTGCGCTATGTTGTTAGCAACCAAGCGCTGATGGGGTCGTTTGCGATCGACGTGGTGGCAATGACCTTCGGGCTGCCGAGAGCGCTATTCGCGGTCCTCTCAGTCAGCGTCTACCACGCCGGGGCCGGGGGCACGGGAGCGCTGTACTCGGCGATGTCGGCCGGGGCGACGATAGCTGCGCTGACGACCGAATGGCTGGGGCACGCGCGACGACTGGGCCGCGTCGTGATCTGGGCAGTGGTCGTCTGGGGCACCGCGGTGGCAGTCGCAGGACTGGCGAGCTCGCTGTGGATCGCCGCGGTCCTGTTCGCGCTCGCCGGCGCCGCCGACTCGGTCAGCGCCGTATGCCGCACCACGATCAACCAGACGGTCACGCAGGAGCGCATGCGCGGCCGCATGTCCGCGGTCTACACGCTCGTCGTGACGGGCGGGCCGCGCCTCGGAGACGTCGAATCCGGCGCCGTCGCCGGCGCAGCCGGCGCGCGCTTCTCAGTCCTCTCAGGAGGAGTGCTCTGCGTGCTCGGGGTGGCGGCGGTCGTCGCTGCCTTCCCGGCGCTCATGCGCTACGACGCCAACGATTGGATCGCCAAGCCGGCGAGAGCCTCATCGTGAAAGCACCCCAGGGCGGGGTGGGGGCGATGCGCGCCGTCCGGTCACGTGGGGGGGCGATGCGCGCGACGCGACGGACCACGCTCACCAGATCAGCTGCGCCAGCCGATCACGGTCGAGCACGGTGGTTGAGCCGCGTGCGAGCCTGAGTGTGCCCCGACCCGCCTCCTCGCGCAGGACCCGGTTCACCGTCGCGCGGGAGGTCCCCGCCAAGTCCGCCAGATCCTCCTGGCGCAGCGGAATCACGACCTCGCCGCCCGTCGACTCGTAGCTCTCGGTGAGCTCCAGCAGACGCTTGCGGATACGCGACTCAGCGGGCAGGAAGAGGGCGTCGAGCAGCTGCGAGCTGAGCCGCCTGACGTGCTCGGAGAGCAGCGCGATCAGGACCTCGGCGACCTCCGGATGCTCGCGCCGCAGGCGCTGGAAGTCGACGTCGCAGATCGACTGCGTGACGACGGGCTCGATCGCCAGCACGGTCGCGCTGCGCTGCGCGCGGGGCCCGAGCAGCGCGAGCTCTCCGAACGTCTCCCCGGGACCGAGCACGGCGAGCATCGCTCGCTGGCCGTGCCGGTTGGCGGCGCGTACCGCCACGCGGCCGCGCTCGATCAGATGCACGGTGTCGGCCGGGTCGCCCTCGTGGAAGATCACCTCGTCGCGTTCGAACGTGCGCGTGCGGGCCATCTCGAGGGTGCGCCTGACCTCCTGATCGTCGACGTTGTCGAGGAGTCGCCAGTGCATCGCCGACAGTTTCGCCGATAGGCTGGCCCCGGTGTCAACCGCTGACAGGCTGGCCTCGGTTTCAACCTCTGGGCGCCGCGTAGGCCGCCGCCTGCCGGCTCGCGGGCGAGTGGTTCTGCTCGCGGCCACCGCGGTGGTCGCAGCGATCGCCGGAGGCCTCGTCAGCTGGACGAGCGTGCTCGGGCGCGTCGAGACGGACACGATCGACGCCCGGTTCGCGGTGCGCGGCAACGAGCCGCCGGGGCCGTTCACGGTCGTTGGCGTCGACACGGCGACGCTCCAAGCGAGGGGGATCCCTGCCTGGCCGTGGCCCCGCAGCCTGCAGGGACGGCTGGTGCGCGCCGTCCACGCGCTCCACCCGCGCCTGATCGTCTACGACATCGAGATCACCGAGCCGACGACGACGGCGCAGGATCAGGCGCTGTATGCGGCGATCTCAGCCGCACGCCCGGTGGTGATGGTGACGAGCGAGGTCGGCCCCCACGGCGCGACCCGCGTCTTCGGCGGTAACCAGAACCTTGCCGCGGCCGGCGCGCTCCCGGCGTACGCCGGTGTCCCTGACGACGCCGACGAAGAGGTCACGCGCCTCGACGCCGGCTTCAGCGGCCTGCCGTCGGTTCCGGTCGTCGCCGCGCGCGCAGTCGGACATCCGGTGCACCTGGCGGCGGGCGCCACGCCGCTGATCGACTATCCCGGGGGGCCCGGCACGGTCCCGGAAATCCACGCGATTGACGTCCTCGAGGGCCGCGTCCCCGCGAGCCGGGTGCGTGGCCGCATCGTGGTCATCGGCGTCCCGGCCCCGGGCGTCGGCGATCTTCACCCGACTGACGCTGCGGGCGGCAGTCAGCTCTCCGGCCCTGAGATCCAGGCTGACGCGATCGAGACGGCGCTCGCCGGGTTTCCCCTGCGCGGCGCACCCGGTTGGCTCGACGCTGGGCTTGTGGTGTTCTCCGCCTTGCTCGCACCAGCGATCGCGGCCTCGGACTTCGGGTACCTCGGCGTCGGGGCCGCACTCGTGTGGCTGGGCGTCGGCGCGGTGATCGCGCAGCTCGCGTTCGACGGCGGCACGGTACTGGCGCTGATGCCACCGCTCGCCGCGACGTTCGTGAGCGGGATCGGGGTGGGCGTGGTCGATCTCGTCACGGTGCGGCGAGAGCGGGCGATCCTCGTGACGACGTTCGCACGCTACGTACCCCGTGATCACGTGCAGCGCGTCGTCGAGCGAGCCGAACAGCAGGCCGGGCTCGGCGAGGAGCTCGACGCGACGGTGATGTTCTGCGACCTGCGTGGCTACACGAGCTTCGCGGAGGGGCGACCGGCGCGTGAGCTGCTCGCCGCCTTGAACACATACCTCGCGCAGGTCTCCGACGCGGTCATGGATCAGGGCGGAAGCGTCGTCACCTTTCTCGGCGACGGTGTGATGGCCGTTTTCGGGGCGCCGCTCGCGACCGAAGACCACGCGACCCGAGCGCTGGCGGCGGCGCGCGGGGTGGTCGCCGCCGTCGGCGCCGATCGGGTCGGAGTCGGACTGGCCTCCGGCCCGGTCGTGTCGGGTACGGTCGGGTCCGGCCGACGGCTCGAGTACGCGGCGATCGGCGA
>PMOY01000007.1 GCA_003165655.1 Solirubrobacterales bacterium
GATCAGCATGTAGGAGGCGGCGCCGACGAACGCCCAGCCGACGATCAGGAGCAGGAAGTTGCCCGCGAGCAGGAGCAGGAGCATCGAGAAGACGAAGAAGTTCAGGTAGGCGAAGTAGCGCGAGAAGCCGCGGTCCGACGTCATGTATGAGATCGAGTACAGGTGAATCAGGGTCGAGACGCCGCTGACGACGAGCACCATGAAGACCGACAGCGGGTCGACGAGGATCTGGAGCTTCGCGTCGACACCGACGCTCGTCGCGTAGCTCCACAGCGACGAGGTCAGCTCGCGGTGCGCAGAGGCGCGGTGGAGCAGCGCGACGAGCATCGCGATCGCGCACGCGAACGCGAGGCCGATCGCCGCGGTGGCGATCCAGCCCGCCGAGCGCCCGGGGAGCCGGTTGTAGCCCAGCGCGACCACCACCATGCCGGCGAGCGGGCACAGGAGGACGAGCCAACCGAAGGTCGTTGCGGCCACGTCAGCGTGCCGTCCGGGGCCGCGATACCTGTGCCCTGATCGCTGGACGGTGCACTAGCCCTGGAGCTCTCTGAGGTCGTCGACGTCGATCGGCAGCCCGCGGCGATACATGGCGACGATCAGCCCGAGGCCCACCGTCACCTCGCATGCGGCGACGACCATCACGATCAAGGCGAACACCTGCCCGTCCTCACCGCCCCACATACGGGAGAAAGCGACGAGCGCGAGGTTGGCGGCGTTGAGCATCAGCTCGAGGCAGAGGAGGATCACGAGCGGGCTGCGGCGGACGAGCACCCCGGCGACGCCGATGGCGAAGATCAGCGCCGAGACGACCAGGTACCAGCCAATCGCCACGGCGCTAGTGCTGGCTCCCGACGGGCTCGCCTTCCGGTCGCGCCTCGGGCTCGTCGAAGTGCGTCATGCCGCCGGCCTCTGCCATCGTGCCGGTCCAGGAGGGCCGCGGCGGGTGGTACCGCGCCTCGAGCTCCTGATCAGGCTCGAGTCCGCGCCGCCGGCGCGCGAGCACGATCGCGCCGATCGCCGCCACGAGCAGAAGCAGCGACGCAACCTCGAACGGGAACAGGTACGTGGTCAGGAAGAGCTTGCCGATGTGCTCCGGGGTGCCGAAGCCGGGCACATAGGGCGCGCCCTTGCCCGAGATGCCCTTCAGCGCCGTTCCCAGCATCGCCACGCACAGCTCGATCGCGAGCGCGATCGCCAGCAGCGGGCCGATTATGCGCAGCCCTGACCGGCTGGAGATCTCCTCGCCGCCGCCGACGTATGCGACCACGAACACGTAGAGGACCATCACTGCCCCCGCGTAGACGATCACCTGGGCGGCGGCGACGAACTCGGCCCGCAGGAGCAGGAACAGCGCCGCCAGCGAGACGAGATGGAAAACGAGGGCGAGCACGCTGTAGAACTGGTTGCGCAGCATCACCACGCCGATCGCGCCGGACACGGCACCGATGGCAGCGATGAAGAACAGGACCGCGGACATCGGCGCCGGCTACTCCCCTTCCGAGCGCAGCGGCGTGCGCTCGATCGGTTCGGCGAGCAACATCTCCTTGGTGAAGATCAGGTCCGACCGCGTGTAGTCCGACATCTCGTAGTCATGGCCCATGGTGATCGCGTCGAATGGGCACGCGACCTCGCAGTAGCCGCAGAAGATGCAGCGGCTCAGGTTGATCTCGTACACGGCGGCGTAGCGCTCGCCGGCCGAGATCCGATGCTCGGGCGTGTTCTCGGCCGCGACGACGCGGATGCAGTCGGCCGGGCACGCGGCCGCGCAGAGCGAGCAGCCGACGCATTTCTCCAGGCCCGTGTCCTCGAACCGGTGCAGCTTGTGGCGGCCCCGGAAGCGCGGGTAGACGGGCGTCTTCTCCTCGGGGTACTGGATCGTCAGCGGACCCTCGACGATCCGCGCGAAGGTGGTCTTCATCCCTTTCATGGTCGCGCCGAAGGCGCGGTAGGTGCTGTGCACGGGGCCGGGCGCGGGAACGCGGATGATCTCGATCACATCGTCGCCGGGGTCGTATGGGGTCATCTCACCACCAGGATCGCGGTTATCAGCGTGTTCAGCGTCGCCAGCGGCAGCAGCACCTTCCAGCCGAACGACATCAGCTGGTCGTAGCGCAGCCGTGGCAGCGTCGCGCGAATCCAGATGAAGAACGTCAGGAAGATCCCCATCTTCGCGAACACGACGAAGGGGTCGACCCAGGTCGGCGGGTGGATGCCGAAGGGCAGCAGCCAGCCGCCCAGGAAGACGGTCACGACGATCCCCGAGACGACCATCATGTTCAGGTACTCGGCGAAGAGGAAGGCCACCATCCGCGTGCCGCCGTACTCGGTGAAGTAGCCCGCGACCAGCTCCGCGTCGGCCTCGACGAGGTCGAACGGCGCCCGGTTGGTCTCGGCGAACGACGCGGTCATGAAGATCAGAAAACCCGCGAACTGGGGGATGAAGTACCACATCCCGCCCTGCGCGTGGACGATCCCGGTCAGCGACAGCGTGCCGGCGGTGATGATCACGCCGACCAGCGCCAGTCCCTGGGAGACCTCGTAGGA
>PMOY01000280.1 GCA_003165655.1 Solirubrobacterales bacterium
AACACGGCGCCGAGCGAGTCGAGCCGCAGCCAGCCGCCGGCGGCGGCGAGCGTGCGCCCGTGCTCGACGGAGATCGCGAGCGCGACCGCGAGCGCGAGCGCGACCGCGCCAGCCACGACGGTCATGACGCGCGCAAGCCGCCAGCCATCCACGAGCGTGACCGCCACGGCCACGAGCGGGAGCGCGAGGATGACGTACAGCGCCCAGCTCATCCGGTGAGCCTGTTGAGGGCGTCCGTGCGCACAGCGGTGCGCTGAATCGCCAAGTACTGGACGAGGACGACGAACACGAGCACTCCGATCAGCACGTCGAAGAGCAGCAGCAGCGCGAGGATGATCGGCAATCCGGGGGAGATCACGAGGCTCGCAACCGAGACCGCGTTCTCGAGTACGAGGAAACCGAGCAGCTGCGAGGGGGCGTACGGGCGCAGCATCATCAACAGGAACCCGACGAGGACGCCGCTGACCGCGACCGGGAGCGCCGACAGTGGCAACGCCGCCACGCCGCCGATGTGAATCGGGCGCAGCGCGATGAACGCGAACGCGGACAGTGAGATCGCGATCAGGAGACCGCTCGGCACGCCGATGACCGAGGGGACGCGCTCGTTCACTTCCAGGTTGCGCAGGACGAAGCGGATTCCGAGCGGGAAGAGCAGCGCCTTGAGCGCGATCGTCGCAGCGGCAAGCACATACAGGGAGCTTCCGCCGTGACCGCTCGCGGCGGTCGCGATCGCCAGTGCGGCGACCACCGTGGACCCGAGCGAGTACAGGCGCAGCTGCTCCCAGACGTCTTGCGAGCGGAGCATGCCGAGCTCGGTGAGCAGCACGACGACGGCGGCGATCGTCGCCGCCGCGCCGAACACGCTCAGGTGGGCATCCCCGAAGCCGGGCTCGAAGAGGAAGATCACGACCGCGAGCACGGCGAGCATGAAGCTCGCGACGGTGAACTCGGGGATCTTGTAGAGCCTCAGCTTGGCGAAGCTGGTCTCGACCACGACCACGGCCGCGCCGATCCCCACCGCCTTACAGAACAGAAGCGCGATCGCGAGCGCTACCCGATCCAGGCGGCCGGTGCTCGCGAGGCCCCAGGGGACGACGAGAACATTCGCGAAGATCGTGTACAGCACCAGCTGCTTGACGGCGGAGCCCCAGCGCAGGAAGGCGAGGCCGGGGCCCGAGTGCTCAGCGACCCGCCCCTGCTCCATCTGGCCGAACTCGAGCGTGCCTCCGTGGCTCTCCACCGGGATGCGTCCGGTCTCAGTCAGCACAAGCATGAAGAACGCCGCCACGATCAGCAGGTGGCTCGGGCGCACCACCTCCACGGCGGACGAGCGTAACGTTGCGCCGAGGACGTAGGGCAGGTCGGTGTGGGTGGTGAGCGCGACCACGAACACGACGAAGATCACGATCGGCTCGTTCAGCGCCCCGAACGTCCGCACCCGGCTCGACCCCAGCTGCGCGTACGGGCTGCCGCTGTCAATCGCCGCGATCGAGATGACGAACGATGCCATCCCGAGGATCAGCCCGCCGGCGAGGATGTCGCCCATGTACCCGAGCGGGAGTCCGAAGCTCGTGAGCACGGGGATCAGGAGTGGCACCGTCGCATACCCGGCGAAGCTCACATACGGCGCCGCCCGGAACAGCGGTCCCGCCGGGGCAGGCAGTACCGTCTCCTTGCGCAGGAGCTTGAGGATGTCGTGGTAGGGCTGCAGGACCCGGGGGCCCTTGCGCTGCTGGATGATCGCCTCGGTGCGCGCGATCAGGCCGCTGATCAGCGGTGCCAAGGTAAGAACGCTCAGCACCTGCAGAGCCTGCACTGCCCAATCGGGGAGAACCAGCACGACGCTGTTTTGTTCCTTTCGCGTGATCGTAGGGGCGCGAAAGGAGTTATCAACCCTTGTTCGTGTTGGGCGGTTCGGACGGCGTCAATACTCGGCGGCGACCGTCACGCCAGGACTCCATCTGGAGTGACACAGCTTAGCGGACACACGCGCCCCAGGAGCCCCGCGCTCGGATCGCGCACAGCCCAATGTGAGAGACTGACCGTTGTCCTTAGGTGTATGCGGCGTAAGCGAGCACGGCTCCGAGGAACAGCGACGCGACCAGACGATAAGGGGACTCAATGAATCTCGACGAGACGCTGGAGAAGGTTATTGAACACGCGCGCGAGGAGCTTCACATCGTGCGTAAGCGTGCACACGAGAAGACATCAGCCCGCGAGCATGGTCACGACTACCACGAGGCTCAGGAAGCCGCGGACCGACTCGACCACTACGCCCACCGGTTGCGCAAGCTCCACGACGCCGAATACCCTCACGGCTGGCGTCACACGAGTGCAAGCGATGAAGCAGGCTGAAATACCGCGTTCGGCCACTCACGGCTGAGGATGACGCGGGGCCGGGACCGGTACAAACAGCGTGCACGCACCGAACCGGCTCGCCAGACCGGCGTGAGTCTCGAACAGGTCCGCGCCGATCAGTGGATGCGCGCACGCGCCCGGGAGCTCATAGCCGCCGTCGTCGTGGCCCGGCGGATCCATCACCACGAAATACCGGCAGCGCGGGCACTGGTCAGGCAAGTAGGGCCAGCTCATCAGGCGGCCGTCGCGACACAGACCCGGCGCGGGCGGGCGACGCGATCACCGTCCCGGAGCGGGCGGGCGACGCGATCACATTCGGTCACGGTCTCATGCGGGCGATCTGGCCGCCAGGCCGTCGAGGGTCGTGCCGAAGACCTTCGCGTAGGCGTCTTCGCCGTAGCTGGTCGGCAGCGGCCGGCCTTCCGCGAGCTTGAAGGGCCGCGCACCGTCGGACCCTCTCTCCGCGCGTAGGAACAGCACCGTCTCCAGGCCCTGGCTGTAAAAGCCGTGCGCGAGGTCGAACATGTGCGTGACGAACAGCACTCTGATGTTCTCCGCCAGCAGTGCGCCGACGACCTGTCGAGCGATCTCCGATCCCTCCCGCTCGTTGGTCGCAGCGAATGACTCGTTACACAGAAGCATGCAGTTCGGCGTGATCTGGTCGGCGATCCCGCTCATCCTGGCGAGCTCCTCATCGAGCTTGCCGCTCTCCATGCTCTCGTCTTCTTCTCGCCTGTAGTGCGTGAAGATCCCATCGCAAACGCTGGCGTGGAACGACGCGGCCGCTACGAACATGCCGCATTGGGTCATCAGCTGCGCCACACCCACGCTGCGGAGGAAGGTCGACTTTCCGCCCTGGTTGGCTCCCGTGATCATCACCAGCGGTTTGCCGTCGGCGTTGACGTCGTTGCCCACCACTTGCTGATCGACGGTCAACGTCAGGCCGACGTCGTAGAGAGCCTGCGCGGAGAGTGCGACCTCGCCAGAAGCCAGAGGAACGGGGAAGCAGGTCGACTGTCCTCTCTCGGCAAGCCGCTCGTGCAGGTTCACACAGGCGAGGTAAAAGCCAACCTCCGTCCGCAACATGACGAAGAAGCTGAGAACGTGGTCGCGGGACTGGGTGAGCGCGTTGGCGACGAGGTTTAGGCCCCTGTCTTCCAGCTCGCCCAGCGCTCTGAATCCGTTCTCGTCGCGATCGGGAATGGTAAAGCTGTAGCGCGAACGATCGAAGACCCGCTCGAACCAACTCTGCTCTGGCGGTTGGCGGAGCATGTAGCGGCTGCCCTTGTTGCCGGCGCTCAGCTGCGAGCTGAGCAGCATTCCACCCCGAAACTTGAGCTCCTTCAGCTGAGCGTCGACGACGTCGAAGTAGTCGTCGTCGAGCTCTTCGGCAAGCATCGCGCAGAACCGCGTGAACCCCTCGGAATCGAACTCCGCGGCATGCTCGTCGGTCACCTGCCGGAGGCGCCTGAGGAACCCGACGAGCAACTCCAGCTTCTGAACCGACGACCTCAGCATCGACTTCGGCGTGTCCCTGGACAGACCGCCCCAAATGCTGTTGTCGGCCTTGATCGCTTCCCCAGCCAGCGAGTAGAGCTCTCGCACGATCGACGGGTTCTCCAGGCAGTCAGCCAACACCCGCTGTCTGTAGACGATCGCTCCCGGATCCCGCAGGCTTGAAAACAGCGCGCGCTTGGTCACCTCGAAGAGAAAGGGATCGCCGGCGGCCATCGTGGCGAAGATCGCGTTCAGCTCGAGGTCCTGCGTCAGCGCCGCCTCGTTGGCGGGCAGCTCGAGCTGCAGGTTGACATCTTCGTCGCGGTGCATCAGAAAGGCCTTCATCGAGCCACGCGCCTTCTCAGCGACTCGTAGGTGAGGGCATACTTCTCCGCGATTGCCGCAGCGTAGGCGAGACCGTCGGCGGACCGTCGCACGACGTGATACGTCCGCACGGCCGGATCGTCGGGGACGACAGTGCTCATCATGCTGACTGTGCTCTCACTGAGAGACGCTAGCTCATCCACGAACGTGACAAACACGCACAGCACGTCCAGCTCGATGATCTGCTTCATCACCTCGGCCCCGACAAGCAGCGCGTCCCGCAGGGTCGTCGACCCGAAGCTCTCGTTCATGATCAGGATACTGTCGCCGGTCGCTTGCTCCAGTATCTCGTGGATGCGAACGAGCTCATCCTCGAACTTGCCACGGAGCGTCTGGAGATCCTCTTCTCGTTCGAAATGGGTGAACAGCCGGTCGGGGAGCACCACCTCTGCGTCGCTGCCCGGAACGGGTAGCCCGAGGCTCGCGAGGTAGTGCAGTTGGCCGAACATTCGCGCAAAGGTGGTCTTGCCCCCCTGGTTGGGTCCGGTCACGACGAGGATGCGCTCGGGATCGGTCAGGTAGAAGTCATTGCACACCACCGGGCCGTCCTCGCGCACAAGCTTTGACGCCAACGCCAGGTCGAACGCATCGCTTGCGCACACCTCTTTGGAGCGCTCGGACACACGCGGATAAGAGAACGCCAGTCCGCTCGATCTCAGGGGCTCGATGTACTCCAGGTAAGCGAGATAGAACTGAACCTCGCGGTCGAACCGGCCGATGGTGTCGTCGAGATAGCGATGGCTGTGCGTCGTGCAGAATGCGTCGAGCTCGGCGAACGTCTCAGGATGCAGGAGGGCGACCAGGTCGAGGATCTGGGCTTCGACGTGGTTCATTTCCGCGTGCTCACGGAACTTAAGGCGGTAGTCCTTCACCGCTCCCTGCTTGAATTTAGCGAACGTCTGCTCGACTCTGGCACTGATGTCCGGCTCACCTTCGTACTTGCTCACCCTGACATGGTTGCCCTTGATGTGGATTGCGTATCTGACACGGCCGAGCTTGTCCGTCAGCGCCACCGTCTGCGCCACCAGCGCCGTGAAGCTCTGCGATTCGGTATAGCTCGCGAGGTAATCGCGCAACCCCATAAAGCCGCGCGAGCCCAGATCCTGCATGGCAAGGCGCTCCCGGAATGACCTGACCTCGTCGCAATACACGGCTACGGCTTCCAGGAACCAGCGTTGCTTCTGGTATTGGTAATACAGCTTCCGGGCCCGGGCGAGATGCGCGCGCATCTGGTGCATCCCTTGGGCAAAGCGCCGGACCGACTCGAGCACTCCCTCCTGCTCGATGTCGTGGAGGACATGATGGCGATAACGAATCGCCTCGACCTCGTGGAGCGGCCGGTAGAAGAACGGCATGAGCTCGTATTCCTCTCGGCCGGCGGTGAGCGAGGCCAGGATCTGATCGAGATGCAGATCGCCGAAGCACGACGGCTCGGCCGGCGTCTCGATCTCGCTGCCGTCCTCGGCGTCGTCAAAGAGGATGCTGTCGAATGACACTGTCGGACTCACCTCCCGGAGGGGGCGATCGACCAACGCCGCGAGGGGCATAACAACGGGTCGAACCCGCGACGATCACAGAGCATGAGCTTCCACCATTGGGTGTCAGTAGAAGCCATCAGCCATTCCGGCGGTTCAGGCGAGCTTCATCGCCTGAGCAGATGATACCGCGCGACGCTGCCCGGTTGGTTCCGAATCACGGTCCGAAACCGATCGAGGCACATGCGAGCCAGGGATCCTCACCCGCAGCTTCCATCGGTGCTTGTCATAGGTGTAACGCGGCCGCGTGCCGGACCGTCGGATCAACATCTCCCGCCAGGAGGACGTACACCCCCTTGGGCCTCTGTACTAACACCCCCGCCAGCTGCGTGAGCGCAAGGCGCACGTCGGGATCGGGGTCGCGAGCGATCGCCACGGTCTCGGCGCCGGACAACTGGGCGGAAAGCCTGGCGAGCGCTCGCAGGGCCATCTGCCGACTCGACGCGTCCGCGCTCATGAGCTCGTGATGCAGACACGCAACCAGTACTGGCTCGGAGAGGGTGTCGCTCGCCATGCGCAGCGACCGTGCGCGCACGACCGCGTCACGATCGTGGAGGATCGCGCCGAGGAGCGCTGCCGCGGCGACATCACCGCCAAGCACCGCCAAGGTGTGCGCGGCCTGTGCGCGCACACGCGGATGCGCATCGGAGCGCAGCGCCGACGCGAGCATCGCCTCGGTGCCGCGGCTCGCTGAAGCGGCGGTCGCGCAGCGCACCTCTGGATCGTGATCGGCGAACAGCCGCGCCACGTCGGGCGCCGCGAGCCGAGCCGCCAGGCGCCCGGCCTCGCGGCGGACCGCGGGCACGGGATCTCCGATCGCCGGACGCACCGCCACGGCCGGGTCCGCGCTCAGACATCCGACCGCGTGCACGGCGCGACGGCGCACCTCGGCGTTGGGATCGGCGACCAGCAACGCCGCAGCATGCGCGGCGACATCGTCGCGCGCGACCCGCGCCAGCGCGTCAAGTGTCGCACCGCGGACAGACGCGTCAGCGTCGCTCAGGGCGTCACACAACGCTGGAATCGCCCGCCGGTCGGCGAACCGCTCAAGTACGCGCGCGGCGCGGCAGCGCTCGGCGGTGAGGCCGGCGCGCAGCCGGTTCGCCGCCGCGGTCACCGTCTGTTGGTCGCCGAGCGTGCGCAGCGTCCGGGCCACGTCCATGACGAGCGCCGGGTCGCATGTCCAGAGCAGTTCTCTGAGGTCGTCCCGCTCGGCCGGCCCGGCGTCGTCCGCCAACCAGCCGAGCGCACGGCGGGCGATGTCGATGCTCGGGTCGCCGGCGGCCCTGACTAGCGCTGCCGGGCCCGCGCAGCGATCGAGGCGACGCAGCCGCTCCGTCGCCGTTGCCTTCCGGCCCGCGCGCCTGATCGCTCTCATCGCTCCGGCTGCGCCGCGAGTCGCCTGCCGGCACGCATCGCGCGCTCACGGCGCGCGCGCAGGTCCTCTAGTCGCGCCTGCGCCGCGTCCGTCCCGTCGGCGTGTTCGTCATGCGCCCGCGAGATCGCGCACCGCACCGACGCGCATGCCTCGTCCATCGCCGCATCGAGCCGGCGACGATGGTCGGCTGCCGCCTCCTGAGCTCTCGCCACGAGCTCGCCCCTGAGGCGCCCAGCATGGCGATCGGTCATCGCGCGCAGGCGCTCCGAAGCGTCGCGCAGCACGAGCCGGCGTCCGAATCCGCCGGGCAATGCGCGCCGGGCGCTTGCGACCATCACGTCGAGGCCGTGCTCGGGGTCGTGGAGCTTGAAGGTGAAGCCGGTCTGCTCGGCGAGCTGCACCTCCGGCACCTCGCAGGCGTCACTCATTCCGAGGACGTCGGTGGCGGCGCGGTGGACATCGGCGAGCAGCGCGGCGATGCCGGCGCGGTGCCCTGATGCGATCTCGCCGAGTCCGCCGGCGACCAGGGATCGGAGCTCTGACGCGAGCGCGGCGAACGTCACCTCGATCCGCTCATCGATCCACGTGTCAATCGCCGTCGCCAGGACGCGCGGCCGCTCCCGGACGAGTTCGGCTGCGCGCCTGCCGAGTGCCTCCTGGAGCATGTCGTCGTGTGTTCGCGCATACCCGAGCAGAGGCTCGTTGACGCGTTCCTGAAGCAGCCTGGCGACGCGGCGCTCCATCAGGTCGTTGGCGTCGGCACGGGCCGCCTCGAGCTCGGCCAGGCGCTGCTCGAGTACGACCCCGAGGGCGTTCAACTGGTCGAGCGGCAGCTGCAGCGCACGCTCCTCGAGCGCACACCGATGTGCCAACTCCGCGGCCGCTACAGCCGCTGTCCTGCCGAGGGCGGTCGCCACCACGCGATCGCGCGTGCTCGTCGCGAGCGACCGCAGCGATGCGCGCAGCTCGCCGATGCCCTGGCCGTCGAGTGCGCTGAGCGCCAGCACTCCCGACTCGGCGCTCAGCAGCCCGTGCTCGCGGAGAACCTGTGCCACGAAGGCGATGGTCTGGGCGCGCTCGTCGGCTGAGAGCTTGTCGACCTTCGCGAGCACGAACAGCATCTGCCCCGCCCGTTCCGCCGCCGCCCGGTAGAGCTCGAGCTCCTGTTCAGCCAAGGGCTGATCCGCTGACATCACGCAGAGCGCAACGTCGACGCGCCCCAGCACGTCGTATGCGACGGCGGTGTTGTGGCGATGGACCGAGGCGATCCCTGGGGTGTCGACCAGTTGCAGGCCGTCGGCGAGCAGCGGATGGCTGAACTCGACCTCGACCCGCCTTACGCCCCTGCCGTTTCCTGGGTTGCTCAGCTCGGTAGCGAACTCTCGCAGCGATGCGAGCGGATGCTCCTGCACGCGCGCGTCTGCGAAGTGGACCAGCAATCGCTCGGCCTCGCCGTGGCGCACGACGGTCACGGCGGAGGTCAGCGGCAGCACACCCGTGGGTAGCACCTCGCGCTCCAGGAGTGCGTTCACGAGCGTGCTCTTGCCGCGCTTGAAAGCACCCAGCACGGCAACATTGCAGCGAGCCTGGGCAAGCCGATCGGCGCCGGCGTCGAGATCCGCGAGCGCCTGGGCACTGAGCAGATGCTCGCCGTCGCGCCGTAGCGATTCCACGACCGGACCGAGCTCGGCTCCAAGTGCGTCGGCACCCCTCCCGGGCCCAGAAACGACAACAACCGACTTCGTCAACGGGAACCTCCACGATCGGACTGACGTCGTAGAGGCCATCAGCAGCACCGCGCCGCATTCGGAGCGAGCCTCATCGCTCGCGGCAATCTTACTGTGCGCCACCGCGATGGTCGGGCACTTGGCGCGGCGCAGTCACCGTCCGGGAATGTGCAGATTTCCCAGCCAGGCGGCGGTCCTCGCGTCCACGCCGGGTCCTGCGAGCCGCACAAGGTCACCCACGACGGGTGGCATCACCAGCTCGGCCTCTGGCGCCCCCGGGTCCACGAGCGCCAGATCGTCAGGGCGCGCCGCGCCGCGCGGGTGCCCCTCGAAGATCAGCTCGACATCCTGGCGTGACGCGCCCGCGAAGATCTCCGCGACGAGCAGCAGTGGCCCGACTTCGATCTCGAGTCCGATCTCCTCCCGCACCTCCCGGGCGAGACCCTCGAGCACCGATTCGCGGTCCTTGATTCGGCCACCGGGCAGCGTCAGGTGCTCGGATCCTTGTCGCGAGGAGCGGTGCACGACCAAGAGTCCGTCGATCCAGATGGCGGCACGCACCTTCACGCGAACTGGCATGTGACCCTCCTCCCCGTCTGGTCTCCGGATCCACAGTAGAAGCCATCAGCCGATCGGCGGCGGTCGTGCAGGGCGGGCCTCATCGCCTGCGAGGAACCTAGCACTCGGGCGACGGTGGCAGTCGATCTCACGACCGCGAATCTCACGACTGCGAGTATCCTTGGGCATGGCGATGAAGCTCGCCTTTGCCCGCGCCTCGAGGCGCTGATGGCTTCTACCGCCGCCCCGGGTGGGCGTGCGTGCTTGAAGCAACCTCGGAGGTGACAAGACGGACCTGGAATCGGACCCGGCGCCCCATCGGCGCGCGAGCGCTTCAGCGCGATCGTATCGAGCGGCGATCGCGGTGATTCTGCTGCTCAGCCTGACCGCGCTCGCCAGCCGGGACCCGCTGAGCACGTCCGGTGGCTCGCGTCCGATCAGCGCCTCCCCCCCCGGAGCGACGATCTCCGTGTGGCCACTGATGCTGGTCGCAGCAGTGGCCGTGATCGCGCTCTTTGGCGTCCTCGTGTACGCGATGTGGGCGCCCCCGCGGCGCCGCAAGCCGGACGAGCTCGTGCCCAGCTCGTCCATCCGGCGCGTTCCTTGGCCCGTGCAACTGGCACTCCTCGTGCTGCCCTTGATCGTCGTCGGCATCATCATCGTCGTCGCGTCGAGCCTGTCGCCCAGCCAACGGCCATCGATCGCGACCGACGGGCAGGGCCATCCACGTGGCCAGGGTGCCCCGGCTCTGTCGAGCCCGCGAGGCGGAGGCGCCGCGCCTGGGCTCGCGGTATGGATTCCGGTCGGAGCGGTGCTCCTGGTCGCCTCTGGGGGCCTGCTCGTCGTCGCCCGGTCGACCACCGCCCGTCGGAACGCGCGCTCGGACGCACGCGCGAACGCGGCCACTGTCGTGCGGACGGCGATCGAAGGCTCACTCGCCGACCTGGGTGCAGACCCAGATCCACGACGGGCCGTGATCGCCGCCTACGCCCGCATGGAGGGGGCGTTCGCCGCCGTCGGCGTTCGCCGAGGCGCGGCGGAGGCTCCCCGCGAGTACCTGATTCATGCACTTGCCGCACTGGACGTCCCCGCCGCTCCCGTGACGCGGCTCACCGATCTGTTCGAGCGGGCGAAGTTCAGCCGTGAGCGAATCGGCCCTGAGACCCGCGACGAGGCGATGCGCGCACTCGCGCAACTGCATGACGAACTCGAGGTGGTCGCTTGACTACGGCCAAGGAGACCGGCGTTGTGTCCGGCGACGGGCCCGGTCGGGGGCCGTCCTCGGAGAGGCGCAAGCCGCCGCACACCCCCGCGGCAGGTCGTCCGAGGTCCGAGATCGACGTGCTGCTCGATCAGCCGGGGTGTCCGACGTGCGGGTTTGTCGAGCAGTACGAACAGAGCTTCTTCTCGTGGTTTGAGATCGAGAACCACGCCACGGCGGAGATGCGCGCGGCGCTGCGGTCAGCGATGGGCATGTGCCCCGAGCACTGGCGGCGGCTGATCGACGAGGTGGAGGAAGCGAGCGTGCTCGCGCCCGTATCGAGCTACGGCGTCGCCGGGGCACTCGACCACATCGCCGGAGCCGGAGTGCCCGGCGCGTGCCCGGCCTGCTCAGCACGAGCGTTCGCGACCTCACGCGCGAGCAGGATGCTGATCGAAACGCTCGACGACCGGTCGTGCTCGGGGCGCTACGCCAGCCACGCCGGCCTCTGCCTGACCCACTTCCGCGACGCCGCCGGCGCTGCGGGGCCGGCGACGTTGACGCTTCTCTCAGAGCGGATGTCGGCAACGCTCGACGACCCGCACACGGGCGGAAGCGGCCAGTCCCTGATTGGGCTCGACACCGACTCGCGACGTCGGTGCACCTGGCGCCAAGCGCTCCCGTCGGCACTCGCCGCCCCGACCACGCTGTCGACGCTCGAGCAGCAGCTCCTGGTGAGCGCGTGCCCGGTGTGCCTCGCGATCGGGCAGTCCGAGCGACGCTACCTCGAGTGGATCGTCGAGGCGATCGGAGATCGTGACCGGTCGCTGAATGACGATCCCGGTGAGCTCTGCGCCGCTCACATCCACGATCTCGCGCTCAGCGATCCGGGGAGCGCGCTCTGGGCGATGGATCGCCGGCGGGCGTCATCGCGCGGCGTAGTGCGGCGTCTGCTCGACATCCTCGCCGCGCAACCCACCGTAGGCTCGGCGAATCGGGGCCAGGTATGGGGTCGGAAGCGCAGCTCGGGACCGTCGGATCTCGAGGCTGCGCGCACCGCCGTGCTCGACCTCCGCCCATGTCGAGCCTGCTCAACCGGCACGATCGCCGAACGCCGAGCGCTGGAGCTGCTCGGGATCGCGCTCGAGCTGCCGGAGCTGACAGCGGCCTACGAGCGGGGGCACGGGCTGTGCGCGCGCCACGCTGTCCAGTTGAGCCCCGGCGCCAGCCACGACCTGGCCGCGCGGCATGCCGGAACGCGCCTGCGGCTGATCGCCTGGGAGCTCGATGAAGCCCGACGCAAGTCGGCGTGGTCCTGCAGGCACGAGCCGGCCGGCC
Source organism: Solirubrobacterales bacterium (assembly GCA_003165655.1). Taxonomy (GTDB): domain Bacteria; phylum Actinomycetota; class Thermoleophilia; order Solirubrobacterales; family Solirubrobacteraceae; genus Palsa-465. The sequence goes on from PMOY01000280.1 coordinate 11,977, forward strand.
CGGAGTTGACGGCGTGGCTGCGCGCTCCCTCGCAGATCGACGGGCGGGTGTTCCTCGGCGGCCCGGCGGAGCCCGTCGAGCGATGAACGCCCGCCCCCCTGGCCGTCCGTGGAGGCGCCTCGGCCTCGCGGCGCTCACGCTCACGGCACCGGCGATCTCGGTGACCCTGATCCTGCTGCTCGCCCGCGGTGGCCCCCGAGCGCTCGGGCTCGAGATCACGATCATCGCATCCGCTGGGTGCGCGGTGATCGCGCTGCTCCCGCGCCGCCCCATCCGGACCCAGCGCCGCGCGCGACGGCGCGAGCCGGACGGGATCTGGCGACCGCAGGATCTCCAGCAGCTCGAGCGTCTCGTGGGGTTTGCTCCCACCAATGCAGGCGATGTTCACTTCCGGTTGCGACCGCTCCTGCGCGAGATCGCGCTGGCCCGCCTGCAGCGCCACCGGGTCGACCTCGACCGCGATCAGCGAGCGTCGCGCGAGCTGCTCGGAGACCGTGCGTGGGACGTCGTGCGACCAGATCGCCCGCGCCCGGAACGGGGCGATCCGGGCGTCGCAACCAGTGAGCTCGCGGAGATCGTCGACCGGCTCGAGCACCTATGAGGGAGGAGACCGGCGAGCTCGGCATCGAGGCCGCGGCAGCGTCCGCGCGGGGGATCCTTGACGAGATCGAGCGTGCCGTCGTCGGCAAGCGGGACGCGCTCGAACTCGTGCTGGTCGCGCTGCTCGCCGACGGTCATGTGCTGATCGAGGACTATCCGGGCCTCGCGAAGACGCTGATCGCGCGCTCGTTCGCGCGCGTGATCGGCGCTCGCTTCGCGCGAGTGCAGTTCACCCCGGACCTGATGCCATCCGACATCACCGGGTCCTCGATCTTCAACCAGCGTACGGGTGATTTCGAGTTCCGCCCGGGCCCGGTCTTCACCGACGTGCTCCTGGCCGACGAGATCAACCGCGCCCCGCCGAAGACCCAGTCCGCGCTGCTCGAGGCGATGGAGGAACAGCAGGTCACCACCGACGACGGGACAGTGCAGCTCGGCCGGCCGTTTCTCGTGCTCGCCACGCAGAACCCGATCGAGTACGAGGGCACATACCCGCTGCCCGAGGCTCAGCTCGACCGCTTCCTTGTGCGCCTGCGCGTCGGCTACCCCTCGCGGGAGGACGAGTGGCAGATGCTCGAGCGCCGGCTCGAGCGCCGGGCGGACGAGGTGGAGCTCACCCCGGTCGTCGACGCGATCGGGCTCGTAGCAATGCAGCGGGCGATCGAGGCCGTGCACGTCTCCAGCAGCGTCGGTCGCTACATCGTCGATCTCGTCGCAGCGACCCGTGTGAGCCCGAGCGTCCAGGTTGGCGCGAGCCCCCGTGGGACGCTGGCGCTGATGAAGCTCGCTCGAGCCAAGGCGGCGCTCGGCGGTCGCGACTTTGTCGTGCCCGACGACGTGAAGGCGGTGGCGGTGGCGGCGCTCGCCCACCGACTGACGTTGCGTCCCGAGCTGTGGGTGCAGCGCGTCCAGGGCGACGAGGTGGTCGAGGAGTGCCTGGGGTCGGTGCCGACTCCGGCGGCGTCGGACCGAGCGGTGCAGCGGGGATGACCCGCTCCGCTTCGCCCAAGCTCCGCGCCTACCTCGCGCTCGTCGCGGCGGGATCGGTCGCCGGCCTCGGGCTCGGTAGCCCCGAGCTCGTGTCGCTCGTGGCTCCGTTTGCGGTCTACATCGCCGTCGCGCTCGCAGTCGATCGCGCTCCACGCGTGACCGTGACGGTGCGGCCTGCGCCCGACCGGATCGTCGAAGGCGACGAGCTGGTGGTGCTTGTCGAGCTGGCCGCCGGCGCGCGAGCAGAGCGACTCGAGCTCGAGCTGACACCGGGCTCCGGCGCGCTCGCTGTCCGAGACCCGCGCCAAGCTTTGCTCGCGCTCGGCCCCGGAGAGAGGCTGGATCACAGCTGGTCGCTCGTGGCCGAGCGGTGGGGCGTCCATTCCGTCGGTGTCATCACGGCCCGGACGCGTGACCGCTTCGGGCTCGTCGTCTACGAGCTTCCCGACGTGCAGCTCGGCGCAGTCGCAGTGCTGCCGCGACTCGAGCACCTGAGGGCACTCATCGACCCACTCGAGCTCCAGGCGACGGCCGGCAATCGGGTCGCGCGCCGGCGCGGCGAGGGGATCGAGCTCGCCGAGGTCCGGCCGTTCGTTTCCGGTGACCGCGTGCGACAGATCAACTGGCGCGTGACCGCCCGTCGAGCGGCGCCGCACGTGACCGAGCGCCACCCCGAGCGCAATGCCGACGTGATCCTCTTCCTTGACACGTTCGAGCACTCCGAAGGCGATGCCGGCGGAACGCTCGCGGTCGCCGTTCGCGCCTGCGCGTCGCTCGTGTCCGCCTACCGGGAGTCCAGGGAACGCGTCGGGCTCGTCAGCTTCGGCGGCGTCCTCGACGCGATCGGACCGCGACTGGGAGTCAGCCAGCTGTACAGGATCATCGATGCACTGCTGCGCAGCGAGGTCGTGTTCAGCTACGTGCGCAAGGACCTCGCGGTGATCCCGACCAGGATGCTGCCGCCGAAGGCACTCGTGATCGCGATCACACCCCTGCTCGACGAGCGCTCGATCAGGGCGCTCGTCGATCTGCGCGCACGCGGATTCGATCTCGCCCTGCTGGAGATCCCGGCCGAGCCGTTCGTCGATCCAGGCGCGACGGCGGCGAGTGTGCTCGCACACCGCCTCTGGCTGCTGCGGCGAGAGGCCGTGCGCAGCCGCTTCATTGCGCTGGGCGTGCCGGTCGCGCAATGGCATGACTCCGATCCACTTCAGAGCGCGGTCGCGACCGCGGCCGCGTTTCGCCGCCGCTCGGGCCAACCGGTGCCGAGATGACGAGCGCCCTGGTCCCGTTCGCCGCCGCGGGACTACTGCTGGCCGCGGAGCTCTGTTCGTGGTTGCTCGGGGGGCGCAGGGCGACGGGCACGGGGGCGGCGCAGTGGATCGCGTGGGCGGCGGCCGTCGCGGCCGTCGCGGCCGGCGCGTTGGCATGCTCGGCGCTCGTGCTGATCGCGGCGAGCCCACACGTCGGTCGGTCGGTACCGATCACCGCCGCCGGCGGACTTGCCGCGGTCGCGCTCGTGTGGGGCCTCGGGCGGTCGTTCCGCGGCGGCGCCCGGTGAACTGGTGCTTTCACTGCTACGCCGTGAATCGTGATCCGTCCGGTCCCTGCGTCCACTGCGGAGCGCCGATCGAGAGCCCGGCCGGACTCTCCTACGACCAGCAGCTGATCTGGACGCTGGACCATCCCGATGGCGACCGCGCGCTCACCGCCGCACGGATCCTCGGGTCGCTTCGCTCCCGCGACGCCTCCCCCGCGCTGCGCGAAGCCGTCATCGCGGGTCGCGATCCGTTCCTCGCAGCCGAGGCGCTGCGCAGCCTGATCGCGATCGACGGAGTCGAGCGGTGGCGGCCGTGGCTGGAGCAACTCGCCGCGGAGGACGTGTCGTTCATGGTGAGTGACGTCGCGCGACGAGCGCTCCATCCGCAGCACTGACCGCTCGTCGTCGTCGCGTCGGCCGATCAGTTCGGGTAGATCAGATATGCGACCACGACAGCGACGAAGAGGAACACCTCGCCGCAATCACGGAGCTCGACCGCGAGCGCTCGTACCACGGGAGGTGAGGGCTCGATCGTCATCGGGCGAACCCTCGGTCGGGCGCAGCGCGTGCCTCGAGGGGAAGCGGGCGAGCCCGCCGGTCGCCTCCTCGATTCGGAGCAGTTCGTTGTACGTGCAGACACCCGTGGCGCGTGACGGGCCGTCGGCCTTGATCTGTCCACACCCACTCGCCACCGCAAGGTGCGCGATTGCGGTGTCCTCGGTTTCGCCGGACCGGTCCGAGATCACCGCCGTGTAGCCGTTATCGCGGGCCAGCTTGATCGTGTCGAGCGTCTCTGAGATCGTCCCGATCTGGTCGGGCTTGATCAGGATCGAGTTGGCGACGCCGCGGTCGATGCCCCGGCGTAGTAGGTCGGTGTTGGTGAGGAAGAGGTCGTCGCCTATGAGCTGCATGCGCGCGCCTAGGGATCGCGTCAGCTCCTGCCATCCCTCGCAGTCGTCCTTCGCCATACCGTCCTCGAGGCTGATAATGGGGTAAGCGTCGACGAGCTCCGTCCAGTAGCTGACCAGCTCGCGCGGCTCGAGCGCGAGGCCGTCGTGGCTCGTGTAGCGGGCGCCGTCGAAGAATGTGCTGGCGGCCGGATCAAGCGCGATCCAGACGTCCGCGCCCGGAATGTACCCCGCTGCCGAGATCGCCTCAGTGAACGAGTCGAGGGTTTCGTGGTCGCGCTCGATATCGGGCGCGAAGCCACGCGCATCGTAGAGCGCGGTGGAGAGCCCCCGCTCGCGCGGCAGCGATCGCAGGGCTCGGAGCACCTCCAACCCGTGCCGCAGCGCTTCCGAAAACGTGCTCGCGCCGCATGGCACGATCATGAACTCCTTCGCGATGGGCTCATGGTTCGCGTGAGCACCGCCAATGAGGACATTGATCAGCGGCACCGGTATCACCGGCTCTCGTTCTGCCGCGAGCCATTCCCACAGCGGAAGCGTCTGGGACATGGCCGCTGCCTTGGCGGTCGCGAGCGAGGCGCCGAGGATCGCGTTGGCGCCGAACCGTTCCTTAGAGGGCGTTCCGTCCGCCTCGAGCAGCACGTCATCGACCGCATACTGGTCCAGCGCGTCGATCCCCCGGAGTGCCGCGGCGATCGGTCCGTTGACGTGGTCAATCGCGCGCATCACGCCCGTCCCGCCCCACCGCTCGCCTCCGTCCCGGGGCTTGCCGGGCTCCCAACTCTTCTTCGAGGCGCCCGACGGGACGGCCGCGCGGCCCGATGCCCCAGAGCGCAACGTGACCTCTGCCTCGACCATCGGATTGCCTCGACGATCGAGAATCTGGCGCCCGTACACGCCGGACACGAGCGTTTCCTTACCGGACATCGCGCTCCATTGCTAACTCTGTTGCATTGCCATCCGATAGACGCCCTTTCGCTCGGCGCTACCTGCGTGCGTGCCGCGAGCAGTGGCGGAATCCATACCGCGAGTCAGTTTTCGGGTCGTCCTGACCGGCCGGAGTTGGCCGGCTCGGCCAAACTGATCGAAGCGCTACCAAATGGCTCGGTCAAGCCGGTCGAAGCGCCGCCGACCGGCTCGGTCAAACTCATCGCAGCGCCACCGACCGGCTCGGTCAAACTGATCGGATCGCCGTCGATTGGCTCGGTCAAGCCGATCGGATCGCGAACGGGCTCTTGCTCGTACCGCGCCCGCTGAGGTGCCGTTGGCCTCGGTGTGGCGAGTTGCTCTGTCATGGGTTCTCCTTTCGCCTCAGCGACGCCCGCGAGCCCACAAGGTTGCGACCTCGCAGGGCTGTCCTAAAGCTGGATTGGTCGACGAGCAGGTCCGGTTGGCCGCGCAGCTCACATGGCTCGAGCGGACGTCGAGTCTGAGCGCGGGCCGCCTATTGGAGGGCCCGGTCGTCATGAGTTCTCCCGGCGCGTTTGACACGCACCGCCCAACGAGCAGGGCACGCAAACCTTGGCTCCGACGGACGGCGTTGTGCTCTCAAGGCCGCGCCTGGGTTATGCGGCCTTCGCGGTGTCCTGTTGGCGGGGCCGGGGGAAACCGGGATCTTCAGGCTGATCGTCACGACTTGGTGTGACGGGCCGCACGGTGCGCTGGCCGGTCGCGAAATCACCTCGGACCAGCTCGGCGTCGGGACGGGCACGCAGGCCGGTAGCGAAGTCTCCGATGGTCATGGGGATCGGTGTGCTCCTCATGCCAGTGGCGAAATCGCCGCGAACGCTCGCGTGTGACTCCGACTCCGACCATCTACAGCCGGCCGCGAAGTCACCATGCAACCACCCGCTCGGCTTACGCACGTGTGAGTCGCAGCCGTCATTAACGGCCAGGGGATATTGCGAGGACAACGAATGTGCCTCCATTCCAACTACCTCCACGATTGAGGTGGAATAGAAGCCATCAGCGGCGGCGCCGCGCTCAGAGCGAGCTTCATCGCTCAGCACCGAATGTAGCACAGCTAGTTGACATCGTCGAGCAAACTGAATAGTGACGTTTGACGCATGATCAGAGGCGAGAACGCCAACCGACAATGTCGCACGGCGTGTCCAGTGCACCCCCGGCGGCGGGCTCCAGGCTCCCCCAACCGGACCATTGATGACGATCTTCGACTGCTGGTCCGGTCACTGCCACACTTGTCAACGACCGATAGACCTCGCCGACCTACCCCTCCCCCACGCACGAGAGTAACAAGGTACTACTAAGCGGCCTCCTGGATGCTCTGTTCGTTGCTTGCCTCGTTACTGGTCATGGGCCCAAGTGCGCGTGTGAGTAATGGCGATCGGCCTTGTCAGTACGGGTAGATGAGGTAGGCGATCACGACAACGACGAAGAGGTAGAGCAGGTAGAGGTTGACATCGCCGGATTGGATCGGCCGGGCGCGATCGGCGAGCCATTGCACCGCACGCACGATCGGTGCGTACAGGTAGCGCTCGAAGATGGGCAGCACCTGGAAGTGGTAATGAACGGGCCCAGAGCGCCCCGCTGGCTCATCAGAGGCTCGTTCGAGGTGGCGTTCGGGACGGTAGAGCTCGTCGAAGGTGACACGTACGGGATTCGCGTACGTGGTCGCCGTGTACTGCATCCTTGGCTTGAAGTCCGTGATCCCGCCGTCCCAGACGGGCACGCGGCGCGTCCTGGCCCGCGGCCGGGCGACCAAGAAGATCGCTACCGGGACGGCTGCGACCGCAACCATGAAGAGGGCAAGATAGGTGGGTGAGAAGCCGGAGAAGTTGGTGTGCGCCGGGATCACGGTGAGCTTTGGCAGCAGCAGCACACCGTGTAGCTCCGTTCCGGTCGTTGCTCGCACTGCACGGTCCAGCGCGGACAGGACCCACGGCGCTCCGACCCCGAGGGCGACGCAGCACGTGGCGAGTACTGTCGGGCCGGCGAGCGGCTGGCCGCGCTCGGTCGCGGCGATCGCCTGGCGGCTGCGTGGCATGCCGAGGAAGCTCAGTCCGTACGCTCGCGCGAAGCCCATAATTGCGAGGCCGCTGGTGAGCGCGAGTGTCGCGCCGGCCACGACGATCAGGATCGCCACGGCGTGATTCGGGATTCGGAATCCTTGGAATAGACCCTGGAAGATGAGCCATTCGCTGACGAAGCCGTTGAACGGCGGCAGCGCGGCGATCCCGAGCGTGCCGATCAGGGAGATCACCGAGGAGGCGGGCATTCGGTGGATCAGGCCGCCGAGCCGATCGAGATCACGGGTTCCTGCGGCGTGCTCGATCACGCCGGCCTGCATGAATAGGAGCGCCTTGTAGATCCCGTGGTTCACGGAGTGGTAGAGCCCGGCCAACATCAGGAACGTGGCGAGCGCGTGCTCGTGATACGCGCCGAAGGTGATTCCGCCGCCCAGCGCGGTGAGCACGATCCCGTTGTTCTCGATACTCGAGTAGGCGAGGAAGCGCTTAAGGTCGCGCTCCATCAGCCCATACAGAATCCCGAGCACCGCGGAGAGCGCTCCGAGCCCCATCGTGAGCAGCCCCCACCACGCCGGACCGCCGGGGAGCAACTCGAAGCCGAACAGCGCGATCCCGAACACGCCCAGCGTGATCACGAGGCCCGAGAGAAACGCGGAACCGTCGGCGGGCGCGACCGGATGCGCCTCAGGCAGCCAGATGTGAAGCGGCACCAAGCCGGCCTTGAAACCGAACCCGACCAGCGCGAGGACGAAGATGGTTCCGCGCCAGGCGCTCGCGACGCCGCGCGAGCGAGCGGCCATCTGCGCGAGCTCGAGCGAGCCCGTCTTGGTGCCCAGCAATGCAAACGCGGCGACGATCAGCACGAAGCCCGCCTCGCCGAGCGCGAGGAACAGAAACGCGGCGCGAGTGACGCTCGGGCGGCGATGATGGCGCAGGATCAGCAGGTAGCTGAGCAGTGTCACCGTCTCCCACGCAACGAGGAACACGACGGCGTTGCCGGCCACCAGCACGGCGAGCGAGGCGACGAAAGCGAGGTTGAACACGATCAGGTAGGCGGCCGTCCCCCGCCCGGGCTGGTGGTAGCGGGGCGCGTAGAGCCCAATCGCGAGCGCGATCACTCCGAGCAGCGCGATGAACACGCCGGCTAAGGGCGTCAGGCGCAGCGTGAGCGCCCCGACGAGGTTCGCGCCGAGCGTCGTTTGCGCGCTGGCGCCGTGCAGCACGACGACGATCCCGCCCGCGAGCGCGCAGGCGCCGCCGCAGGCCGAGACGAGCGGCACGCCGCGCACACCGATCGGCTTAGTCGCGAGCGGGCCCGCGAGCCCTGCCGCTACCCATAGCGCGACCGCGACCGTCAGGACGACCGTCGCCGCGGTGATCACGCGGTCCGCTCCTCGCGCAGATCAAAGCGCGCCGTCGACACCCGTTCCTCGAGCCGGCCGATCGCAACCAGGAGGCCCTGCAGCAGCGCGAGCGGGCTCGGCGGGCAGCCCGGCACGTAGACATCGACGGGGATCACCTCGTCGACCGCGCCATGGAGGAACAGATCCGATTCGTACACGCCGCCGAGCGCGCAGGCCCCAATCGCGACGACCGCCTTGGGGTCGGGGGTCGCCTCATATGTCTTGCGCACCGCGAGGTCCATCGCGCGCACGGCCGCGCCGGAGACGAGCAGCAGGTCGGCGTGGCGCGGCGCGGGGGTGAAGAACAGCCCCAGCCGGTGCAGGTCGTAATGCGGCGCGGCGAGCAGGCGGATCTCCGATTCGCAGACGGCGCAGGAACCACTGTCGAGCGTCCGCACGTGCAGGCTCCGGCCGAACAGTGACAACGACCGCGCGCGCAGCTCGGCCGCCAGTTGCTGCGCGTCCATCACGCGTACCCTCGGCGGATTGGTATTCGCTTCACGAGATCCGTGCGCTCGCGTGCGGCGAGCTCGAACATGCCGCTCGGTACGACAGCCTCGCCCCCCACTTCGTAGCAGCGACCGCAGCTCGTGCAGCGTCCGAGGTCGAGGACGAGCGCGCGGTACTGGCGCCCGATCGCCCGCGCCGGGCATGCGTCGACGAGCGCCTGCACCAGCTCGTCGGTGAGCAGTTCGGAGTCAAAGCGCGGCGGTGTTGGCAGCGCCTGCGCCCAGCGGTCGCACTCGCGCGGGTAGCGGGTCGTGACGACGCCGCGACGGAGTCCTCGCAGGAACCACAGCATCAGCGCGCGAACCCCGCGACGGTCAGCCCGAAGCTGGCTTCGATGATCGGGATGTCGGTGAACACGTTCTGGGCTCTCGCGGCGTCGTCGAACGCGCGCCAGTTCCTGACCGACGCCGGCCGCACTCGCGCCCACTGGATCCGACCGTGTCTGTCGACCTGCACCCAGGCGAGCGATTCGCCGCGCGAGGACTCCGCCCAACCCAGTCCCTCCCCGCCGGCCGCGGCGACCACGGTCAAGCCGTCGCCGGCGTCACCGATCAGCTCTTCGATCAGCCGCCGCGAGTCCTCGATCTCGGCCACGAACACATCGATGCGGGCGAGCGCGTCACCGCGGCCTTCGACCGGCATCGCCGGCGCGACGACGTCAAATGGGGACCATGGGTGGTCGCGCCGGCAGTCCACGCCGGCCCCGGAGGCGCGCGCGACCGGACCGACGAGCGCAAGTCGCCGAGCGTCATCGAGCGACACGGTCCCGCACGCCTCGAGCCGATCGACGAACGAGTTGGTCGACAGCAGCGCATCGACCACGCGCCGTAATTCCCCGCACAGCCGCGCCAGGCGGGCGCGAACCGCCGCATGGTGGGGTGCGCGCCGCACACCTCCGAGCGCAACGACATCGAACAGATAGCGATGCCCAAACGCATCCAGGTTGAGCCGCAGTAGCTCCTCGAGCACGATCTCTGCGTTCGCCTGCCCGACGGACAGACCGGTGCCCTGGCAGAGCGCGGCGATCGCGGCCGCATGGTTATAGATCCGCTCGAGCTCGAGCGCGACCGCCCGCGTCAGGGCCGCCGCCGGCGGAGCACTCGTTCCGGCCGCCACCTCGACCGCGCGGCAATACGCGATGCTGTTCGCGACCGCGGACAGCCCCTCGATCCGCTCGACGAAGAACAACGCCCGCTCGGGCGTGAGTCCACGCAAGCGCCGCTCGACCCCGCGATGCTTATGCCAGTGAAACAGATACAGGTCGAGAATCTCCTCGCCGGTGGTCACCAGCCCCATGTACAGCGACTCCGAGCCCGCGGCCCTGACCGGGCCGAACGGGAACTCGATCGCCTCGCCTGCCACGAAGTGCGGTGCGCGCACCTCGCGCGGTGCCACCGAGCGCTCGCCGGTGACCAGTGGAACGTCCGCCTCGCCGCGCGGCGCCATCAGCACCCGGTTCAGCGGACTCGAGCCGGCAGGCAGCAGGCCGAACTGCTCGAACAGCTCGCACTCCTCGATAAACAGCGACGGCGCGAGACCCGAAAGCTCCGGGTACTCGGTGCCGGCCACGTCGTTCTGCGTGACCAGATACGTGGCGTCGTGATCGTCGGCATAGACGATGCGCAGTGTCACGCCGTTCTGGCTCGGCGCCGCGAACAGGTCCGCCGGACGCGCACCCGAGCTCGTGAGCAGACGCGTGACGGGTTCCAGCTCCGACGCGCCCAGAGGAACTGCCACTGCGCCGTCGGCGATCGTCTTGATCGAGACGCCACGTATCTCTCCCCGCAGCAGGTCGATCGCACCGAGCAGCCCGCCTGTTGGGCTCTGATCACTCGCCTGATCGCCGTGATCGGGCCTGTGATCACCCCAACTACTCATGTGATCGCCCCGATCGAGTGCATGATCAGGTCGTTCAGACCGCCGGGAATCCACACGCCGAGCACCAGCAGCATTGCCAAACCCGCCAGCAACGGGAACGCAGAGGTGACCCGCATTGACGGCGTTTCCGCAGGCGCGTCGCTGCCGCTGCCGCCGACGGTCATGTCCGCGGTCGTGCGCATGAACGCGATGAACGCGAGCACGAGTAGCGCGAGCAGCAAGAACGCGAACGCAGGGCCGGAGCTAGCAAACCCGGCGCGGACGATCGTGAACTCGCTCAGGAACAGGCCGAATGGTGGCGAGCCTACGATCGCGAACGACCCAAGCAGCAGCACGACGCCCAGTAACGGCGCGGAACCGAGCAGACCCCGTACACGCGTCGCGACGCGGGTCCGATAGCGCAGAACGATCTCACCGCTGCACAGGAACAAGACGCATTTTCCGATCGCGTGGTTGAGCGTATGCAGCAGCGCCCCGTAGTACCCGAGCGTACCGCCGAACCCAAGCGCCACGGCGATGATCCCCATGTGCTCGATCGACGAGTATGCGAACAGACGCTTGAAATTGGTGCTGCGGACCATGAACAGAGCGCCGATCGCGATCGACGTGAAGCCGAACACGAGCAATACCCGGTGGGTGTAGCGGCCGAGATCCACCCCGGCGATCGCCTGGAAGCGGATGATCGCGTACATGCCGGTGTTCAGCAGCGCGCCGGAGAGCATCGCGCTCGCGGGGCTCGGCGCCTCCGAGTGCGCGTCCGGGAGCCAGGTGTGCATCGGCGCCAGCCCGACCTTCGTGCCATAGCCAACCACAGCGAGCAAGAACCCCAGCTTAAGGCTGTCGTGCTGGAGCGCGTGCGCGTGCGCGAACAACTCGGCCCAGCTCAGGCGCTGGGTCGCGTCGAGCGCCAGTGCGCTTGATGCATAGAAGAGGAACAGCGTGCCCACGAGCGCTATCGTCACGCCGAAGCTCGAGATGATGATGTACTTCCAGGCGGCCTCAAACGAGCTCGAGCGTGCCTCGAGCGCGACGAGCACGGCGCTCGCGAGCGTGCTCGCCTCGACGAGGACCCACAAAAGGCCGAGATTGCCAGCCTCGAGCGACGCGAGCATGAGCGCCGCAAACAGAGCGAAGAAAACGACGTAGAGCTTGACCTGGACCGGCGAAAGCTCGCCGCGCTCCTGCTCGGTCTGCACGTAGCCGATCGAGCCCAGGCCTGCGAGGGTCGCGACAATCGCGACTGTGATAGCGAAGAACGCCGACAGCGGGTCGACATAGATGAACCCGGACAGGGCCCGGTAGGGCCCGTTGCGGGTCGTGAGCACCGCGAGCGCGAGCGCGCACCCGAGCGCTCCGGCGCCGCCGGCGGCGCTCAGCAGTCCGGCCGCGTGCGTCCGGACGCCGAGGAGGTGCGCTGCGGCGCCCACGAGCGGCAGCACGACCAAGGCGATCACGAGCGCGATCATTCGCGCAGCTCCCGCAGATCGGGCGCCGCTGCCGTCGCGAGGCGCTGCGCCAGGCCGGAGACGAAGGTGATCATGATCAGCACCGCGGCGACGAGGTCGAGGAAGATTCCCGCCTCGACGATGAACGGGAACGTCGCCACGAGCGTGATCGCGCCCAGGAACACGCCGTTCTCGAGGATCAACCAGCCGATCAGCTGCGCGATCGTGTGTCGGCGCACGACCATGCACAAGCCGCCCAGTAGGATCACCGCGGTCGAGAGCGGCACGACCGCCGAGGCGACCAGCGCGTGCGGCAGCGTCCCCGGACGGATCGCGAGATAGGCGAAGACGGTGAGGAACGCGCCCAGGATCAGCGACGTCGACAATCCGGTCGACAGCGCGACGTCACGCCTCAGATCGAGGCGATGCAGGAGGAAGCGGCGCGTCGCGAGCGGTATCGCGATCCCCTTGACCGCAAGCGTCAGCGCCGCCAGCGCCCACAATGCCCCGGAGCCAAGATGGATTGCGACGACTGCGGCGGCGAACGACAGCACGACGGACTGCAGGGCGTAGTAGGCGACGTAGCGATCGAACAGCTTCGAGCCCAGGCACGCAAACGCGCACAGCAGCATCATCACTGCGCTCAGGTCGAGCAGCACACCTTCGATCGACGAGGCCGAGAGGCTCTGCATCACTTCCCGATCACATAAGACGTGGCGATCCCGATCAGCGCCAGCAGGAACGAGGCACCGAGGAACTCGGCGATCCGGAAGAACCGCAGCTTCGCGAACGAGCTGTCGATGATCACGATCCCCACGCCGCAGACCGCGAGCTTGCCGAGCAGCGCGGCGATCCCCTGCAGACCCCCGAGCAGCGAGTCGGCGTTCCCCAGTCCCCACGGGATCACGAACACGTTCATGAAGATCGAGGAGAGCAGGAACAGCTTCATCCAGCTTCCCCACTTCACGAGGGCATACTCGCGCCCCGAGTACTCGAGCACGCGGCTCTCCTCGATCATCGAGATCTCGATCGTGCCACTTGGGTTATCGACCGGGATACGCCCATTCTCGGCGAGCACGATGATGAAGAAGGCGACCGCGCCGAGCACGTGTGTCGGCAGCACGTACGCCGCTCCCGAATGCGCGAGCGCGTGATTCTCGAGGTACGGATTGTCGGACTGCGACAGTGCACCGACCGTGAAGAACACGAGGATCAACGCCGGCTCGGCGAGGCTCCCGATCCACGTCGTGCGGCTCGAGCCGAGGCCCCCGAGCGGGCTGGCGCAGTCAAGCGCCGCGAGCGAGATCGAAAAGCTCGCCAGCGCGAGCACGAACGCGCCGCCGATCAGATCCGCGAGAAACGCGAGCGGCAGTGGCTCGTCGGTAATCACCGGCACGATCGCCGAGACCGTCAGGTAGCACGCAAACGCGACGAACGGCGCACCCCGAAAGATCCATGACGCCTGATCCGAGATCGCGCTCCCCTTGCGCAGCAGCTTCGCCAGATCGCGGTACGGCTGCAGCACGCTCGGACCGCGCTTTGACTGCACGATCGCCTCGGCCCTCGCCAGCACCCCGGCGTACAACGGCGCGACCAGCAACACCACCGCGCTCTGAAGAATTTGCAGTCCATCCTGCGTCGACACTGGCTCCACCTTTCGTGGTAGAAGCCATTAGCCGACCGGAATGCCGGTGAGCGCTACGCGAGCCTCATCGCGTGTCAACGTCTCGGTACGTTTTATATGACCACCGCCTCCAATGTCAAGGCGAGCGCCTCGATCACCGGGGAGCTAAGGGCTGCGAGTCGTAAGT
>PMOY01000169.1 GCA_003165655.1 Solirubrobacterales bacterium
AACGCCTCGTAGCAGCTGAACAACCCATGGCGGCCGGTGAGCAGATAACCCTCCAGCCAGCCCTCGCACAGATGCTCTGAGAGGATCTCCATCACGCGACCGTCGGGGGCCAGGTGGTCGTCGGTGGGCAGCGTCTCAGCCTCCCAGACGCGATCGGTGGCCTCGAAGACGGCGGTCAGGCGGTTCGACGCCGTCTCGTCGGGTCCGAAGAGGCGGAAGTTCGCGTGCTCCGCATTGAGACGCATGACGTCGCGCAGGAACGCGCCGAGCAGTCGTGTCGGCTCACTCGAGGTTCGCGCCGGTTCCGGCACGTCGGCCCCGTACGTCCGGAAGTCGGGCAGATCGAGGTCGCGCAGAAGCACACCGCCGTTGGCGTGGGGGTTGGCGCCCATCCTCCGCTCTCCCTGCGGCGCCAGGTCGGCGAGCTCTCCTCGCAGCGCTCCGGCCTGATCGAAGAGCTCCTCGGGTCGGTAGGAGCGCATCCACGTTTCGAGCTGGGCGAGGTGCTCCGGGTGCTCCGCGAAGTTGGCCAGCGGAACCTGGTGCGAGCGAAAGGAGCCTTCGGCCGGCAGGCCGTCGACCACCTTGGGACCGGTCCAGCCCTTGAGCGTGCGCAGCACGATCATCGGCCAGCGCGGGCGCCCGGTCGCGTTGCCGGCGCGGGCGGCGCTCTGGATCTCGCCGATCTCGAGCGCGATCTCGTCGAGCGTGGTGGCCATCAGTTCGTGCATCGCCGCAGGGTCTGAGCCCGCCACGAACCGGGGCGCATAGCCGTAACCCTCGAGCAGCGCCCGCAGCTCGTGCTCGGGAATGCGTGCGAGGACGGTCGGGTTGGCGATCTTGTAGCCGTTGAGGTGGAGGATCGGCAGGACGGCCCCGTCTCGGGCGGGATTGAGGAACTTGTTGGAGTGCCAGCTCGCCGCCAGTGGTCCGGTCTCGGCCTCACCGTCGCCGATCACGCAGCACACCAGCAGGTCGGGGTTGTCGAAGGCGGCGCCGTACGCATGGACGATCGCGTAGCCGAGCTCGCCCCCCTCGTGGATCGAGCCGGGCGTCTGGGGCGCGACATGACTGGGGATCCCGCCGGGGAAGGAGAACTGACGGAAGAGCCGCCTGAGCCCCTCGCTGTCGCGCCCGATGTGGGGATAGACCTCGCTGTAGGTTCCCTCGAGGTAGGTGTTCGCCACGAGACCCGGGCCGCCGTGACCGGGGCCGGTGACGTAGATCACGTTGACGTCGCGTGCCCGGATCAGCCGGTTGACATGGGCGTAGATGAAATTGAGTCCCGGCGTCGTGCCCCAGTGACCGAGCAGCCGCGGCTTGATGTGCTCGAGCCGCAGCGGCTCGCGCAAGAGCGGATTGTCGAGCAGATAGATCTGACCCACGGAGAGGTAGTTGGCCGCCCGCCAGTAGCGGTCGATCAGATCGAGCTCGCCCTCGCCGAGCGGACCGCCGGAGTAGATCATGCTCGCACCTTAGCCTGCCCAACCGCATCGTCGCCTGATCAACGGATGTCGTTCAGCGTCGCTTTATCGGCTGTCGCGACGATTGCAGCCGCTGAGAAGCCCGCGACACCGGGCCGGGGTCGCGGAGATCCTGACGGCAGCGCCCGCCGGCTCCGGTCGCGGGCTGGCCAGGGGCGCGAGTTTCCGCTACGGTGAGAAGTCCAGCTTGGCGGTACGGGATTGCCCGTAAAGCCGGGTGGTGGTCACGCTTCTCGAGTGTCGGCCCGTGTCGGCCACGCGAATAGAGGAGCCATCAGTGGAAGCGGACCATGCAGTCGACCTGACCGACGGGGAGCTCGATCCGGTCGGGCACCCGGTAGCGGATCGCGTCGTCACAGGGGCGATGACGCTCCTGCCCGCGCTGGGCTTGGTATGGGCCGTCGGCAGCGCTTGGGGCGGGCCGCTTCACTGGCAGGACGGAGTGGTGTTCGCGATCATGTACCTGCTGACGGGCGTGGGGGTCACCGTCGGCTTTCATCGCTTGCTGACGCACCGGAGCTTCACCACGTATCCGCTCGCTCGCGGCGTGCTGGCGGCGCTTGGATCGGCTGCGGCCGAGGGCCCGGTGATCGAGTGGGTCGCGCAGCATCGAATGCACCACGCGTACTCCGATCAGGAGGGCGACCCCCATAGCCCCCACATCGGGCACGGCGCCGGCTGGCGAGGTGCGCTGCGGGGCCTGGTGCACGCCCACCTCGGCTGGGTCTTCGGGATGGACGGCGTCGCCAGCGAGCGGCGCTACGCGCCGGATCTCCTCGAGGACCCGGTGCTGCGGTTCGTGGATCGAACGTTCGTCGTCTGGGTCCTGGCCGGGCTCGCCTTGCCTTTCGGCCTCGGGTTTGCGCTGACCGGGTCCGTCGTCGGCGGACTGACCGGACTGCTCTGGGGCGGTGTCGTACGGATCTTCTGTCTGCACCACGCGACGTTCAGCATCAATTCCCTGTGCCACTTCTTCGGCTCCAAGTCCTACGACACCGCGGATGAGTCGCGCAACCTCGCGTGGCTCGCGTTCCCCACGCTCGGCGAGGCGTGGCACAACAATCATCACGCCTTTCCGACCTCGGCACGCCACGGCTTTGGACGGTGGCAGCCCGACCCGTCGGCCGCCGTGATCTGGGCGCTGGAGCGGGGTGGCCTGGCGTGGGACGTCGTCCGGATCTCGCCCGAGCGCCGCACCGCCCGAGCGATCACCTAGCCCGGCGGGAGTTTCCGGACCGCGGAGCGTCTGCCACAGCGGGCTCAACGCCGGCCCGCCGTCGTGATCGGCGACAAGAACTTCCCCGA
>PMOY01000216.1 GCA_003165655.1 Solirubrobacterales bacterium
CAGACTGCGATCCAAGCTCGGCGACCCACCGATCATCCAAACTGTGCCCGAAGCCGGCTACCACATCTAAACCGAGCATGCGCATCCTCGGTCCTCTGAACCCCGTGCTCCACTTGCCTGCGCGTACGGTCCGCGGGCGACTCGCTGCTCTCTACGCCTGTCTCTTCCTGGTCTCGGGCGCCAGTGTGCTCGCGGTCATCCAGGTTCTCATAGTGGGTACAGCCCGCTCACTACGGGTTCAACCTCAGCAGCTCATAGCGCTGGCGATCGTGGCGGTCTTCTCAGTCGTGCTTGGTTGGTTCGTCGCCGGACGCGTTCTGCGTCCCCTGCGGATCATCACGATGACCACGAAGCGGATCTCCGAGGACAACCTCCATCAGCGCCTCGCCCTGCCAGGACCACGCGANNCTCGCGCACTGCTCCAGATGAGACTACGCGACCCCAACACCACCGCAGAGGAGTTTCGCTGCACCAGCGAAGAAGTGCTCGCCGCCGGCGAGCAGCAAGAGCGCCTGATTGAGTCGCTTCTCACCCTCGCCCGAAGCCAACGCGGACTTGACCATCACGAGCCCTTCGACCTCGCGACGCTCGCCAGCGACGTGGCTGACGCCCACGCCGCTGCCGCCGCCGCCCGGGGTCTGCGGGTTGATGTCTCAGTCAGCCCGGCACCGGCCTACGGTGATCCGTATCTCGCTGAACGGCTCGTCTCAAACCTCGTCGAAAACGCGATCAACTACAACGCTCGACACGGTCACGTCGAGATCGTCGTCCAAGAGAACGACCGGGCGGTCCTCCAAGTGACGAACACCGGACCGCTCGTGCCCGCAGACGACATCGACCGGCTGCTCCAACCCTTCCAACGCGACACACTCGATCGGACAGGCGGTCACGACGGCCTCGGCCTCGGCCTCTCGATCGTCGCTGCAATCGCCAAAGCACACGGAGCAGTTCTCGACGTTCGCCCAGAAGGCGCCGGGGGCATGGCCGTAACAGTCGCGTTCCCCTCCGCCCACTCTTCTCCCAACGGCTCGGCAGGTGCGAACCCTCCTGCGACCAAGCCAGAGACGGAGATTGTCCGACCAGACGACCTCCAGGCGAACACGAGACACCAAAGAGCCCTGACCGAAGACTGAGTACACATCTCGAAGCAAGGTTGGAAGGCGTGTACCTTCGTCGCTCAGCGCGTCGAGTGGCGTTAGGGGTAGCCATAGGGCTGACATCTAGGTCTGCGAGATCAGGTCCCTTCCGGGTCACGGTTTGGGGCGGCCTCGTGTCGGCGGAGTCGATGACGCCCTGGTCGGCGCGTCCTCCGACATCGAGAGATTGGCGATCGCCACCGCCACGCCGGCCGCGATCGGCACCACGACCACGGCGATCACCCGCGGCCCGCCCTACACCGTCGGCGTTCGCCTGGCCTGGGACCAATCCGGGCAGGCCGACGGTGAGAGCTCCTCGGGGGCCGCGTTAGCCGCTTCCCGAGCTTGCCGCTCCGAAGCCGGAAAAGCCGTTGTCCAGGCTTTGGCAGGCCTTCTCGGCTCTCTGAAACTGGGGCGAGCTCGGGTCGAGGATGCCAGTCGCGTTGGTGATCATCTGGATGACTCCTTGGCCGTTGGGGTCGGGATAGTCGGGCTCCCCATTGGACCGCATGCACTGGACGTACTTGAGTGCCTTCGCATTAGCCGCCGCCTTGTCGGCGGGCGTCTGCCCCCCGAGGTTGGGCAGGTCCTTCTCGCATGCCCGATGAGCCGTCTGGAACTGCGATGACGAGGGGTTGAGATTGCTGTTGTTCGGGCCGCCATTGATGCTGAAGCTGGGCAGGCCGTTCGACCCGACCGTCGGGTCGGGGAAGTCGGTGAGCCCGTGCGAGCGCATACACCCGGCGAACTTCAGCGCATCCGCCATCAAATGCCCGGACGAGCTCGTCGACGCGTTCGGAGACCCACCTCCACACGCCGCCAATCCCAGCCCGAGGGCGACGAGAGCGACCAGCACGGCGACCCACCGCCAACATCGACGCCCACTGGTAAGTACTCGACTCACCGTCTGACTTGTGTCTTTCTCTTGCATGTCGCTGCCGTTCCTCTCGGCGCGGTCGGTCTGGCGGGTGGGCGCTTGTCGAGGCTGGAGCTGCGATCCCGTCGATTCGGCGCAGCCCTGCATATCGCGGTGCTCCTTGGCGCATAAGGTCATCTCGCCAGCCGTTCTACGCGACCGGTGGTTACCGCTCGGTGTCGCTGTCACCGGGCGGTAACCACCATCCAGGAAGCCACGCGAACGCCGTGGGTGGCAAATGCCCGTGCCAGCACGAAGGCAGGGCTCGCGGCGGGCGATCCAAGAGACCCCGTATTCGCCAAGCCCGGGACCAGCGACCACGCTCCCTTACGCCAAGAGGACCGGCCCTCGGCCGGGCCGAGCCCGGCTACGCGGACCGGCGTCGCTTGGTCGTCGAAGTGCTCAAGAGGCCGCTCGCCCGGTCCAGCCGCTCGACAGCCTTGGCGAGCTGGGCGGAGGCCTCGGCCAGCTCCTGGTACGCGCGGCCTACCGCTCGGATGCTCCGGCCCTCGCTCACGCGGTCGAGTTCTGCCACGGCCTCGTCGAACCTGGCCCAAAGCTTCTCGGGCCCACGGCGCCCGCTGGCCTGCTGCAGCTCGTAGGGCGGCTTGGCCCCTCCCCTCGCCGCCGGCCACTCGAATCCGTCCTTGTACGCGGCCTCGCACGCTTCAGCCCGCTGGGCAGCCGCAGCGCTGAGGCTGGCCAGGCGCGCGCTGAAGCCGGCGTCCGGCGGCGCGAGGACGTGCTCTCGCAGCGCAGCTCGCCAAGCGGCGCGGGCCTCCTGGAACGCCTGCTCCGGGTCCGGCATCAGTCCCCCAACACCGATCCCGCGGAATCGTCGCCAAGCCCGAGCGCGCCGGGGCGCGGTAGTCGCGCCGCGACCTCATCGTCGTCGAAGTCCCAGGGGGCCTCGCCGCGCGGCTCAGACAGGCCGCCGCGCATCTGATCGACCTCGGCGCGTGGGATCAGGAACCGATTCCCAATGCGGACGCCGTGAAGCCGGCCGGCACGGATCCAATTCCGGATCGTCTGCGTCGACGAGTTGAGCGCCTCAGCTGTCTGTGAAACCGTCAGAAGCTCGGTGTCGGCCATGGAACGTGTTGAGAATAGCTGGACTGCCAAATTTGCAAAAGCTGTGCAGTCGCACGCTCAAGGATGAGCTTGCCCGATCCGATGACGAGTAGTACCCTAGTACCGAGGTACCGAATGGCACGCGCACAGTCCCCCATCAAGGTTCACGAGTCGACTAAGGAGAAGGTCCGCTATGCGGCCTCGATGACCGGGCTCCAACAGTCGGAGATCGTCGAGCAGGCCGTCGACGAGTACGTCGAGCGGCACCGTGACGAGTTTGCGGCGCGGATCGAGCGCGCCCGCCAGGCGCTGCTCGGCGGCAAGGCGGCGACGATCGCCTACGCCTCCGGCGTGACCGCGGAAGACGTCGAGCGTCTCGGCGGCGTCAAGCCGGACTGATCGGTTCGCGGAGCCCAAGGCGCGCAACCTCGAACCATTCGAGCGGCCCCGAGGGCCAGTCGGGTCGCGGCTCCCAGATCTCCGCGCCGGCCGCGTCGAAGACGATTGCGAACAAGAGGTCGCGAAGCCCTTCCGCCACGAATCCGCCATCAGCGGCACGCGTCGCAATCGCAACCCAGACTTCGTCGCCCGCCGCTGGCAGCAACATCCGTGCGTCGACGAACTCGCCGAACCGGATCAATACATCACTGTCCGGCGCCGCTGCCGCCGCCTCGAGCGCATGCAGAGCCTCGATGCGAGCGGCGGCGAGGACTCGCGCATCGCGCTCGAACACGTCCCGTAGGCGGTCATCGTCGGTCGGCAACAGATGCCCGGCCTCGTGAAGCGCCACGAACACCTCGTAGGCGTCGGCGTGGGAGCCAGCCTCGCGCTGCGCGCCAGCGAGCAGCCAGAACCTCGCAGCCGCGTCGTCAAGCCACGTCGCACCCCGCCAGCGGCTATGCCGTAGCCGATACACGAGCGGACGGTCGATCGCCAAGATCCGCTTCTGGCTGCGCGGCGCTGCTGGCGCGACGCGGCGCGCTTCGTCCATCAGCGGGTGCTCGATCGAGCCGAGGTCGACGTCGACCGTCGGCAGTCCGATGCCCAGGTCGTCACGAAGGCATCGGATCGTCGGTCGCGTGCGCCGTTCAGGCAGAGCAGACATCGCCAGCGAAGCTAGTGGACGCGTCCGCTA
>PMOY01000339.1 GCA_003165655.1 Solirubrobacterales bacterium
TCGTCGACCGAGTTGTTCGACGCAGCGTCCATCTCGATCACGTCGAGCGACGTGGCCCCGGCGATCGCGGTGCACGACTCGCAGATCCCGCATGGGTCGCTCGTCGGGCCGTGCTCGCAGTTCAGGCAGGCGGCAAGGATCTTCGCCATGCTGGTCTTGCCGGTCCCGCGTGAGCCGACAAACAGGTAGGCGTGGTGCACCTTGCCGTGCCCGACGGCGTTGCGCAGCGTCCGCACCACGTGCTCTTGGCCGACGACGTCGGCGAACGTGCGGGGGCGATGGCGGCGGTATAGCGAGGGGCCGTCGGACACTGACGCCAGTCTAGTGGCGGAGGTGGACCGTGCACCCCCCGTCGAAGCCGGTACCCCGGGACGCAACCACCGTCAGTTGGCTCCGGTTCGGCGTCCCCGTCGCGCCTGGAGATGACCGCTTAAGGCTGCTTCCTTCCGGACCTGACCTGGTTCACGGGTCTCCATCGCCACGGGACCGAGCCATCATCGCCACTGACGGGGCGCTGACCCAGGGCCTGCGCCCCTTGGGGGGGGATTCAGCCCCGCTAGAGCGGATTGCGGATTCAGGGCGCCGCTAACTCCCCGCCTAGCACGGTCCACGTGGCATCGTACTGGTGGCGCCACGCCGGCGTCAGGCGGGCGCCGAGTACCGAGGACGCGGCTGGTGGCGCCCCGGCGGTCTCGGGAGGGGGCGAAGCGCCGAGCCCGCGCGGGCTCGGACAGAGGCCGAGATAATCCGACCATCGACCGCCCCTTCGACCGAGAACCGCGATCTCGGGCTAATCACCACCGACGGGCGATATCCGGGCTCTGCAACGCAACGTTCAACGGCGACTATCGAGGCGCGGGCGCCGCGCAGCAGGCTCGGGTCTCGAAGCGTCGCGATGCGCGGCCGTGGCGAAGCCGACCGTCGCCGCTCGCAGCGCGTCCTTGCGCGGAAGCGAGCACACGGGTCCTGCCCACCGCGCGAGACGCGTTTCCAGGACGGTTCGCTCGCGGGCGCTCGCGAGGTGACGAGACCAGAGTGCGAGCGCTGCGTGATGGCCTCCACCGCGCAGCACCGCGTCGACCGCGGCGATCGTTGTCCGCCACAGTCGCTCCTGGCCCCACCTGCGGGCGACCTCATCTGCGAGGCGATAGTCCGCCTTCGCCAACACGGCCGCGACGTCGATCAAATCGAGCAGTCGCCTGAGTGGCTCGCGACCCCAACCGTGCACGGCCAGCAGCAGGGCGTGGACAGCGGGCACCGGCGCGAGCACTCCGGCCACTCCCGTGGCGCTCGGCTGCGTGCGTGCCAGCAGCTCGGCCGCCCCACGCGACTGGAGCCACGGAGCCTCGTTGAGCTCCCGATGGAGCTCGATCGCGAGCGGCAAGCCGGGCCAGGCCAATGCACCCAGATGGTCGATGCGCCCGTATGGCGCGGAACCGCCAACCTCGACGAACCCATGCGCGAGCAGAGCCGCCTGGGCCGCGTCGGGGTCATCGACGAGCAGGTCCAGGTCCTTGAACGGGCGCAGCGCCGGATCGGGATAATAGGCCGCGACCTCGGGACCCCTGATCAGCACGAGCCTTCCATCGTATGCGGCTCGCGCATGCCCAAGCAGCAGCGGTGCCGCGGTCGCGGCGTTGGCAGCGTCACGTTCGTCTGCGCGCAGCCGCGACGGGACCTCGCGCCCCTGCGCGCGCCAAGCACGCGCAGCGAGTAACCCAACGCCGTGCGCGCGCAGAGCATCAACGCTCTGCGCCCTGCCCATGATCTCGTCAACCCGATCCCAGAGTAGGCACCTGCCGAGCGACAACTCAGGCCGCCCTCTATTCGGCGACATGACCCCACCCGAAACCCTCAGATATTGCCCCAGCATATGTCCGCTCAATTCATACGAGCCAATACTTCCCCTGGGTACAAATATAGCACTGCGCACGCCGGTAATCCACCCGCCGAGGCGTCGTAGTTGATACGGGCGGACAAAATCAACCGGCCGTCCGGTCGCCTCAATGTCGCGAC
Organism: Solirubrobacterales bacterium; assembly: GCA_003165655.1. Taxonomy (GTDB): domain Bacteria; phylum Actinomycetota; class Thermoleophilia; order Solirubrobacterales; family Solirubrobacteraceae; genus Palsa-465. The sequence continues at coordinate 2,017 of PMOY01000339.1, forward strand.
CGAACGGACGCGCAGACACCTGCAACCGGAGCGGGCTCTCGGCCGTCGGTGTCCGAAACGCCCCGGACCGTCGCGCCGTTCGTCGACGCGACGCGCGGCCAACCGGCAGAATCGGCCCATGGACGACGACTTCTTCATCCACGAGCACGCCCTCGTGGAGACCGAGGCGATCGGCCCCCGAACGCGAATCTGGGCGTTCGCCCACGTAATGCCGGGAGCGGTCATCGGCGCTGACTGCAACGTGTGCGATCACACATTCATCGAGAGCGGGACGGTGATCGGGGATCGGGTCACGATCAAGTCCGGCGTCTACCTGTGGGACGGGCTGCGCGTGCAGGACGACGTCTTCATCGGTCCCCAGGCCACGTTCACCAACGACCACTTCCCGCGCAGCAAGCAGCCCTTCGAGCCGGTGATCACGACGATCTGTCAGGGCGCGACGATCGGGGCTGGGGCGATCATCCTGCCCGGGGTGACGGTCGGCGAGCGAGCGATGGTGGGAGCAGGCGCGGTGGTCATCGCCGACGTGCCGAGCTACGCCGTGGTCGTCGGTAACCCGGCGCGCGTCGTCCGGAGCCTCCCGCACGACTGATATGGCACGAGGTCGACGACCGCTGGAGCGGACCCCTCCCCGTTCGGGCAGCCTCGACGAGCGAGGCCCTCACCATGCGGTCAGCATGCGCGACGAAAGCGGCCACCACCCGGCAGAATCGTAACCATGCTCGAGCAGACGACAGCCCCGATGAGCCCGGCGACCAGCCCGGCCGGTCCGAGCATCCCCCTGACCCGTCTCGACAACGC
>PMOY01000126.1 GCA_003165655.1 Solirubrobacterales bacterium
GTCTCGGCCTCGCCGTGGTGATGGTCGGCGGAGACCATCCCCGGGGCGACGTGGCTTTCACCCATCCAGATCTTGCGCGAACCGTTGCGTGTCCCCGAGATCGCTTCGTAGCGCCGCATTCCTGGCGTTTGCGCGGTGTCCTCGCTCAGTCCATCACGGCCGGTGTGATGCAGCCGGCGGTGCCAGGCCGCTGTGCCGTCGTGGTGTCCAAGCTTGCCCTCATTCACCATCGCGCACGATAGCGTTCGCTCGCCCGCCGGGCGAGGGTCCACTGTCCCCGGGCGCTCCTCGGAGAAGAGTGCTCGTGGACGAGAAGGTCATCCGACTCTGTCACCGGGGTCCCACGCCAACGCCGCGAGTGTCGCTGCGCACAGTCCGGCGGCGATCGTCGTCGGGAGCGCATCGCCCGCGCTCTTGGCGATCGCGCCACCGCCGCCCGAGCCGACGATCTGACCGCCCGCCCAGGCGAGGTTCATGAGCGCCGCCGCGAGACCCTGGTCGAGGCGATGGACGTCCGCGGCGTCGGAGAGCATCGCCATCGCCGGGGCCCAGAACGCGCCGAGCGCCGCAGCGATGATGACGATCACCGACGCCAGCAGGGCGACGTCGCCGGGAAGTGTGAAACAGCACAGCGCCGCGGTCGCAGCCGCGAGGCCGTAGCGCAGCGGGGTGAGCCTTCCGCGCCGATCGGAGAGCCTGCCGACCGCCGGCGCGATCGCCGCCTCGATCGCGGCCGCGACGAGGAAGGTCGCTCCAATTGCCCCGGCGGCGGCGCCAAACCGGTGAAGCCGGAGCGGACCGAGTACGTTGACCATTCCCGATGCGATCGCCGGGAGCGCCACGAGCCACATTCCCGCTACGACGCGCGGTGTGCGCAGGACCGCGACCACGCTCCCCAGGCCCTGCTCCGACGAGGCATGATGAGAGGGAAAGCCGCGCGTCTGCGCAATCAGCAGTCCCGCCGCGACCGCCGCGGCGCTGAACGAGACCGGCCTTCCGGTAGCGGTCGCGACCGTCCCGAGCACCGGCCCGAACAGGGCTCCTCCAATCGCCGCCCCGAGCGCTCGGCCGATCATCGCGCCGCGTCGGTCCGCCGGGGTCTCAGCAACGATCCACGCAAGTCCTCCTGCCCACGAACACGCGCCGCCGGCGCCCTCGACGAAGCGCGCGAGGTCGAGTGCCGCGGCGTCGTGCAGAAAGCCGAAGGCGATCGTCGAGCACCCGAGCAGAGCCAACCCGGTGCACACCGTGAACCGGGGGCCGGCGCGGACGGCCAGTACCCCGCCCGGAAGTGATCCGAGCAGCGTGCCGATCGGATAGCTGGCGGTCATCAGACCGGCTGACAACTTGGACAGCCGCAGCTCGTGTGCCAGACCGGGCAGCAGCGGTGCGATCACCGCATAGAACATCGTGTCGACGAACACCACAGCGCTGATCACGAGCACGAGTCGGCGCTCGACGACGTCGCGCGGCGAACGGCTTTCTGGCTCGGTGGCGACAAAGCGGCGCATGTCCGAGCCACACCGTAACGATCGTGCCTCGGACCCCACGCGGTCCGTGCGCGGAGGCTTGCGGCGTGTCCTGCGCGGTAGTCTGCGACGGCAGTGCCGGGTCCTTCTCCACCAGGCGATCGGCGTCGGCGGGTCGCGCTCGTGCTCGCCGGCGGCGGGGCGCGTGGTGCTTACGAGGTGGGTGCCCTGCTCGCGCTCGCGCCGGCGCTCGCTGCACGCGGCGAGACTCCGGACATCGTGGTCGGTACGAGCATCGGTGCGCTCAACGGGGCGTTTTTCGCGGCTCGCGCGGACGAGCCGCTCGAGGCAGTCGCCGCCGCTGCGTTGGAGATGTGGCGTGAGCTGCGATGGGGCGACGCGGTTCGGCCCTTGGTCTCATCTTCCGAGCTCGGTCGGATGCTCGGAGCGGCGGCGATGCTCGCCGGTTTGCGTCGCCCCGGTGTGCCGGGACTGCTCGATTCCTCGCCGCTCCGGGACACGCTCGGGCGGCTCGTCGCGTTCGAGCGGATCGCGCGCAATGTCGAGGACGGTACGCTGACGGCCGCCGCGGTCGTCGCGACGGCTTACGCCACCACCCGTAGCGTCGTCTTCCACCACGGTGGTCCAACGCTCGGGCCCGACGCGGCGCGTGCGATCGACTACTTTGCGACCTCGCTTGGGCCCGAGCACGTGCTCGCGTCGGCGGCGATCCCGGGCGCGTTCCCTGCGGTCGAGATCCGCCGCCCGCGCGCGGCGGCGGGTTGGTATGGCGATGGTGGGGTGCGCCTGAACGCGCCGCTGAAGCCGGCCCTCGCGCTGGGCGCCGACCGCGTCGTGGTGATCGGACTGAACTCCTCGGTGACCCTCGCCCAGGCATCCGCGCGGCCCGATGCGCTCGACGGTGTCGCGCAGCTGCTCCAGGTCGTGCTCGCCGACGAGCTCGCCGACGACGTCGCTACGCTCGCTACCGTCAACGAGACGCTCGCGCCGACGGCCTCATCCGCTCGCCTCACAGGCGCCGGTCGCCGGCGCCGCCGAACCATCCCCTACATCTTCGTCGCGCCGAATGACCGGTTCGAGATCGGACGCATCGCGCGCGCGGTGCACAAGCGCCACTACGGCGGGATCGCCGGCCTCGTGCGCGATTCCAACCTCGCGCTGTTCGGGCGCTTCGTCAACGCCGAGCGTAGCGCCGTCCACGGCGAGCTGCTCAGCTATCTCTTCCTCGCGCGCGAGTTCGTCGACGAGCTGGTCTCGCTCGGCCGGCGCGACGCCGAGCGTTGGCTCGACACGCAGCACGACGACGGCCCGTGGCAAATCGGACCGCTACCCGCCGGCACGACAAGCCGGGCGGTGGTTCGCGATTGAGCGGGCCCGCGGTGGCGGAGACCGAGGCTATCCGCGCCGTCGGGCGCGGCGATGTCCAGGGCGTCGGCTTTCCCGAGGCGATCGCCCGTAGGGCTCGCGAGCTAATGGTGATGGGCTGGGTACGCGGCGGCGACGACGGCAACGTGCTCCTCCACGCCGAGGGCGACCGGTCGGCGGTGGCCGCGCTTGTGGCGTTTCTGGAGGATGGGGTGCCGCTCGCGAGGGTTACCGGGGTAAAGATCGAGCAGGTCAGGCCCGAAGGGCACGAGCAGTTCGCGGTCCGCGGCGTCAGCGCCGGGGTGTTCGTCGTCCAGGAGCACTGGGCCAGGGCGCACCATTTCGATCTACGCCTCGAGGTCGCCGGGGTGATGCGCTCATGGGCCATCCCGAAGGGTCCCTCGCTGGACCCCGCGGTCAAGCGCCTCGCCGTCGAGGTCGGGGATCACGCCAAGGCGCACAACACGTTCGAGGGAGCGCTCGAAGCGGGCGGAGTGATCGTCTGGGATCAGGGGACCTACGAACAGGGCGGACGCGT
>PMOY01000217.1 GCA_003165655.1 Solirubrobacterales bacterium
GTTGCGCCCGACCAGCCGATCCCAAGCAGGATGAACGTGATCGTCAGGGCGAAGAACACGAACGTCACCGCCAGCGGCTGCTTGAACGAGGCCACGAACAGCATGAAGGTCACGAGCGCCCACGCCCACAGGTAGGCGCCGACGGCGCTGGGAGCAGCGTTGCTCTTCACGAGCCCTCCCAGATCCTGGGTCACGAGGATGTAGAACGAGATCCAGAATGCGCCGTAGGACGTGAACGCAACCGCGCCGAAGGTGTTACCGGTACGGAACTCCCACATCCCGGCGAGCAACTGCGCGAGTCCGCCGTAGGCGAACGCGAGCCCAAGCACCACCGTCAGGGACTTGCCACCGACCAGGTTTGCATTGACCATGCTCAACACGAAGGTCGTGATGCCGAATCCGGCCAGTCCCAGCGGTGCCGGGTTGGCCGGCACCCAGCTCTTTTCTTCCATCCGTCTCTCCTCTCCTGCGCCGTCACGCCTGAGCGCGCCGACAAGGTAGCGACCGTACGGTCGCCCGGACACGATGCCGGGCAAGCCTCTACCCGTGACCGGTCGGTTTGCAACGCCAATCGGCGAACGGCAGCCCACGGCGACGACCGGGCTCAGGGCACGACGAACGGTTGCCTTTGGTCGCGCGCGCCGGTCGCATATGCTGCGCACCGAGTGGAGGTCGTTCTGGGAGTTCTCGTCGGTTGGGCGAGNNATCCTCGCGTGGCACGGCGCCGGCGCGGATCACCACGAGCGCGGGCAGACGCTCTTAGAGCTGGTGGCGATCGGACGCGACGATCGGGTCCACGTCGAGTCGGCGATCTCCTGCGAGGATCCGGAGTGCCCGCTCGGCGCGGCGATCGTGGCGCCGCTCGTGGTCGGCGGCGCGCGGGTCGGTACCCTCGTCGCCGTGTTCGCCCGGGCGCGCCGCCTCGCGCCCGAGGACACGCGCACCGTCCAGGAGGCGGCGAGCCTGGTGTCCGCGCAGATCGAGCTCTCCGAGCTCGAAGCCCAGGGAGAGCGTCTCGCGCGCGCGGAGCTACGGGCGTTACGCGCGCAGATCTCGCCGCACTTCATCTATAACGCGCTCGCCGCCGTGGCCGCGTACATCCACTCCAGCCCGGACGAGGCGCGCGAGCTCCTGACCGACTTCGCGGAGTTCACGCGCTACGCGTTTCGCGGCGAAGATCCCTACGTCACGCTCGCCGACGAGCTCACCTACGTCGAGAAGTACCTGCGACTCGAGCGCGCGCGCTTCGGCGCGGGGCTCGAGGTTCGGATCGAGGTCGCCCCGGAGGTTCTCCACGTGGTCGTCCCGGTCCTATCGCTGCAGCCGCTGGTCGAAAACGCCGTCCGTCACGCCGTCGAGCACCGTGGCTACGGGCGGATCGAGATCATCGGTCGCGACATCGGCGCCGACGCCGAACTGCGCGTGCATGACGACGGCACCGGGATGGGACGCGCGCGAGCCCAGCAGGTGCTCGCTGGCGAGGCCGGCGGAATCGGGGTCGCGAACGTCCAGGCGCGGCTGCAGACGAGCTTTGGGCTCGACTACGGACTGGAGATCGACTCGCAGCCGGGCGAGGGAACGACCGTGACGATGACGCTGCCGAAGTTCCGCGCCGGGGTCCGCGCGGCGTGAGTGTCGACGCCGCCCTTTCGGTACTGGCCGTCGACGATGAGCGTCCCGCGCTCGAGGACCTCGCGCGCCTGCTGCGCTCCTCACCGTGGATCGCCGAGGTGCTTTGCGCCCAGAGCGGCCACGAAGCCCTTCGTCACCTCGCCGAGCGACAGTTCGATGCGCTCTTCCTCGACGTGCGGATGCCCGGTCTCGGCGGTCTCGAGCTGGCCGGAGTGCTCGACCGCTTCGCGAAGCCGCCCGCTGTCGTATTCGTCAGCGCCTATGAAGACGGCGCGGTCGGGGCGTTCGAGGTCCATGCCGTCGACTATCTGATGAAGCCCGTCAGCATCCGGCGGATCGAGGAGGCGATCACGCGCGTCGCCGAGGTCACGCGCCGGAGCACCGCGGGCGCGACGCCGGTAACCGACCACCCATCCGAGGACGACACCCGCGAGGAGATCGTTGCCGTCGAGCGGGCCAACGGAAACGCCACGAGGATCGTCTCGCGCGCGTCGATCCTCTACGTACAGGCCCGGGGCGACTACATGCGCATCGTCAGCGACGAGGGTCGCTACATCCAGCGCGGAACGCTCGCCGAGCTCGAGCGTCGCTGGAACGCCCATGGCTTTCACCGCGTGCACCGGGCATACCTCGTGAACCTCCGCCACGCAGTCGAGATGCGCCCTGACCTCGGCGGAACGGCGGTCCTGGTGCTCAGTGACGGCAGCGAGATCCCGGTGGCCCGGCGGCAGGTCAGCGACCTGCTCCACCGGCTGCGGATGTGAGGCCGTGACGCCCAGCGCGCAGCCCGGCGGCCCCACCCCGCGCGACGNNGCTCGCGGAGGCGACCGCGCACGGGGCCTTGTACCTGAGGCGTCTTCGCCAGCGCCAGCTCGCGCTCTCGCTGCTCACACTGATCGCGTTCGGAGCAATTGTCGGGGTGTTGCCGCTGGCGATCGACGTGGTACCGCAGCTGAGACGCCTCGATGTGCTGGGGATACCGCTCGCCATCTGGCTGCTCGTGGTACCGCTGCCCCCCATCTTCCTCATTCTCGGTGCGCTCTACGCACGACGCGCCGACGCGCTCGACGAGAGCTTCCGCGAGCTGGTACGGCGCCGTTGATCGCGATCCTCGCGGTCGCCGCCGTGACGATCGGCACGGTTGGACTGGGCGCGATGGGGACGCGCCTGGCGCGGACGACTTCGGACCTGCTCGTCGCCTCGCGCGCGGTCACGGCGTGGTGGAACGCCGCCGCGATCTCAGGCGAATATCTGTCGGCGGCGAGCTTCCTCGGCATCGCCGGACTCGAGATGCAGAACGGGACCACCGCCCTGTGGCAGTCACTCGGCTTCACCGCCGGCTACCTCTGTCTGCTCCTCTTCGTCGCCGCGCCCCTGCGCCGGTTCGGGTCCTACACGATCTCCGATTTCGCCGAAGCGCGGTTGCGCAGTCCGCGCCTGCGGGGCCTCGCCTCGGGGACGGTGCTCCTGATCGGCGGCTTCTACCTCGTCCCGCAGCTGAAAGGGGCGGGACTGACGCTGAACGTCGTCACCGGCGCGCCGTACTTCGTCGGTGTGCTCGCCGTCGGACTGATCGTCTCACTCAACGTCGGGCTCGGCGGGATGCGAGGGATCACCTACGTGCAGGCGTTCCAGTTCTGGCTCAAGGTGTTCGCGATCGCGCTCCCGGCCTGCCTGTTGCTCATCCACTTGGGCGGGCTGCCGGCGCGAGCTGCCCTGTTCGGTGACGAGTTTCCGAGCGCCGGCGCGAAGGGTCTCGCGGTTCCGCTGAGCGCGCCCCAGCCGGTCACGTTCCCGGCGGCGACGCGCTACACGGTCGTCGTGAGCTCGCGCGGCCGATCGACCGCCCGCGCGTTTGACGCCTTCGCCGGTGAGCGCACCACGCTGCCCGCCGGGCGGCTGCTGCTGGCGCCTCATGCCGCCGTGCCCGTTGCCTCCGGCACGACGGCACTGCGGGGGAGCGAGTGGGCGCGCCCGGTCGGCGGCGGGGGCGAGCGATCGCCGGTGTTCGTCTACTCGCTGCTGATCGCGACGTTCCTGGGCACGATGGGTCTTCCGCACATCCTCGTGCGCTTCTACACCAACCCCGACGGGCCCGCAGCGCGGCACACAACCGTACGCGTGCTCGGTCTGCTCGGGCTCTTTTACATCTTCCCCGGGATCTATGGCGCGCTCGGCCGCGTGCTCGTACCCCAGCTCTACGTCACGGGTGCGACCGACACCGTGGTGCTACGCCTCCCGCAGGCCGCCTGGCCGGGCACGGTCGGCAACGTCCTCGGCGCGATCACCGCGGCCGGCGCGTTCGCCGCGTTCCTCTCGACCTCCTCGGGTCTGCTCGTATCGATCGCGGGGACGATCTCCCACGACGTCTGGCCGCGCGTCTCACGCGAGCGCACGACGACCGTCGCGATCCGCCGCCTGCGCTTCCGACTGGCCGCCGTGCTCGGGATGCTCGCGCCGATCGTGGTTGCGTTCTTCGCCCAGGGCGTCGACATCGCGGTGCTCGTCGGCTGGGCCTTTGCGCTGGCGGCGAGCACCTTCTGTCCGCTGTTCCTGCTCGGAATCTGGTGGACCCGCCTGACCGCCGCCGGCGCCGCGTGTGGGATGGTGGCGGGCGCAGTCCTGGCCACATCGGGGATCCTCGTCGGGCTCGCGCTCGGGGAGCCGGGTGGTGTCGCCGGCGCGCTGCTGGCGCAGCCGGCGATCGTCTCGGTTCCGATCGCCTTCCTGGCGATGATCGCGGTGTCGCTGGGCTCCACCGAGCGTCCCGCCCCCGACGCCGAGATGCTCGCGCTCCACGCGCCAGAAGGACTCGACCTGCCCGACCTCGGCGTGCGGGATCCGTTCGTGCTCGGTCCGCGAGCGGGAGCGTGAGGGGATCCTGGGCGCGAGCTTCGCGCTGATGGAGATGCGCGTCGTCCTGCGGCGGATCCTCGAACGGACCGAGGTGTTACCCGCGAAGCAGGATCCAGACAAGGTCGAGTTCCGCGCGATCACCCTCGCCCCCCGCGACGGGGTGCTGGTGATCCAGCCGCGGCCGCCGGTGCTGAGCGAGCGAGGCGGGTCAACTGGTGCTCAGCCCCTCGCGACACCGGTGTAGCGCTCGGCAACGTCGGTCAGAACCTGAAGCATCGTCTTCGCCGCCGGGCTGACGCCGGGGCCGCGAACCGTTGCCGCGATCACCTTGCGCGTCGGGCTGCGCGGCGAGAGCTCACGGACGACGATGTCTGCGCGCTCACGCGTGAGCGCGAGCTGCGGGATCAGCGCCACGCCGCCGCCGACCGCGACGAGCCCCTGCACGGTCTCGTAGTCGTCGCTCTCGAAGGTCACCTTGGGCTCGAATCCGGCGGTCAGGCACGAGCGCACGACATGGCGCGCGCACGGGCTTGACGCCGCCGTCTGCACCCACTCCTCCTCGCTCAGGTCCTGGAGCGTCAGCGCGTCCTTCGCAACGAGCGGATGGGCGGCGGGCAAGACCACATGCATGGGATCGTCGAGCAAAGTCACCGAGCGCAACGTCGCTCCGGTCCACTCGACCACGCCGGGGAACTCGAACAGCAGCGCGAGGTCGATGTCGCCGGCTCGCAGTCGCGGCGCGATCTCCTCGGGCTCGCCCTCGGCCATGGTCAGGGAAATGTCGGGGTGGCCGGCGCGAAACACCGCGATCGCCTCCGGCATCAGGGTCGCACCCGCGGAGGGGAACGAAGCCATGCGCAGACGACCGCCTCGCAGCCCCATCACGGCAGCGAGCTCTGCCTCCGCAGAGTCGACCTGGGCAAAGATCGCTTCGGCCTGCTCGACGAGCGTCGCGCCGGCAGCGGTCGGCCGCGCCCCGCGGCGGTCGCGGACGACCAGCGTCATCCCCATCTCGGCCTCGAGGCGGGCGATCGCCTGGGAGACCGCCGACTGCGTATACGACATCGCCTCAGCAGCGCCCGAGAACGAGCCGCGCTCGACGACCTCGCAGAGAACTCTGAGTCGGCCAAGGTTTAGCATTAGCAGAACTGATTGTACAGATGAGTAACTTCACTGGCTATAATGTAAGGGTCCTGCCATCCTGAGCCGAAATAGCGTTAGGGGTAACGACCACGAGAACGATAAGGAGTACCCATGGGTCCCAAGACCATCATCTCTTATGACGACACGCTGAACGACCATGACGCCCTCGCGCTTGGCCGCGTCCTCGCGTCCTTCGGCGCGGAGCTAGAGCTCGCGTACGTCCGTCACACCACTCAGGCCGATCGCTCGCGCGAGGAGCTCGACCAGAACGAGGCAGAGGCCCTGCTTGAGCGCGGCGCACGCTGGCTCGACGACCTCGACGTGTCCCGCAAGGTCATCGTCAGCGCCTCGACGGGCGAAGGACTTGCCTCGCTCGCCGCAGACGAGGACGCCGAGATCGTCGTATTCGGCTCGGATTATCGCACCGCCGCGGGCCATGTCGAGCCCGGCACCTCAGCCCGGCGTCTGCTCGAGGCCGGTCCTGCCGCCGTTGCGATCGCACCCGCGAACTACCGCAGCGTCCGCGACCACCCGATTCGTAAGATCGCCGTCCTCGACGGTGACTATGCGGCCCGTCAGACGGCCAACGAGATCTCCGACCGGATCGGCGCAGCCGTCGTCTCGGCGCCCGCCGCGGACTACGACCTGCTCGTCGTCGCCTCGCGCCCCGAGGGCCGCGAGGGCCACGTGATGATCAGCTCACAGGCAGGGAACGCGATCGAGAACTCGACGGCTCCGGTGCTCGTCGTGCCGCGCGGCACTCCGATCCGCTTCGCGGTGCCGGCGGCCGCAACGCTCTGAGCTTCAGACCAGGACTCACACCGCTTCACCGAAGGCCGCTCCCCCCGGGGGCGGCCTTCGTGCTGCCGGTGAACCTGCGAGCATCCGGTCATGGATACCGCAACCATTGATCAGGCATACGGACAACTCCAGGCCGAGTTCAAAGACGTCGCAACGTCGGTCCAGGAGCTCGCCGGGAAGCTGCAGACGGCATCGCAGACCGGTAACCCCGACGCGAAGGAGTGGCTGCTCGACCTCAAGCAGATCGCCCTCGACGTCAAGGACGAGCAGGTGCAGGTCAACGAGCTGCTCCAGGCGATCCACGGGTTCGTCGCCAACTCCAACGAGCAGATCCAGCAGTACCAGCAGGGCCCCCAGCAAGGCGCCATGGGCGGCCGCGGCGGCATGTTCGGCGGCGGCATGGGCGGCGGTCGTGGCGGCATGTTCGGCGGCTTCCTCGGCGGCGGCTTCGGGCGCGCGATGGAGATGGGCGCCGGCATCGGCCTCGGCGAGGACCTGATCAACAGCATCTTCTGATTGATGGGCCCCTTCGGGCCTGTTTGACGGCGAAGGACCGGATTGGGCGAAGGACCGGATTGCGTTCGATCGCCGAGATCGTCGCGACCGGCGGGCCGCGCCCTGCCCCCGGGTCACCCCAGAATCAGCTGGCTGTCGCCGAACTCGTGCCAGAGATAGCCGCGCTCGAGGGCGGCACTGTAGGAGCGCTCGAGCAGCTCCGCGCCGGCCACCGCCTCGAGCATCTGCAGGTGCGAGGCCGCGGGCTCATGCCAGCCGGTGAGTAGGCCGTCGACGGCCGGAAGACCACGCTCGGGGGTCACGACGAGACCGGTCCAGCCGCTCTCCGCGTGGACCGTACCGTCGGGCGCCGCGACCGTCTCGAGCGCGCGCACCACTGTGGTGCCCACGGCGATCACCCGGCCTCCCCAGCCTCGGACGGCGTTGACGAGCCCGGCCGTCACCGCCGGGACCTCGTAGCACTCGGGATAGGGCGGCTCGTGCGCCTCGGGCGACGACACTCCCGCGTGCAGCGTGATCGGCGCGAGCAGGACGCCGCCTGCGACCAGCGCGGTGATCAGCTCGGGCGTGAACGGGCGCCCGGCGCTCGGCATCTCGGCGCTCCCCGGCACTGTCGCGTACGCAGTCTGATACGCCTCGAGCGGCCATTGGCCGCTGACGTATCCGTAGCGAATCGGCTCGCCGTGGCGCCTGAGGTACGCCGGCACCGGCTCCTCAGTGTCGACCCGCCCGAGCAGGAGACGCGCTCCAGAAACGTATGGAGCGGCGACCTCGAGCTCTGCTCCCCCGGCGAGCGCGAGCCGTTCGCCCGGGCGTGCGGCGCCGAGCGGCCGGGCGCCGTCCGCGCTGCGGAGCTCGATCACCCACCACCGCTCGTCGGTCAGGTGCGGAGCCCTGGTGGCGAAGTGGATGCGCGCGGCGGTGCCGTCGCCGCGCCGCGCGGCGATCGCGGCGGGGAGGGTCGCCGAGATGTTGAGCACGAGCAGGTCGCCGGGGGACAGGAACCTCGGAAGCTCGCGGAAGCGGGAGTGGACGATGCGTTGCTCGCCCCGCGTCGCGACCATCAGCCTGACCCCGTCGCGCGCGAGGCCTCGCGCCTCGGGCGGTTCGCGTGCCTCGAGCATCGCGGGCAAGTCGAACGCGAGCGCGCTCACGCTCCAACCCGCGCGAGCTCCCGGGCGCGGTAGCGACCGCTCGGAGCGTTCCCGTCGATCAGGTGACGCAGCCCCGGGATGCTGTCCTCGGGCGGCGGGCGGTCCGAGATGTCCTCACCGGGGAATGCCTCCTGATGCATCTGCGTGCGCATGTCGCCGGGGTCGACGGCGTAGATCCGCAGCTCGGGGTGCTCGGCCGCGAGGATGGCCGAGAGCTGCTCGAGCGCCGCCTTCGAGGATCCGTAGCCGCCCCAGCCCTCGTAGGGCTCGAGGGCTGCGTCGGAAGTGACATTGATGATGGACCCGCCGTCGCGCACGCGCGGCAGCACGAGCTGGGCGAGGGCCAGCGGTGCCAGCACGTTCACCTGGTACACACGTTCGAGTTCCTCGAGCGGGTAGTCCGCGAGCGCGGGCTGCGGGCTCGGCCCGAGCACGCTCGCGTTGTTGACGAGCAGGTCGATGCGCTCGCCGGCCGCCGCGATCAGCGCGCTGCGGTGCCCGGAGTCCGAGACGTCTCCAGTCACGGCGGCGACCTCGGTGAGCCGGTCGAGCTCGTTCGCGACGCGCTCGAGCTCGACGGCACCACGGGCATCGATCACGAGGGCCCAACGGTCCCGGGCGAGCGAACGCGCGAGCGCAAGGCCCAACCCTCTGGAGGCTCCGGTGATGATCGCGAGCGGCACCACCCAAAAGTACGGCGAGGGCGGTCCCGATTGCCAGGGGCAATTGGACCTAGGACCTCATCAGGCCGCGCTCGAGGGCCGGACAGCCGTCAGTGATTTCGTCGCGGGCCCTCATCCACGGCCCCGCGTTCGCGCATCCCCTCGCGGACGGCGAACAAGGCGGCCTGCGTCCGGTCAGGCACGTCGAGCTTCGCGAGCACGTGGCCGACGTGTGTCTTCACCGTCTTCTCGGCGATCCCGAGCTCGAGCGCGATCCGTTTGTTGGACCTGCCCAGAGCGATCAGCGAGAGAACTTCGCGCTCACGCGGGGTCAACCGCTCCCGGGGTTCCTCGCCCGGCCGCTGCGCGATCGCCTCAACCAGGCGCGATGCCACCGCCGGATCGAGCAGGGTCCCCCCGGTGTGAGCGGCCCTGACCGCCCGCGCCAGCTCGGAGGGCTCGACGTTCTTAAGCAGGTACCCGGCCGCCCCGGCTTGGATCGCGGGCAGCAGCCGGTCGTCCTGGGCAAAGCTCGTGAGCACGATCACGCGACAGGCGGGAAGCCGCTGGCGCAGTTCGCGCATCGCGCCGACGCCGTCGAGCTTCGGCATCACAAGGTCCATCAGGATCACGTCCGGACCCAGGCGCTCCGCCTCTCGGATGGCCGCCTCGCCGTCTGCCGCCTCGCCGACGATCTCGATCCCTTCCTGGAGCTCGAGGAACGTGCGCAGGCCCTCTCGGACGACCGCGTGATCGTCGACAAGCAGGACGCGGATCGCCTCAGACACCGGTCGCGACCTCCAGCCGCACCGTCGTTCCGGACCCCGGGGCGGAGCGGATCTCGAGCCGTCCGCCGATCGACCGCGCGCGCTCCTCCATCGAGGTCAGCCCGAGATGCTTGGAGCGAAGCTCGGCATCAGCGGGCTCAAAGCCCGCTCCGTTGTCGACCACCTCCATCAGCAGGCGATCGTCGTCGCCGGCGATGCGCACGCTCACGCGATCGGGCGCGGCGTGGCGCAGCGCGTTGTGCAGCGCCTCCTGGGCGATCCGGAGCACGTCCGCGTCGCGTGCGCCGTCGCCGGTTCGATCCTCCACCTCGATCAGGATCTCGACGTCGTGCAGCTTCCGGAGCATGTCGACCTCCTTACGGAGCGCTCCCGCGAGCCCGTCGCGTTCGAGGTCGGGCGGGCGGAGCTCGAGGATCAGCAGCCGCAGCTCGTCCAGCGCCTCGCGCGCGAGCTGCTGGAGGCGTTCGATCTGTACCCGCGCCGCCGCGCCGTCGCGATCGAGCAGCGTCGCGGCGGCCTCCGCGCTCAGGACCAGGCTGAACAGCTTCTGACTGACGACGTCGTGCAGCTCGAGCGCGAGACGATTGCGTTCGGAGAGCATCGACAGCTCGCGGCTGCGCTCGTACAGCCGCGCGTTCGTGATCGCAATCGCGGCGTGCGCCGCCAGCAGCTCGATCACCTCCTGATCAGCCGGGCCAAAGAGCGCTTGCCCGTGGGTGGCCGGGGCCGGGCCCTCCTTCTCGGTCAGGTAGAAGGCACCGATCACCCCGTCGCGCGCGACGATCGGAACCCCCAGGAACGAGCGCATGTCCGGGTGCTCGTCGGGCCACCAGCCGCGGAACCGAGGATGACGATGGATGTCCTCGGTGCGAAACGACTCCGGGGACTCGAGCATCGCCCCAAGCAGGCCGTGGGTGCGCGGAAGGGGGCCCATGGCCGCGACCAGGCGATCATCCATGCCGGACACCAAGAACCTGCTGAAGCCACCTTCGCCATCGGGAATCCCAAGTGCCGCAAAGCGGGCAGCGGCGAGCTCGCGGGCGCTGTCGACAAGTCGCTGCAAGACCTCATCAACGGACAGCTGCGCCGCGACCGCGAGGACCGCATCGCTGACGGCCCGGAGGGCAGGGCTCAGCCGCTCGCTCATGGGATAGGACAATACGGCGGGCGTGCGTGAGCCCGGGTGGGCCCCGGGCGCTGGGCCCGAGGCGGGGCGCGAGGCGGGCGTGCGTGGGCCCGCGTGGGCGGCGGGGCGCTGGGCGCGAGCCACGGGCGAGCCGGGGGCGCTACGTTATCTGCTCGGATGCCGCGCTCCTGGATCTACATGCAGATAGCAATCGTGTTTTTTGTCCTCATCGGGATGGTGATCGCGATCACGAAGCTTGCCTGAACGGGCAGCTACGATCCGAACCATGTTCGGCTCGATCCTGGTCGGCACCGACGGGTCAGACACGGCCAAGTCCGCGGTCCGTGACGCGATCGACTTGGCCCGCCAACTCGGAGCCCGGCTGCACGTCGTCAGCGCGTACGAGCCGGTCTCGGTGCAACGCCTCGGCGACGAGAGCGTCGAGGCGCCGAAGGACGTGCAATGGATGGTCAGTCCCCGCGAGGACGTGCTCGCGATGCTGGACGAAGCGGCGGCCGAGGCACGAAACGCGGGCGTCGCCGTCGTCGAGACGTTCGCGCGTCAGGGCGACGCAGCCGACGCGATCATCGACGTCGCCGAAGAGCAGCAATCGGACCTGATCGTCGTCGGGAACAGGGGCATGACGGGAGCCAAGCGCTTCCTGCTGGGCTCCGTCCCCAACAAGGTCTCCCACCACGCGCCCTGCTCGGTGCTCATCGTCCGCACCACCTAGAGGGCGGGTGTCCTGGCGCCCGGAGGCCGTCCGGAGCGGTTCGGGCGGCTCCCGGCGCGCGGGCGGCTCCGGGACGTTATGGCGACGCGGACGCCACCGGCGTTGTCGGAGTAGGAGTCACCACGGGAGCGATCGGCGCGGTCGCGGCGCCGGCGTCGACCAGCCCGTAACCGAACAGACGATTGGGCTCCGGGAGTCCCGTCGGCCCCGGGGGACCAAGGCGCTCTGCTGTCGCTTTCAGCCTTGCCTCGATCTGATCCGGCGTCGGATGCGACCCGAGGACGTCGCTGGCGATGACGAGCGCTGCAGTTGCCGATACGTGAGGAGCGGCCATCGATGTGCCTTCGTATCCACCGGGGAATCCGAAACGCCACGGCTGCGCGGGGTCGAGCAGCGTCATCTGATAGATGTCCGGCAGGTTCGCATCGGGGTTGCAGTCGGCGTCGTCGGTGAGGTCGGCATCGTCGCCACCGCCCGGCGCGACGAGGTCGATCCCGACACCGCTGTTCGAGTACACAGCCAGGCAGAGATCGCTGGTCGTGGCGCCGACCGAGATCACCTCCGAGTCGCGAGCCGGGTAGGCGAGCTGGGATACGCCGTCGTTCCCGGCTGCGGCCACCACCACCACTCCCCGCTCGTACGCGTAGTGGATCGCGTTGATGATGTCGGGAATCTCCCCGGAGCTGATGCCGACCGAGAACTGGAGGCTCAGGTTGATCACCTGCGCCCCGTGCTTGACGGCGTAGACGATCCCTGCGGCGATCGTCGAAGCGTCGCCCGCTCCGGAGCCGTCGAGCACGCGCACCGGCATGATCGTCGCGCCGTACGCGAGCCCGGTCAGTCCGAGGCCGTTGTTGGTCGCTTCGGCGATCGTGCCCGCCACCAGCGTTCCGTGGCCGTTGCGGTCCAGGGGGAACGCGTCGCGGGCGACGAAGTCGTACGGGGCGACGAACCGGGTTCCGGTGAAGTCGGGTGACTCGCGATACTGGTGCCAGTCTCGATAGGCAATGCCGGTGTCGAGAACGGCGACCACCACACCGCGGCCGCCCGGCCGTCCATCTGCGATGAGGTTCGCCCACGCCTCGGGGGCGTCAACGCCCGATGGAGCGAGGAAGTTCCACTGCGTCTGCTCCCAACCCGTGTGCACGTGCGTGCGGCCGACATCATCGGGGATCCACGTGCCGGCGATGTGGGCGATGTAGTTCGGGACGGCGTACGCGACGCCGGGCTGGCGACGGAGGCGCGCGACCGCTTGGGCGACCGTCTGGCCCGAGCGTGTGCGCACGACCCGGACGCCGAGCGCCGAGACGGCGGTCTGGCGAACTCCCGCCCTCGCATCGGCGGCCATCACCTTCGTCGGCGACACATTGCCTGCGTATCCCACGACGACCTCGCCGGGCACGTAGTCCGCGGCCACCGCTGGCGCCGCCCCGAGCACCATCAACCCGAGCACTGCGGCGGGCGCGGCGAAGCGACTGATGGACGAAAGAGTCTTCATGACGTGGCAAGGCCGGTGGCGGGGCGTCCCGACCGCAGCAAACGGTTAAGACATCATCCGCTACCTGAAGTTTCTCTCACGCACGTCCCGAGCCTCTCGGTGAGCCCTCGCTTCTTCCCCCGCGACGAATACTTCATGCGCCTCGCGCTGCGCGAGGCAGAGCGGGCGCTCGAGCACGACGACGTCCCGATCGGAGCGGTGATCGTGCGCGACGCCGAGGTGATCGGGACCGGACACAACGAGCGCGAGCTGCGCCAGGATCCTACCGCCCATGCCGAGATGATCGCGTTGCGCGACGCCGCGAGGACGATCGCGAGCTGGCGGGTCCTCGATGCCGTGCTCTACGTGACGCTCGAGCCGTGCGCCATGTGCGCCGGCGCGATCGTGCTCGCGCGGCTGCCGCGTGTGATTTACGGCGCAGCTGACCCCAAGGCGGGCGCCGCCGGAAGTGTCCTCGACGTCCTCGCCGAGCCGCAGCTGAATCACTGCCCGACGGTCGCGGGGGGACTCCTCGCGGAGGTGAGTGCCGACCTGCTGCGCGACTTCTTCGCGTCCCGCCGGTAGCAAGCGGACGCCGGCGGACGGCGCTCCCCGGGCCGCTGGCCGGCGAGCCCCGACGACGCCGCGCGCCGTCCGCCCGCCGCCCCGGGGCGCTAGGGTCTTTCGCGCTCACCTGGAGAGGTGGCAGAGCGGTT
>PMOY01000413.1 GCA_003165655.1 Solirubrobacterales bacterium
GAGCTGGCAGATCTCGAACACGCGGTGCACCTGCGGGGGCCCGGGAATGATCACCATGTGGACGTTTTGCTCCGCGCAGCGCTTGGTGGCCCCCACCACGACATGGATCCCACTGGAATCGATGAAGCTCACACCGCTGAGATCGAGCACCACACATTCGGGCCCTCTCTCGAGCGCCCGGACGACCGCGGCGCTGGCGGCGTCATGATCAGTGAGGTCCCAATCGCCGGCGAGCTCAATCGTGGTCGTGGTGCCCTGTTCGCTGACGGCTATCCGCAGCCCGTGAGGGACGACGTTGGGAACGGCTTTGGGCGCGGCCATGGTTCTCCTCGACTGTTGTCTGCGTCGCGGAGTAACCGCTCGCCCACTGTCGGAGCGTCCAGCCACTAACTCCGAGGTGCTGTTGCGGCTCGTTTGGGGTTCACCCGCACGGCGGCCGCAAGACGAACTTAGCATGCGCTCGCAAAGATCCAGACGGAGGTGCGATAATGCGGTCAGCTTCGCGGGTCGACCTGTTCGCACCGGCGGCGCATCTTGCGCTCTGGCGGCTCGCCGCCTTTCCCTCTTCCCGGCGTGGGATCCACTCCCAGGGAAAGGCAGATCGGATCGGTTATGGCTGACCAGACCGAGCAGGACCGCGCTCCAACCGGGCCGCTATCGCTCGCGATATCCAACGCGATCGTCGGGATGCTCCGCGAATACACCGGCCGCGGGCCTACCAAGGCTCGGACGACGATCCGCGAAAACGTCGTCGTTGTGATCCTCGAACAGACGCTGACCAAGGGCGAGCAGTCGCTCGTATCGAAAGGTCGCAGCGATAAGGTCATCGAGATCCGCCATGAATTCCAAAACGCGATGCGCGACGAGAGCAGCGCGAAGGTGGCCGAGCTGACCGGACGAGAGGTGATCGCGTTTCTCAGCGCCAACCACATCGATCCCGACATCGGCGCTGAGATCTTCCTCCTCGACGGACCACCATTCGACAACGGCTCGCGGTGATCTCGGACCTCCTCGCAGTCCCCGGCCGCGGACCGCTTCGCTGATGCGGACGAGCCCGCCACCCCGGGCCCGCTACGCGTCGGCCTCCCGCCATCGGCGGACCGTTGAGCGCAATGCGAGATACCCGACGATGCCAGGCAGCGTGGGAAGCCAGAACGAGATCGCGCGGTAGGCGAGGACGGCGATGATGGCGCTGCTCGCCGGCAAACCGAAGGCGACGAACGCGCCGATCATGCCCCCCTCGACCCCGCCGATCCCCGCGGGGAGCGGCAGCAGGCTACCGAGCGTCCCGAGGAAGTAGCCAACGACCAGGATGGCGACCGGCACGGTCGCGCCAAACGCATGGAAGCACACGCCGAGCACGGCGATGTCGAAGCCCCAGTAAGCCAGCGCCCCCACTAGCCCGAGGCGTCGCTGCGCAACGAGGTCGCCCGCGGTCCGGACTCCGCTCCCCAGTGCCTCCGGCGCCTTGGCCACCTTCTTCGCCACCCAGCCGAGCCGCGTCGTCCGGTTGGCGAAGCGTTCGAGCCGTCGCCCAATGTCGTCCGGCATCAGCGCCAGGCTGAGGATGGCCACCGCCAGCACCGCCGCTGCGGAAGCCGGGGCGAGCGTGATCAGGATCGAGCCGCCGCCCGGGAACACTCCGATCCACAGTCCGACTCCGCAGAGGATCAGCGCGCCGAGGTAAGCCGAGTACTGCACGACCAGGCTCGCGACCATCCGGCACGCGATCACTTCGGCGGTCATGCCGGCTCGAGCGAGCGCCCACGCGGTAACGGCCACCCCGCCGGCGCCGGCCGCCGCCACCAGTCGGATCGCCGCGATGCCTGCGAGCGGGATCTCCAGACTCGCGCGCCAATCGATCCGAGGCACTTCGCGACCGAACACCGTTCGGAACAGCACCGCATAGCCGGCGATCGAGCACATCTCGAGCACCGCACCCAGCGCGAGCCAGAGAGGATCGCCGCGCCGAAGCCGTCCCCACGTCTGCTTCAAACCCGCCAGCTTCGGGATCAGGAAGTACAGGCCCACGAGCACGATCACGAGCAAGGCCGAAGCGAGCAACAGCCGCTTGCGCGCGATGACGGTCGGACCCTCCTCCGAAGGCACCTCGGCCGACACAGGACCGGACTTGTGGGCTGGGGCATCGACGCCGGACATTCGCAATGGCTCCAATCCCCCCTACCCAGTGAATCATGGCCCCAGTCCTACGGCGCCACGGGGTTGGCGGTGTTGGCACGCGGCTAGCGCCGGCGCGGCGGCATGGGCGCGCACGGCGCGCGTCGACGGTGCTCCCAGGGCCGAATCGACCGACGGTGCGCGAACGCGAAGTCGGCTGGTTGTGAGGGGATCGGGGGATCGGGATCGATCGGCTGGTCCGGGACTTCGGGACCGCGGGGATCCGGCGACGGCACCTCGGGTCCCTGTCCGGGCGCCGGCTCGCTGGGCGCCGAGGGCTCGGGGATCTCAGGTCCGACTGGCTGCGGGGTGACTTCGAGCACGATGACCATGCCGAGCGGATGCCCCAATCCTCGAAAATCGAAACCGGGGACCACGCCCTTCACGCGCGGGCGGGCCAGCTTCAGGCCCCGCAGCCTCCCGCTGACTCCGTCACGACGGACACCTCGGCACGTCCGCCGCGGCACGCCGAACGCCCGGCTCGGGACGAGACACAAGCCACTGAGAACTATTCACCACCAGTGACCACACCCCCGCGGCACCACAGAGCTGCTGCTCTACCAGCCAAGGGGTGACGACGGTATTCGGGTTTCACCCTTGACGGCCGGGATGTTCATCGCGACCTCGTCGACGAAGCACCACGACCATGTCTCGCCGGGCTCGAGCGAGCGCATGATCGGATGCCCGCTCGAGTGGAAGTGAGCGGTGGCGTGGCGGCCTGGAGAATCGTCGCAACAGCCGACGTGGCGGCATTCCAGGCAGATCCGCAAATGAAGCCACTTGCCGCCCGTTCGCAGGCAGTCCTCACAGCCGTCGACGGCCTCCGGCAGCTGCGTGATGCGGATCTCGTCCAGGTGGGTGCAGACAGCCATGGGCCTCCGATCAGGTAGTGGTGCAGGCCGTCGAGCTCAGGTAGCGGTGAACGGCAGTCGAACGCGGAACGTCGTGCGGCCGGGCTGACGCTCGAGGTTGAGCGAGCCGTCGTGGCGGTCGACGACGATGCGCCGCGCGGTCGCGAGTCCGAGGCCCGTGCCCTGTCCGACGTCCTTGGTCGTGAAGAACGGGTCGAAGATCCGCTCGGCGACGTCGTCTGCGATGCCGGGACCGTCGTCGCTGATCTCGACCACGGCGCAGCTGCCGTCGGGTCGCGTCGCGATCGTGATCGTTCCCTGCTCGCCGAGGGCGTCGATGGCATTGTCGAGCAGGTTCGTCCACACCTGGTTGAGCTCCGATCCCCGGAGGGTGAGCTTCGGCATCGAGCGGTCGTAATCGCGCACGATCCTGATCTGCGTGTGCTTGAGCTTGTAGCCGAGCACGACCAGCGTCGTCTCGAGTCCTTCGTGGAGGTCGACCTCGACGATGTCGCCGCGATCCATGTAGGAGTACGACTTCATGGCGCCCACGAGCGTCGACATGCGTGTCGTAGACTCCTCCAGCTCGGCGGCGAGGCGGCCGGCTGTCAGCGTGGCGGCAACCCAGCGCAGCGCGTCCCCGGTCGCCGGGCCCGCCAGCTCAGCGACGCGGTCGAGCCATGGCTGGTCGACGCCCGCGACCGCCAGCGGCTCGGCGAGCCGCCACGGCTCCTCGACATCCAGCGCCTCGAGCAGCGCGAGCAGCTCATCCTCGGCGTCGGAGGCGTCGAGCGCGTCGAGCGCGGTGCATGCGGCGGCGTGCGCGACCGCCTGCTGCTGAAGGTGGACAAGCTGCTCGGCCTCGGCTCGTTCCACCCCTGCCTCGACGAAGCAGGCAAGCGCCGAGCTGATGACGTCGAGCGCCTCGGTCAGCTGGGCGGCGGAGCGGCTTGCCGCAGCGACCGGGTTATTGAGCTCGTGGGCCAGGCCGGCTGCCATCGTGCCGAGAGAAGCGAGGCGCTCGCGGTTCTGCTCGATCGCGGTGATGCGGCCGATCACCGGAGCAACCTGCTGCATCACGCGCCGATGGATCGACGGTTGCGCCAAGGCCAGCCGGCGAAAATCCTCGGAGGCGACGACGGCGAGCCGGCAGTCGGTCACAGCCTGCATGCGCACTCCGAGAGGACCCTGCGTGAGTACGGCGATCGCGCCCATCCACGTGGGCGCCCGCTGACGACCCACGGGCTCGCTCCGCCCATGATCGACGATCAGGCTTTGCGCCTCGCCTTCCAGCAGGAGCTGGAGCCCAACCGGCTCCAAGCCCTGCTCGTGGATCACCCCGCCGACGGGCACATGGCTCGGGAGGGCGACCTCTACCCACTGCGCGAGCTCGCCGTCGTCGAGATCGTCGAACAGGTCGACCGTGCGCAGCTCGGCGAGCGTGATCGAGGCGTCGGTCACGCCTCGACCATGTACTCGTGGATCAGGGAGACGGCCATCGACCCCTCGCCCACCGCGCTGGCGATGCGCTTGATCGATCGCGCGCGCACGTCGCCGGCCACGAACACGCCGGGCACGGTCGTCTCGAGCACGAAGGGCTCGCGCTGCAGGGGCCAGCCGTTGGCCTGGGCGTCCCGGCCGGCGAGGATAAACCCGCGGTCGTCGCGCGCGACGACGCCCGCGAGCCAATCGGTGCGCGGAGAGGCGCCGATGAACACGAAGCAGGCATCGACGTTCAGCGTTTCCTCGCCGCCGGGGCCCTGCACGCGCACGCGCCGCAAGCGGCCGTCCTCCCCCTCGGCGGCGATCGGCGAGCTGCCCGTACGCACCTCGATGTTGGGGAGAGCCGCGATCTGCTCGATCAGGTAATGCGACATCGACTTCTCGAGGGCCGAACGCACGAGCATCGTCACCCTGCCGGCATACCCGCTGAAGTAGACGGCAGCCTGACCTGCGGAGTTCGCCCCGCCGATCACCACAACGTGCTGGTCCTGGCACGCGCGGGCCTCGGTCATCGCGGCGCCGTAGTAGACGCCCGAGCCGGTGAGCTCAGGAAAACCGGGCGTGTCGAGCTGGCGGTAGGAGACGCCGGACGCGACGATGATGCAGCTCGCGCTGAGCACCCCTCCGCCGCTCAGCTCCACCAGGCGTCCGGACCCCTCGACGCGCAGGCCGACAGCCTCCTGGACGGTGAGCAGCTCGGCGCCGAGGCGCCGAGCCTGATCGGTCCCACGCCGAGCGAGATCCGATCCGCTCAGCCCCGCCGGAAAGCCCAAATAGTTCTCGATCCGGCTCGACTGTCCCGCCTGGCCACCGGGCGCCTCGCGCTCGACCATGACCGTCTTGAGGCCCTCAGAAGCGCCGTACACCGCGGCCGCCAATCCCGCCGGGCCGCCACCGACGACCACGAGGTCGTAGTGGTCCTGTGCCGCCTGGACCGAGACACCGATACGCTCCGCCAGCTCCAGGATCGTCGGACGCTCGAGCACCGCACCGTCCTCGAGGAGCGCCACCGGCAGGCGATCGGGGGCGATGCCGACCACCTTCAGCAGCTCCCGCGCCTCCCCGTCGCGCTCGACATCCAGCCACCGTGCCGGCACTCGGTTGCGAGCGAGGAAGTCCCGCAGGTCATGGGACTCCTTGGAGAACCGGTGACCGATCAGGCGGACCCCGCCAGATTCGAGCGCGGCCCCGGCCTCCCAGGTGCTCAGCAGATCCTCGACGACCGGGAAGAGCTGCTCCTCGGGTGGATCCCACGGCTTCAACAGGTAGTAGTCGAGCGCCACCTCGTTGATCGCGGCGATCGCCGCCTCGGTGTCCGCGTATGCCGTCAGGAGCACGCGCTTGGCCTCGGGGAAGACCTTGCGCGCCTCGACCAGGTACTTCGTGCCCGACATTCCCGGCATCCGTTGATCGGCGATCAGCATCGCCACCTGGTCTCCACGCGTGCGCAGCTCGCCTAAGACCTCCAGCGCTTCGGTCCCCGATGTGGCTCGCAGTACCCGGAAGCGCTCGCCGAAGCCGCGACGCAGGTCGCGAGCGACTGCCGCCAGCACCGCCGGCTCGTCATCGACCACAACGATTGCGGGCCGCCTCCCCGGCGTACTCGCCCCTTGGGTCGGCGCGCCGGCTGGGCTCTCGGTCTCGGCGGGCATCGCTTCACCAGATTAGTGCGACGAGAGATCCCGCTCGTAGAAATAGTTGACCGGGCCGTCGGGTCTCCCCGCGCGATGGCTGAACCCGAGGCTCTCGTACAGCGCTCGGGCAGCCACGTCGTCCTCGCCGGTGCCGACGTCCATGTGGTCCGAACCCTTGCTGCGCGCCAACTCGATCGCCGCGTCCATCAGCGCCCGACCGATTCCGCGACCCCGCCGGTCGGGAATCACGTACAGCTCCGCGACGTGACATTCCAGCGCGTTCGTCCAGATCGCGGGCCGAAATCGGAGCACCGCCAGGCCGTCGGGCTCGTCTCCCCCGAGCAGGACGCTGACCTCATCGCGACGGAGCAACTCGCGCACGCGCTCGGCGAGTGCGTCGGCGCCGGGGGTGGGCTCGTCGAACTCGGCATTGAAGTCACGGAGAAGCCGGCCTACGGCCTCGGCGTCCGCGACCTGTGCGCTGCGCACCACGACGCGAGCGCCGCCGCGCCCGGGACCGCCTCCCCGGGCGGGATCTCGGCGGCTATGTCCCACCCCAGCCACAGCCCGGCGAGCATAACGCCGGCAGCCCTCTCGCCGTGGGCGTCTCCGGAGAATCACGTGTCGGCCCGGACCACCCACGGCGCTCGCCACGACCATCGTCTTCTGAGTCGTGCTTGAATCCCGCAGCATGAGCGAATCGTTGTCCGCAGCGACAGCATTTTTCGTCGGCCACGGCGGCGACGAGATCGAGGCCTACCTCGCCCGCCCCGCGGGTGAGGGGTCACGGGGCGGGGTGGTCGTCATCCATCACATGCCCGGCTATGACCGGAGCACGAAGGAGATCGTGCGGCGGTTCGCCGAGCTCGGCTACGACGCGGTCTGCCCGAACCTGTACTGGCGCGAAGCGCCGGGCGCAGCGCCCGATGACGCGGCGGCGACCGCGCGGGCAAATGGTGGCGTGCCCGACGAGCGCTTGATCGGCGATGTCGCCGGCGCCGCGGGGTATCTGCGGTCGCTGCCGACGTCGAACGGGAAGGTGGGCGTGATCGGCTACTGCTCGGGCGGGCGCCAGTCGGTGCTCGCTGCCTGCAACCTCGACCTCGATGCCGCGGTCGACTGCTACGGAGCATTCGTCACCGGCACCCCGCCGGAGGGCTTCCCGCTCAAGGTCACCAACCTCGTCGACCAGCTGACCAATCTACGCTGCCCGCTGCTGGGACTGTTCGGCAAGGAGGATTCCCATCCCAGCCCCGAGCAGGTCGCCGAGCTGGACGAGATCCTCACCGCCGATCACAAGCCCCACGAGTTCCACAGCTACGACGATGCCGGCCATGCCTTCTTCGCCGTCGACCGGCCGGCGTACCGCGTGGCGGCGGCCAACGATGGCTGGGAACGAATCACGACGTTCTACAGCGAGCACCTCGGAGGCTGAGCATGTGCACCTACGCGACCGTACAGACCGCCCTCGACGGCAGCGCAAAGGGACCCGGGGGTAGCTGGTTTCACGTCACCGACGGCACGATCTACTTCGACCATCCGGTCCATGCGATGGCCGAGCACACGCTCAATATCGACTTCGCCGACCCGACGAAGGGGCCCTCGGCGCGGGTCGCGCTCGAGCTCACCGCAGCGTCGGCCCGCAGCCTCATCGCGGCAATCGAGACAGCCCTCGATTCCGCGCCGGCCGAGCTCACTGACTGACACCGGCGAGCTCGGATGCGCGGCGTCCGTCCGACGAGAGCGCCGCGCCGAACGTCGGCCGGGACGGCGCGACCATGCTCGCTCCCCGCTCTCGCGCGTACTAATCGGCGGGCGAGTCGCGGGATTCCTCTACGACCACACGCAGCATCTCGAATCCGTTCACCCGCTCCAGGGCAAGCTCGCCGACGAGCAGAGCGAGCGGTGATCCCGGTTGGTTGGACAGACCATCCGTTTGCAGCCGTGCTCCATTTCCGGCCCGAAACGGCCCGACCGTGAGCTCCAGCCGCCGGTGAGCACCTGCGACGGCGAAGGTGATCCCGGTGCCGCTCGCGGCGACCTCCGCGAACGAGGCGATCGCGTCGGTCACGAGGTAGACGTCGGCGAAGCGATCAAGCGAGAAGTGAGTTCTCGCGGCGACCGCCCTCGCAAGGCGCCCCATCACCCCTGTCAGCAACCCGACCGGCGAGAGCGTCACGATCACATCGCCGGACAGCCGCATCGGGAGGTCGGTGACAGGATCGGCGTCCGTCGCACGCTCGAGTGGCCGGCTCGCGGCGCCCCGGCCGGTGAATGCCATCCGCACCTCCGTTCCGCCATCGGGCGCGCTGATGAACTCCACCCGATGGGCGAGCGCGCTGATCACCGCGAGCCCGACGCCCATCCGCTCCTCGGACGCCGCGACGCGCTTGAACCCGCCCCCCCAGTCGCGGACCATCACCTCGACCCAGTCAGGCTGGATCTCCAGGCCCACGACCAGCGGACCCGGCTCGCCGTCGTAGGCGTGGAGCACAACGTTGTTGCATGCCTCGCTGACCGCGGTCTTGAGGTCATCGAACAGCTCCGTATCGAACTCGAGCAGCTCGGCGACACCCGCCAGCGCGGCGCGCACGAGCGCCGGCGACTCGGGTCGGTTATCCAACTCGAGGCGGACCGTCGAAAAGTCTGCGGTCAGATTCAGCGTAATCACCGCTTTCCCGGCGAACTGAGGTGCCAAACGCGCCCCGCCAGCCTAGTGGGCGAGGCTTGCGAATGCGTGACGTCCGTGACGAGCGCCGCGGGCGGGCGTGAGGGCGAGCTTGTGTGCGGACTCTCGATGCGGGTACGCTGCGTCCGTGAGTACCCGCTCGAACCGCCTGCTCGAGATCGAAGCACTCGGTCAATCGGTGTGGCTCGACAATTTGACGAGACAGCTGCTCGAGGACGGTGAGCTCCAGCGGCTGATCGCGCGAGACGGACTCTCGGGCGTGACCTCCAACCCGAGCATCTTCGAGAAGGGCATCGGCCATTCCGACAGGTACGACGACGCGATTCGCAAGCTTGCGCGCGAGACCGACGATCCCCAACAGATCTTTGAGCACCTGGCCTACCACGACATCCGGGATGCGGCGGACCTCCTGCGCCCTATTTTTGAAGAGACCCGTGGCCAGGACGGTTACGTGTCGTTCGAGCTTCCCTCTTCGCTTGCCCACGATGCCGAAGGCTCGGTGGCCGCGGCGCGCAAGCACGAACGCAAGATCGACCGCGCCAACGTCCTGATCAAGGTTCCCGGAACCGAGGCCGGCGTGCGCGCCTTCGAAGAGCTCACCACTCTTGGCGTGAACGTCAATGTGACCCTTCTCTTCGCCGTCTCCCGTTACGAGGAGATCGCCGACGCATTCATTGCCGGACTCGAGCGCCGTGTCGAGCGAGAAGAGCCGGTCGATCGCAGCGCGTCCGTCGCGAGCTTCTTCGTCTCGCGAGTCGATGTCAAGGTCGATGCTGAGCTCGAGCGCCTCGGCCGACCCGACCTCCGGGGCCGGGCGGCCGTTGCCAATGCCAAGCTTGCCTACGAGTCCTTCGGCCGGCTGTTTTCTGGTCCCCGCTGGGAGCGGTTGGCGGCACGGGGCGCGAACGTCCAGCGCCCGCTCTGGGGTTCGACGTCGACGAAGAACCCGGACTACCCCGACACACTCTATGTCGACGAGCTGATCGGCCCGGACACGGTGAATACGATGCCCGACGCGACGCTGGCCGCCGCGCGCGACCACGCGACGCCCGCACGGACGGTAGACCGGGACGTCGAGGTCGCGCACGAGACGATGCGAGCAGTGCGTGAAGCTGGAGTTGATGTCGAGCAGATCGTGCTCGGCGAGCTCGTTGACGAAGGCGTGCAGGCTTTCAGCGACGCATACGACTCGCTGCTCAGCGCCTTGAAGCAGAAGGCGACAGAGCTCGCGTCCGCGGCGTAGGCTCTGTCTGCGCCGGCGTAGCCCGTGCCGGCTGCGGCTCCGTCTGTTCGCCGGCGTCACGGTGACCCTGTTCCGCCTCCTCCCCGTTCTGGTTGGAGACGGCTCCGGGCGGGTCCGTGCTGTTCTGACCGCCGACGGTCTCTGTTTCAGAGTGGCTCACGTCCATAGCTACGGGTCCACCAAACTCATTGCGCTGACGGGTTCACGGACATCGCCTACCAGCGGCCGTACCACCGGCGCCGACCCGCGGTTGCCTCGACGCCGCCGACGAAGAAGCCGATGACCCACAGAACCAGCGCGGCGATGAGCACGAACCACAGGATGTGGGCGGCGAAGCCGAGTCCTCCAAAGACGGCCAGGATGAGCAACAGGATGATGAGCGCAACCATGTGACGACGACCTCCCTGATAGGCATGTGCGACAGAGTTCTCCGTCGCTTGTTGTGATTGACACCTACCCGTGATCGCGCCTGCGCAAGCGCTCATCTGTCGGACGAGAGCGGCTCCCAGCCCAGAACCGGTACGCTCGCCGTCCAGGTGCAGAGCCATTTGCGGGTAGAGCTTCAGAGCGACGGGAACGCGACCGTGCTCGCCGTCAGCGGTGAGCTCGATCTGGCGTCGAGTCCCGCGCTCGAGAAAGAGCTCGATCGGGTCGCGAGCGCCGAGCCGGAGCTCGTCATCCTTGACCTCAAAGGTCTCGAGTTCATGGACTCGACGGGACTGAGCGTCCTGGTCAAGGCACACCAGCGGGCACGTGACGCGGGTCAGCGCTTCGGACTGGTCAATGCGTGCCCGCAGGTCGAGCGGCTGCTGATGCTGACGGGCATCGGTGAGCGGCTGAGCGTCGTTGAGGCTCCCGATGAGTTACCCGGCGGCGACTGAGCTGCTCTGCTCAATCCATGCCTGAGATCCTGCTGGTCGCGGACCGTCCGGATCACCTGTGTGCGCTCGAGGCTGAGCTCGCGCCGCTCGGACATTCGCTGGCGACCGCGACCTCCCAGTCTGAGGCGCTTCACCTCCTGAGCGAGCGCGATTTCGCGCTGGTCGTCCTCGTCGCCGGGGTGTCCGGGCTCGATTGGCTGAGAACGGCGCGACTGATCAAAGCCCGGGGTCACACGCGCGAGGTCCCGATCGTCTTCCTCACCGCCGATCGCGACGCGGCTGAGGACATCGTCCGGGGCTACTGGGTCGGAGCCGTCGACTACGTTCTCAACGCTTCAGACACTGAGCTTCTGCGCTCCCACGTGGCCGCGTTCGCCGAGCTCGAGGCCAGCCGGCGCGCGCTGAAACGGTCGGAGGCGTTGTTGCGCGGGGCATTCGAAGCCGCTCCGATCGGTAAGACGGTGCTCGACCACACCTGGAAGATCGTCCGCGCAAACCGCGCCTTTGCCCGCCTTCTCGACCGCGGGTCGACGGATCTTCTCGGCACTGACGTCGCGGGCCTCGCGCGCTCAGACGATCGCGGGAGGCTCACGGCGGCGCTCGACCGCGTCGCCGGTGGCGACCTCGGTCCTGATGACCCTGATCGATCCGGCTTCGACGTGCATCTGAAGTCGAGCTCCGGCGCCTATGTGTGGACGTGCGCGTACGTCTCGTCGATCGATCCGGCCGAGTTGGAGCAGCCGCTCGTGCTCATCCAATGGGTCGACCTGAGCCCGCGCCGCCGCGCCGAGCAGGCTCGCGCGGAGCTGCTGCTCGAGCAGTCCGCGCGGACGATGGCGGAGGCAACCGCCGAGCGCCTGAACAAGCTCCAGCTCCTCACCGATGCGCTCGAGGCGCTGTCGCTGGACGAGCTGCTGCCGGAGCTCGCGTTCCGTCTGGCCGAGCAGTTCGATGCAGAGATCGCAGAGGTTCGGATCGACGGGCGGGAGCACGGCGAGCCGATCGTGACCCGGGTCGCCGGCGGGCGCGTGCTGAGCGATGACCGCATCGGCGCGCAGCTCACGGCCGATGCCTGGCAGGAGATGCAGATGGTGATCGAGGGAACGCGGGTGGGTCTGCTGCGTATCGCACCGTCGGCGCAAGCCTCGTTCGCCGGCGCTGATCGTTCGCTGCTCCGTGAGATCGCCGACCGTGCTGCGCTCTCGATTCGCCATGCCCAGCAGTACGACGACGAGCATCGAATCGCGGCCACGCTTCAGCGAGGTCTGCTCCCCAAGCGCCTGCCCCGTGTTCCCGGACTCGAGCTCACGGCCCACTACGAGCCCGCGGGCGACGTCGTCGAGGTCGGCGGCGACTGGTACGACGCGTTCGCGTTGCGCGGAGTGCGGCTCGGCATCGTCCTCGGAGACGTAGCCGGCAAGGGCCTTCCGGCGGCATCGGCGATGGGGCAGCTCCGCAGCGTTACGCGGGCGTTTGCGCTCGGAGACGAACAGACGAGAACGCCTGGAGACGTCCTCACACGGCTGAACCGCTACCAGCTCGCACTCGGGTCCGACGAGATGTTCACCGTGCTCTATGCGATCATCGATCCCGGCCATGGAAGTGTCTCGTGGGCGAACGCGGGTCACCCACCACCGCTCCTCCAGAGCAGCTCCGGCGAAGTTCGCTACCTCGAAGGTGGGGATGTATTGATGGGAATCGACGACATCGTCTACACGGACCTCCACCAGCCGATCGGGAAGCGTGACACGTTGGTTCTCTACACCGATGGCCTCGTCGAGCGCCGCGGGGAGTCGCTTGATACCGGCCTGGAGCGCCTCGCCAGCGCCGTCGCCGAGGGGCCGGATGATCTCCACGATCTGTGCGAGTACATCGTGACCGAGGTGGTTCCGGCTGAGCGGACGCCCTACGACGAGGTGACCGCGGTCCTGCTCAGGGTCTCCTGACCCTCGCGGTCATGCAGGCACGGCGTGATCGGGAGAAGCATCGGACTCGTCGCGCACGACCATGCGCCAAATCTCGGCGCTCTCGACCGGTTCGACGGCGAGCTGGACAGCGAGCAACGAGAGCGCTGAGCCGAGCCGACCGGCTGCTGTGTCCGCGCGGAGCCGCTCACCGCTTCCGCTCCGAAACGGCCCGACGGCCAGCTCCAGCCGCCTGTCACGCGCCGCGATCGCGAAGCTGAGTCGGTTGCTGCTGGCCGCAGGCTCCGCGTGCGCGGCGATGACGTCGGTCACGAGGTATACGTCACAGAACCGGTCGAGCGAGAAGTGAGCGTGCGCGGCCAAGGCCGTCGCGACTCGTCCGAGCACGCCCGCCAGCAATCCCACTGGCGAAAGCGTCGAGACCGCGTCACCCGACAGCTCTACCGGCACGTACTCGACGGGCGTGGTGGCGGTCCGAGGCTGGAGCGTCCGAATGCCGCGCCGGCTCGTGAGGGCCATCCGGACCTCGGTTCCGCCATCGGGAGCGCGGACGAACTGCGCCCGGTCGGCGAGCGCGCTGATTACCGCTAGTCCCACGTGGATGCGATCGTCCGGCGGCGCGAGGGACCGGATTCCCCTTCCCCAGTCGCGCACCAGTGCCTCGACCCGGTCTTGCTCGATCTCGAGGCCTACGGCCAGCGGTCCCGGCTCGCCGTCGTACGCGTGCACGATGACGTTGTTGCACGCTTCGCCGACGACGGTCTTGAGGTTGTGCAGCAGCTCCTGATCGAACCCCAGGAGGTCGGCTATGCCCACCAGCATGCCGCGCACCAGGGCGAGGCACTCGGGTCGGCTCTCAAGCTCGAGGTTGACCGTCGTCGACACCGTTCGATCACCTATCCAGTCTCCTATGGCGTCCGTCCGACCACACAAGTGCAAACTCGTCGCCGACCCAGCCTCGGCCTGACCACCAACGGAGCTTGGCCGTATCTAACCGGCGAGTCGGCGCTCGGGCTGGGGCGGGTCAGGGCGCTGCGTCAGCTCCCGGAGCTTCTCCAGCGCCCCGCGCAAGATCCGCGAAACCTGCATCTGAGAGACGCCGATCGACTGGGCGATCTGAGTTTGCGTCCGGTCCTCGACGAAGCGAAGCCTGAGCACTCGACGCTCACGCGCGGACAGGCTCCGGGCGGCGGCGGCGATTGTGACGCTCGCGTCGACGAGCTCGAAGCGCTCATCCTCCTCGCCGAACGTGTCGCCGAGGGTCCCCGATCCTCCTTCCCCATCATCGTGCGGAGCATCGAGAGAGACGCTGTGATGCGACGCCGCGGTCTCCAGACCATCGAGCACATCCTCGATGCTGAGCTCGGTGTACTCGGCGAGAACGCTCACGCTCGGCGCGCGACCGGTCTTCACGGTCAACTTCTGATATGCGTCCTCGACCCTCAGAGCCAGCTCCTGAGCGCCACGCGGGACGTGAACCGACCAGCCGAGATCCCTGAAGTAGCGCTTCAGCTCACCGAGGATCGTCGGCACCGCGAACGAAGAGAACGCAGTGCCGCGTTCGGGATCGAACCGATCCACAGCTTTGACCAGACCCAGGCTCGCCACCTGCACGAGGTCGTCGTACGGCTCACACGCCCCCGAGTACCGACGGGCGAGCTTGCGCGCCAACGGTAGGAATCGCTGCACCAGCGCCTCTCGCGCACGCCGGTCACCGTGTTCACGCCAGCGCGCGAACAGCTCATTGGTCCCCAGGCATCCAATGCTCCCGCGTGGTTCGACGGTCGGTCCCGCGGGGGCTGACACCACTGCTTCGGCGGAGGTTGACACGAGTTCCATGGCCGTTCGTTTACCCGCGCCCACGAATTTCAAACCCGCCACCGGAGTCAGGACAACTCGAGAAGTCTCAGGTGCGCGAACTCGGCACGGTCTGGCAACACGTCGCGCCAGACCCCGCTCGGGACGGTCACGCGGTCGAGCTCCGCCTCGCTTCTCAGGCCGACGATCACCGCGACCTCGTGGCCACGAGTGAACGCGCACACGCCCCGTGGCGCCTCCAGCGGTGTGTAGGCGTCGGAGAACGCCTCGGCTCGGCGCGCGCGCAGCGCGAGCGCCTCGCGGATCAGGCCAAGCTTGTCACTCCCGTGGCCGGCGACGCCGCCGTTGTCGATCTCGGTGAGCATCTCGCGACGCTCCTCCCAATCGATCGGCCGCCGGTTGTCGGGGTCGACGAGGTTCAACGCCCACAGCTCATCTCCCTGGTAGATATCGGGCACCCCCGGGCACGTGAGCTTCAATAGCGTTGCGCCGAGCGCAGCGGCCTCACCCGCGGCCGTGACCTTCCGCGCAAACGGGTCAAACGAGTCGCGAAAGCGGGCATGTTCGTAGAGCCCGGCGGCGAACTCGAGCACCGATCGTTCCCACCGCTCGTCGGGCTTGTTCCAGTCGGTGTTGACGTTGCCCTCCCGCAGTGCCTTCTCGAGATAGTCGCTCAGGCGCTCGCGCCCGATCGGCCAGGCACCGATCAGCGTCTGATAGATCAGGTACTCCTCGTTCGCGTCAGGCCCAGGACCAGTCCGCAGCGACTGGTTGGCCTCATGCCAGAGCAGGACGAGCTCTCGCCATTCGGATGAGAACCCGCTCAGCGCGCCAATCCTGGCCCGAACATCGCCGCTGCGCTTCGTGTCGTGGGTCTGGGAGGCAAGCATGTGTCGTGGGAACCGAGCGCTCCGAGCCAGATTGGCCCGGTGGAAGTCGTCGACCGATAACGAGAAGCGCCCAGGATCTCCGCCCACTTCGTTGAGGGCGGTGAGCCGGAGATAGCGATAGAAGGCGGTGTCCTCCACGCCCTTGGCCATGACCGGTCCGGTCGTCTGCTGGAAGCGCACGACGAACTCGTCGTGCCCTCTTTCCTCGAGCAACAGGATTCGTCGCAGGTGCTCCGGAAGCTCCCCCAGCACATCGCGATCAGCCGCCGCGACGCGCCCAGCATACGGCTCCACGTAGCTGCGATAGACGCGGAGCGAAGCCACCGCGGCTTCCAGATCAGGGTCGTCGTACAGCGAGCGCAGCTTGTCGAGCTCGGGCTCGAACGCCGACTTGGCCTGTTCGCGCTTGGCCTCGTCGGCGATCTCGGCGAAGGGCTCTGTGTGGCCGGTGAACGTCGAGTAGAGGTCGGTCAGCGCCGGCTCTCCGGCTGGGTCGACGAAGAGCGCGGTCACGTCGTTGGCGAACTCGTACCCCGTCGTGCCTTGCACGGGCCAGTCGCGCAGCTGCTCGCCGGCCTCCAGGATCTTCTCCACCCAGATCAGCGCGACGCCGCGCCGCGCCAGACGCTCCAGGTAGGCGGCAGGATCGGCGAGGCCGTCGGGGTGGTCGATGCGCAGCCCCTCGATCAGGCCTTCCTTGACCAGCTGCAGGACCGTGCGGTGGGTCTCTTCGAACACTTCGGGATCCTCGATGCGGACGCCCGCGAGACCGTCGATCGTGAAGAAGCGCCGGTGCCAGCCGGTCTCGCGATCGATGTCGAAGAACTGGTCGCGACGCTGAGGGTCCCTCCAGTACGGATTCTCATCGCTGGTGGACATATGGTTGGGCACGAAGTCGACGATCAGCCCCATCTCGGCCTCACGCGCCGTCGTGGCCAGCCGGCGAAAGCTCTCTTCGCCCCCCAATTCCTCAGAGACGCGCGTGGGATCGACTACGTCATAGCCGTGGGTGGATCCAGCCCGAGCCTGCATGATCGGAGAGAGGTAGAGGTGACTGACCCCGAGGTCGGCGAAGTAGCTAACCAGCTCTCGCGCCTGATCGAAGCCGAAGCTTCCGCTCAGCTGCAGGCGGTACGTCGCGCGCACCGTGGGCGCCGGAGAACGAGAGTCGATCTGCACGAATGAACCGGCCCCGAATCTAGTCGACGGCGCCATCGATCACCGTGGCATCGGACCAATCAGGAGCTCGGCCTGCCCCGCTCCGGTTTGCTGCACACCGAGCCGGGTAACCAATTCCAGATGTCCGAGTCGCCGTCAAACCTCCTTGCGTTGGACGTGCCGTGCAATCGACACGCGCCCGCAATCGTTCGATGCGCGCTCGCCGAGATCGATCAGGCAGGTCTGCCTCTCGGTGATGGCGTGTTGGTGGCGAGCGAGCTCGTCACCAATGCCGTGTTGCGCTCGCGCCGCGAGCCGGAGCACGTGCTCGAGGTACGCGCGGGAATCCACCGCGGCCGTCTCGTCATCTCGGTCCACGATCGGGCTGCGGGGAGCGCTACAGCGTACCGTGCGCGAGATGCGCGTCTTAACTTCTGGGGTGCGCGGATCATCGAGCGCGTGGCTCTGCGATGGGGGTGCGAGCGGCCGGATGGCTATCGCGTCTGGGCGGAGCTTGCGGTCCGCCCGTAGTCCGGTTCGGGGCCAGCGTAGACCGAAGTAGTGCTAGATTCTTCCCCGGCCGCTCCCCCTTCGGGTCTACTGGAGAAGGGAATGCGGTGGCTAAGGTCCAGGGTTGGGACTTCGGCGATCGAGATCGTCAGAGGGACCGACCCAGCAAACCATCAGCGTTATCTGGAGGGATGATCTGGTGTTCTTACGGAGCTATTCGCGACCGGTGGCGAAAGGGGATCTTGGGTCATGACAGAACTCGCGTCGCACGGCGCCTCAACGCCGGGCGCCCTGAGGATCCAGTGCAGGATTGATGCCGAGGGAGTCGTTCTTGCGCTCGAGGGGGACCTCGACCTCGCATCGACTCCGAGCTCGACCGACAGCTCCGGGAGCTGTACGAGACGAATCCTGGGCGCTTACTGATCGACCTCAGCCGGCTGGATTTCATGGACAGCAGCGGCCTCAAGCTGATGATCCGCGCGGGACAGTCCGCGCAGGCCAATGGTCACCGGCTCGCGCTTCGCCGTGGGTCGCCTCAAGTCCAACGCCTGTTCGAGCTGACCGGAGTGCTGGACGGCTTCACATTCGAGGACTGACTCACGCTCAAACGCGGCCGCTGACGCCACCGGCGCTTCACCGCTGTGGCGCGTCGACCGCGTGCACCAGCTCGACTGGTTTCACGCTCTACCCGTGTCGCCGAGGCGCGTAACGATGAGGCCTGCGGGTCCCGATTTACTCCGTCCGGCAGCGGTCAGGGGTAACCGCCGCACGGCTCGGTGTCACCCCGGTTTCAGGCTCACGAGCGCTTGGACCACGACCTCGCACGGACCTCGACGCGCTGCTCGTGCCTGCCCTCGGCGAATTCTTCGACGAGCTTCGCGCAGAATGCCGGGAGGTCATCTGGGTGACGACTCGTGACCAGCCCATTGTCGACGTGTACCTCTTCGTCGACCCAGGTGGCGCCGGCGTTCTGCAAGTCGGTCTTGAGGCTCGGCCACGACGTCAGCGTCCGCCCCCGCACGACGTCCGCCTCGATCAGCGTCCACGCACCGTGGCAGATCACCGCGGCCGGCTTGTCCTGCTCGAAGAAGCCGCGCACGAAGCTAACGGCGTCCTCGTCGGTGCGGAGCCGGTCCGGGTTGGCGACCCCGCCGGGAAGTACGAGCCCGTCGTAGTCCGACGGATCGGCGTCGGCGACCGCACGGTCGGTTTCGATCGTGTCACCACGGTCGAGATGATCGAACATCTGCACCTCGCCCTGCTCGAGGGCGATCAGCTGGGTGTTCGCGCCGGCGTTCCGGACGGCCTTCAGCGGGTCGGTCAACTCGACCTGCTCCACGCCGTCCGTGAACAGAAACGCGACGCGCTTTCCTTCGAGCGTGCCTGTCATTGTCATCACTCCTTCATCTCGAGTTTGGTTCTGGCGACGAGCTACCCGGGACCGTGGCGATAAAACGGCCGAGTGCGGTGGCGAACGCGTGTGGTCGGCGGCGCGATTCTGTGGCCTCGCAACGAGCCGACTAGCATCCGCCGGAGGATGGCAGCGCGCCGGCTTGATCCGTACCAGACGCTGGGCGTCCGCCCTGGCGTCTCCGACAACGAGCTTCGTACGACCTACCGGCGGCTGGTGCAGCTTCACCACCCCGATCACAACGGCGGCTCGGTCGCATCGGCGCGTCGCTTCGAGGAGGTCCAAGAGGCGTACGCGCAGATTCGGCAGCTGCGCGATGGCGCAGCACGCCCAAGCCAGACCGCCCCACGCCCAAGCCAGACCGCCCCACGCCCAAGCCAGACCGCCCCACGCGCGCGCCAGCCACCCCCTCGCACGCGCCAGGCGCCCCTACGCCCGAACGCAGATCCAGCCACCGATTCGCGGCTCGCCGACCTCGAGCGCGAGATCCGCGAGGCCCACTCGGCCCGCGAGCTGGCACGGGAGGCAGCCCGCGAGGCAGCGGCCGAGAGCACCCGACGTCCATCGGACGAGGAGCTCGGGTATGTCACGACGGACGACAGCTTCTCGAAGATCCTCGCCGATGCTCGTTCGCAGGCATCGGAGCGCCTCAGCGAGGCCCGAGAACCCGTCGTGAAGCGGGTCGCCGACCTGCTCGACGAACTGGCGTCGAAGCTGACCGGCGAAGCACCCCCACGCTCGGGCGAGTAGCGGCCCCGTGTCGGGCGATGAGCGGCCGGTCGGTCGCGTCGCTGCCCGCATCGGGCGAGGAGCGGACCGTCGGGCGGGCGAAGCGCTCACGACGGACCTGCGACTGCGAGTACCGACCGGGCCGGTCGGAGCGCTCTGG
This sequence comes from Solirubrobacterales bacterium, assembly GCA_003165655.1. Lineage (GTDB taxonomy): Bacteria > Actinomycetota > Thermoleophilia > Solirubrobacterales > Solirubrobacteraceae > Palsa-465. The sequence goes on from PMOY01000413.1 coordinate 19,581, forward strand.
CATCATCGCAACGGTGGCGCATCAGGCTTCACGCGCATCGCGTGTTTCGCGATCGACGAGGCGGAAATCATCCTGATGGGCAGTCGACGCGGCTGCAGCCCCGTCGGCTGAGGAATGCGAGCGCCCACTCCACCGCGACGAAAGCGAGATCAACGCATGACTGACGACAGCAAGCCTCCGGCGAGCACCACAGACTCCGGGATACCTGCCCCCAGCGACGAGTACTCGTTGACGGTCGGCCCAGCCGGCCCGATCGCATTGCACGACCACTATGTGGTCCAGAAAATGCAGCACTTCAATCGTGAGCGCGTGCCCGAGCGCGTCGTGCATGCCAAGGGCAGCGGCGCCCATGGCTTCTTCGAGGTCACCGAGGACGTCACGCAGTTCACCAAGGCCGGGTTTCTCGCGGCCGTCGGCAAGCGCACGCCGGTGTTCGCTCGCTTCTCGACCGTCGCGGGCGAGCAGGGGTTCCCCGACACCGTTCGTGACCCGCGCGGGTTTGCCTTGAAGTTCTATACCGAGGAAGGCAACTACGACCATGTCGGCAACAACACGCCGGTGTTCTTCGTCCGCGACCCGAGCAAGTTCCAGGACTTCATCCATTCGCAGAAGCGCCTCCCGGACACCGGCATGCGTTCCAACGACATGCAGTGGGACTTCTGGACGCTCTCGCCCGAGAGCGCGCACCAGGTAGCGATTCTGATGTCCGATCGCGGGACGCCTCGCACCTTGCGCAACATGAACGGCTACAGCAGTCACACATACTCCTGGGTCAACGCCGGCGGCGATCGGTTCTGGGTCAAGTACCACTTCAAGACAGTCCAAGGCCCCGAGAACTTCACCGACGACGAGGCCAAGGCGATGACCGCCGAGGACCCGGACTTCCATCGTCGCGACCTCCGCACCGCGATCGATGCCGGCGAGTGTCCGGAGTGGCAGCTCGAGATGCAGATCATGCCCTTCGCCGAAGCGGGCGACTACCGTTTCAATCCGTTCGATCTCACCAAGGTCTGGCCGCACGGTGACTACCCGCCGATCGTGGTCGGCCGCCTGGTTCTCGACCGCAACCCTGAGAACTTCTTCGCGGAGGTCGAGCAGTCCAGCTTCAATCCGTCCAACCTCGTTCCGGGGATCGGTCTGAGCCCGGACAAGATGCTGATGGCACGAACCTTCTCCTACCACGACACCCATCTGCATCGCGTCGGTCCAAACTACGAGCAGCTCCCGATCAACGCCCCCAAGGTTGAGGTGCGTTCCTACAACAAGGACGGGGCGATGACCTATCGCCATGCCGGAGCACAACCCGTGTACGCCCCGAATAGCTACGGTGGCCCGCAGGCTGACCCCGCTCGCGGAGCCGACCTCGGCTGGCCGGTGGACGCCGGTGAGCTCGGACGCTACGCGTACGAAAAGCACCGCGAGGACGACGACTTCGGTCAGGCCGGGACGCTCTATCGCGAGGTTATGAGCGACGTCGATCGCGAGCACCTGGTGACCAACATCGTGAGTCACGCGAGCAGCGAGGTCGGCGACGAGATGCAGCTACGGGTGATCGCCTACTGGGCGAACGTCGACCCGGAGCTGGGAGCTCGGGTGGCCGCCGGCCTCGGGCACGAGAACGGGAGTAGCGACGGCCACGCCTCCGCCCAGGCCGCCGAGCTCGTGGCCGGACGCGCGAACCGCGCGTGAGGTTCTCCCACGGGGCGCGAGCAGCCACGTTCGCGCCCCGCCGTCGCGGGGAGGCGCCGCTCTGCCGGCAGCGCCGGTCCGCGCGCGCCGCCGGTGCGCACGAGCCGAGCCCGAGTTCGCGTGCCTTGAGCCATCCGCGGGTAGACACAGAGTGCGATGCCGCGGCCGGCCCGAAAGACCGCTCCGCGGGTCAGCGGCTCGCCTCACTCACAAAGGAGACATGCACGCATGGCTGATACAGCGATGGATGTGTACTTGAACGACCATCTCGGTGGGGCGACGCTCGGCACCGATCTCGCCGAGCAGATCCGAGACCGCCACGCGGGCAGCCCGCTCGGAGAGCTGATGGCGTCGATCGCGATCGAGATCGAACGTGACCGTGAGACGCTTCTCGATCTGATGAAGCGGATGGGCACCTCCCCGAACCCCGTCAAGCAGGCCACCGGATGGCTCGCCGAGAAGGCCAGCCGGGTGAAGTTCGCCGGCATCCTTTCAGGCGAGCCCGAGCACGGGGCGTTCATGGCACTGGAGACCCTCGCCCTCGGGGTCGAGGGGAAGCGGCGTATGTGGCGAGCGCTCAAGGAAGTCGCAGGCGAGCATCCGTCACTCGCGGCGACAAATCTCGACGAGCTGCTCAATCGCGCCGAGGCGCAGAGCACGATCCTCGAACGCGAGCGGCTCGCGGCCGGCAGGCGCGCGCTCGGCAACGAACGCCCACGGAACCAGGAGGAGGCGAGCGCTCGCGTGACCGGCTGAGAGCCCCGCATTGCGCAGTTGCCAGCCGGGGTCCGCGCGTAAGGCATGTTCGCCGCGGATCGGTTGCGAACTCCCGATGCGCGGGGCGAGCGCGCAGGCCATCCTAGGGGGATGAGCGTCCCCACTGCCCCGGTCGATCGAGGTCGAGCCCCCGTCGATCGAGGCCGAGCGTCGCCGACGCTGGTGTGGGCTGCGCTGATCGTCGTCTACCTTGCCTGGGGCTCGACCTACGTCGCGATCAGGATCATGGACCGGACCATCCCGCCGCTGATCGGAGCCGGGATCCGATATCTGATGGCGGGGGCTGCGATGTTCGCTTTCCTGTCGATTCGCCGGGGGGCGCCTCCCAGGGTGCGTCCCCGCGAGCTCGCCTCGGTGGCGCTCGTCAGCGTTCTCCTCCTGACCGGAGGCAACGGATTCGTCTCCTACGCCGAGCGTCACGTGCCGGCCGGCTTGGCCGCGCTCGTCGTCGCGTCGGTGCCGCTGTGGCTGCTCGTGATCCGCATCCTCACCCGAGACCGACCTCGAAACGCGACGCTGGGTGGGCTCGGCGTCGGGTTTCTCGGCGTCGCGTTGCTCGTCCTGCGCGGAGGACGGCAGCAGGGCGTCAGCGTGCCCGATCTGCTGATCGTCCTCGCTGCCTCTCTGTCGTGGGCGCTCGGTTCCTGGGCTTCGAGCCGGCTGCCGATGCCAGGCGACGCCGCGGTCGGCACCGCACTCGAGATGGTGATCGGGGGAGCGGCGCTGGCCGTTCTCGGGCCGCTCCTCGGCGAGCACTGGAGTACGTTGGCGCTCCACGCCTCCGCAGACTCCCTGCTTGCAGTGGCATATCTTGCCGTGGTCGGCTCCGTGCTCGCCTTCACCGCGTATGTCTGGCTACTCCAGCACGCGCCGATCTCACAGGTCTCGACGTACGCATACGTGAACCCCGTCGTCGCCGTGGCGCTCGGAGCGGTGCTTCTCGGCGAGCGAGTGAGCACCACCACCATCCTCGGAGGCACGATCATCGTGCTCGCGGTGGCGCTCGTGATCCGGGCAGAGGCGCGGCCGATCCCGTGACGGGAGCCGAGACGGCGGTCCCGACCACGCCGACGCGCCCGCGACCCTGCAGCCGGCGATTACCCGGGGAGTTTGTCGGCGAGGACATCGATCATCTCGATCGATGGCTCAGAGAACAGCACTCCGGTGTTCGACCCAAGCGCCTGGCCGACGCCGCCGGCGAGGTGCGCATCGCGGGCCGTGTCGTCGGAGAAGACGTCGAACACGCCAAACGTCGATGGTTCCAGCCTTCGCGTTGGCTGATCTGTTGCTCATACGCGCCTGCCGGCGATCGAGATCAGTTCTCCGCGCTCCTGAATCCGTCCGAGAACGCGGAGTGCGCCGCATGCGAGACTGAGACCGAAGGCCACTTGCTACGGTGCGGTCTGTGCCCAAGATGCGAATCGACAATGCCGTGGGTCTGACCGTCGCGGACGTCCTGCACGAGAAGTTCACCGCGCTGCCGGCGAGCGCGACGATCGCCGATGTCCGCGACTGGTTCGCGGCGAGCTCGAGCCGCCGGATGGCGGTCCTCGCCGACGACGGACGCTACGTGGGTTCCCTGACCCCGGCCCACGTCGCCGGCGAGGACGATCCCGAGCGCGTGGCGGCTGAAGTCGCGCAGCACAGCCCGACGGTCGCGCCCGAAGCATCGGCGACCCGGGGGCAAGAGCTCGCGCTGTCGACCGACGCGCGCCGCGTGCCCGTCGTCGATCACGACGGCCGTGTACTCGGCATCGTCAGCGTGACCGGCGACCTGACGTCCTTCTGCGGGACCGGCTGACGCTCATCCTTAGATCAGTGTCGCGAGCGTGAGCGGCACGACGCGCTGGGCGCCGGCGCGGCGCAGCTGACCGCCGACCATCGCCAGCGTCCATCCCGAGCTGCGACGATCGTCGAGCAGGATGCCGGTGCCCGGTGGGGGCGCGGCGATGACCGCGAAGGCACCGCGGACGTTGGCGGCTTGCTGGACGGTGTTGGCCATCTCACGTTGTGGCGGGCGAGCCTTGGTGCGCGCCACGAGCTCGACGTCGGGTACCCCAAGCGCCGCCGCGAGGCGTTCGGCGAGCCGACCGAGCACGTCGCCCCGACGCGCGGAGGGGACTGTGGTGACCCAGGCGCCGAGCGCATCCGCGCCGCGCAGGATGTCCGCGAGCGCGACGACGATCTCGTCGTCGAACGCCCCGGTACGGAGGCCACGCTCGATCGCCGGCCACCAGCCGCCGTCGCCGAAGCGCGCGAGCGCCCAGCCGGGCTCGATGCGGGCGTCCTCGGGGATCTTTCGCATCGTGCCGGCGGCGTCGGGCGCCATCTTCTTGACCTCCAGCTCCACCGGCCTCGAGCGGAGGTGGCGTCCGGCGAGCTCGACGAGCGCCGAGTCCGGCGGCTGCGCGAAGCGCGCCGCGGTGCAGACCGAGCAGCGACCGCAGTCCTGGGGGTCTGGGTCGTCGAGCTCCTCCTGGAGGACGCGCATCAGGCAGCGGCCGTCGGTGCCGAACGCAGCCATCGCGTCCTGCTCGGCGCGGCGCAGAGCGGTGACCTGGGCGTAGCGCTCGGCATCGTAGGTCCAGTTCGCGCCGGGGACTGACTGCCAGCGCGTGCCGTCTCGGCGCACCGCGCCCTCGACGTCAAGGATCTTCAGCATCGCCTCGATGCGGCCCATGCCGAGGTTCACCACGGCCATGAGCTCGCGCGTCGTGCGACCTTCCTCGCCGGCGAGCGCCAGCTCGTCGAGGACCGCGGCGACCCGCTCGCGCGCGGGGAACGCCTGCTCGATGAAGAAGTCCTGGATCCGGCGGTCCTCGCCGCCGCGGAGGAGGACGACATCGGCGTGATCGACGCCGCGTCCGGCACGGCCGACCTGCTGGTAATACGAGACGACCGAGCCGGGCGCCTGATAGTGGACGACGAACGTCAGGTCGGCCTTGTCGTAACCCATTCCCAGCGCGCTCGTCGCGACGACGGCCTTGATCTCGTTGCGCAGCAGGCGCTCCTCGGTGACGATCCGATCCTCTGTCTCCTGCTCGCCGCTGTACGCGAGGGCAGGGATCCCGTTGGCGGTCAGGAACGTCGCCACCTGCTCGGAGTCGCGCTTGGTCAGCGTGTAGACGATTCCCGAGCCCGGGAGCGCGGGCAGGTGCTCGACCAGCCACGCCAGCCGCTGGGCGGGGCGCGGAAGCTCGAGCACCTCGAGCCGGAGACTGGTCCGAGCCAGCGGACCGCGGTAGGAGCGCAACGGGTCGCCGCCGGTCCTCGCGAGCTGCTCGAGCACGTCGCCGACGACGCGGTCGTTGGCGGTCGCCGTCGTGCCGAGCACCGCAACCCCGGGCGCGAGGGCGTCGAGCATGTCCTTCACGCGCCGATAATCAGGCCTGAAGTCGTGCCCCCAATCCGAGATGCAGTGCGCCTCGTCGATGACCAGCAGTCCAACCGAGGCGGCGAACAGAGGCAGCATTCCCTCGCGGAAGCGCGGATTGTTCAGCCGCTCCGGGCTGATCAGCAGCAGGTCGATCGTGTCCGCGGCGAGCCGATCACGAACATCGTTCCAGTCCTCGCGATTCGTGCTGTTGACGGTGTACGCGCGGAGCCCCAGCTGCCGGGCTGCGGCGATCTGGTTGCGCATCAGCGCGAGCAGCGGGCTGATGATCAACGTCGGCCCCGCGCCGGCCTCGCGTAGCAGCGCGGTCGCGACGAAGTACACGGCCGACTTTCCCCACCCGGTGCGCTGCACGCAGAGCACCCGCGCGCGATCCGCGACGATGTCCTGGATCGCCTCGAGCTGCCCGGGACGAAACTGGGATCGATCGGCGCCGGTCAGCGTCCGCAGACGCTTGAGCGCGGTCAGGGGGAACGTCTCCGAGGCGGTGCTGCTCACGCATTCATCGTGGCACGCGGACCGGAAGCTTCCTGCGCCCGAGGCAGAGATGTTGCAGAAGCCCGCCCCGCGCTGTGACTCCCGCGTCGTCTGCTAGGGCTGGACGGCGGGTCCGGAGACGAACGCTTCCTCCAATACGGAAGCCGCCTGCATCTCGCCTGCCGGCACGCCATGTACCTGGTCGCCGACCTCGTCGATCTCGGTCCAACCGATGAGGTTGTAACTGGCGGGATCGAGGATGAGCTCGTCCTGCGGCAGGCCGGAGCCGGGAGGGGCCGGCAGAACGAAGGCGACCCCGGCCTGACCCGCTGCGGTGCGCGCATCGTTGAGCGCCGTCACGCCCGGGATGTCGGCGAGTGCGCGATACAACGTTGCGGTCAGCTTCGGGTCGAGCGCGTAGATGTTCAGGATCTGGCCGATCCGGAAGAAAGCCTGGTCGTTTCGTAGCGCGGTCGTGGCCCCCTCCCCCGGCCCGGGCTGGGCCAGGTAGCGGTCAATGGCTGCCGGATCGGATGGCAGCGAGCTCAGTTGGGCGTAGCTCGGCTCCACCCCGCCGCACTCCCGGCCCGACAGCTCCCGCCTGCCGCCGACCCGGATCCACATTGCGCAGTGGAGCCCGTTGGCCGTCATCCAGTTCGCGTCAGTGGTGCGTACCCCGCGCGGGTCAGAGAGCCCGACACCGCCGTAGGACTCGATCTCGCGGTACACCCACTGATTCGGGCTGATATCTCTGCCTTGGAGCGCCGCTGCCGATGCCCGGTAGGCGAGCTCGGTCAGCGTGAGCGGCTGGTCGGCACTCGGTGCTGTCGCCGCTCCGCCCGAGCCGGGCGAGCGATCGGGCACCCTGATCCCCGTCGCCGCGAGTCCGGCGGCCAGCGCCGCGATCAGCCCGCCCGCGATCGCGAGCCTCCAGCGGGCACGCGGGCCTATGGCACCGCGGAGACCTCGCATCCCGCGTTGCCTCCGCGGGAATGTGCTCAAGTCCGAGGTCGCGATGGCTTCCAGGAACGCCTGCTCGACTTGCGGCGTGATCTCCTCGCAGGGAACGTCGTTCCGCATGAGGCTCAGAAGCTCGATCTCATTCATGGCGTCCCGTCCTTTGACTCGTCCGTATGGTCGTCCAGCAGGGCCGCTGGGTCGCCATCGGCCAGCGAGGCCCGAAGCCTGTCGCGGGCTCCGCTCACTCGTGAGCGAAGGGTCCCTATCGGGACCCCGAGCGCCACCGACACCTCGGCATATGTGAGATCCCCCCAGGCGACCAAGAGCACCGCGTCGCGATGCGCAGCCGGAAGCGCGGCGAGAGCGGCAGCCAGTCGCCGATGCATCCCGCTCGCGGTGACTCTCTCCGCCGCAGCGTCGGTAAACGGCTCCATGACCGGATCAGATCCGCTCCGGGCCAGGGCGCGGTATTGCCGGATCTCAGCCCGGCGGTGGCGCGCGATGAGGTTAGTGGCAATCCCGTACAGCCATGGCAGCGCGTCACCGTAGGCAGACTGGTACTCGCCCCGCTGCGCAAAGGCGGCGAGGAATGTCTCTGACATGACATCGTCGGCTGCGTCGGGACCGACGCGACGGACCACGTAGCGTCGGATCCGCGGTGCGTGCCGGCGGAAGATCACGGCGAAGTCGCCGGGTTGGAGCCGGGACCGGCGGATCACGTCGGCGTCGGAATCCCCGCCATCGAGCCGCATGGGGCGGCGGTCTGCGCGCATGGCTGAGCGCTCTGCTCTCATCTCAGGCGAAGCCTTTCGAGTTTCCGGCTGGACACCCCTCATTGCCAGGCACGAGCCAATCGGTTCCCGATCACGGAGATCACACAGCTCGCAACGGGACCCGCTCGGCTGCTCCGCCAGGCAGCCAGACCGGCCGGCCCGGGCCGCGCCCCGGACCGCTCGCGCGATCGCGTCCGGGGCCGCGCCCCGGAAACGCTCGCGCTGGCGCGATCGCGTCCGTGACGGTGCTCGTCACCGCGCAGAGTCGCGCGCAGGAGCACCAGGTCTACCCGGCGCCGACCCGCGCCGGGGAATCACTTCTGCCGGCCGATCCAGGACAGGATGGCCCGGGAGTGGGTGATGACCGTCCCGTCGGGCAGCTTGAGTGTCGGCAGCTTCGTCGCTCCGGTCGCATCGCGCAGCTCATCACGCGAGCCTTGGCGCCGGAAGGGAATCGGGCTGCCGTGGCCGGCGATCACCTTCTCGTATTCGATCCCCGCGGCGCGGAGCGCCTCCTGCACGCGGCGACACGGATGCATCCGCGGGCCGCCGTCATCGCCGTGGCAAACGAACAGTGTCGGGGTTTCGGCCATCGTCTTCCTCCGTTGGTGGGTTCGGCCGCGAGCCTACCCGCGCGCGGCGCGGTGAGTGAGTCGATGTGGTCGAGAATGGTGTCGAGGGCCGCCTCGAGGGGACTGGATGAGTCGTTCGCGACCAACGTCTCGCGGCAGAGTTCGCCGGCGCCGGCGTCCGCGTCAACACCGTCGCCTCCGGCCCCGTCTACACCAACATCCAGCCGCCCGAGGTCACCGACGCCGTCGGCGCCACCACCATCATGGCCAGGGCCGCCCAGCCAGCGGAGATCGCCAACGTGATCGTCTTCCTCGCCTCGCCCAAGGCCAGCTACATCACCGGCGCCGTCATCGCCGCTGACGGCGGCCGGATGGCCATCTGACGAAGTACGCCGACCAGAAAGGGAGATGCTCGCCACGATCGGGAAGGGAATGCCCAACGGCTCCGCCTGACCATCACCGGGGTCACGGCCCAGGGCGACCGGGTGGCGGTCGAGATGATCGCCGACGGCGTGTCGGCCACCGGCAAGGAATATCACAACCACTACCACGACCTGCTCGAAGTGCGTAACGGCAAAATCCACGCCGGGCGCGAAATACCTCGACACCGCCCACGCGCAGGAAATCATCATGGCAAGCATCCCGGCGTAGCGCTTGCGCTTCCGTCCCGGGTGCAAGTGCGAGGCGGAGACCGTGGAAGTCCCGGAGCGACGGTTAAGACTAGGTTTCGCAACCGTTTGCAATCAAGATATGTCTTGACTTCGCGCGTCCTGTGCCTGAGAGTTTCTGCGACAGGACTAGACCAATGACGTGACGGGGAATCACCATGAGCCGAGCTCGCGCCATCATCACCTTTGCCAGCGGGCGCCGGGCCAAAGTGGGCGTGGTGCTCTTCTGGCTGATCATCGTGGCTCTGGCTGGGCCGTTGTCCGGCAAGCTAACCGGCGCGGAGAAGAACGACTCGTCGTCGTGGCTGCCGGCCAAGGCCGAGTCGACCCAGGTGCTGAACCTGGAGTCGAGAATTCAGTCCCCGAACATCTTCACCGCGGTCGTGGTGTACGAGCGGCCGTCCGGGCTGACCAGCGCGGACAAGGCCAAGGCGGCGGCTGACCTGGCCCGGTTCGCGGGAGTGGCGGGCGTGGTCCGCGGGGAGGTGGCCGGGCCGATCGTCTCGCAGGACGGAAAGGCGATCGAGACCCTGGTGCCGGTCAACCTGGGCTCCCAAGGCTGGAACAAGGCCTCCGGCGCGGCGACCAGCCTGCAGGACATCGCGCGGGCGAACGACGCGGGGATGTCCGTGTACATCGCCGGGCCGCTGGGCAGCGCCGCGGACTC